>NZ_SOHF01000035.1:0-105090 GCF_004404045.1 Cryobacterium sp. Hh11 | reverse complement strand
TGCGGCGAGCCAGTCGGCCTGGCGCCAGCCCGGACCGATCAGGCCGCTCGGCCCGCCGGCCGGCGGCGCCGTCGAATCGCCGGCGCGGGGCGCGGCTGCCACGTGGGCACAGTCGCCGATCGCGTAGATGCGCGCGTCGGTCCAGCTCTGCAGGTTCTCATCGACCAGGATCCCGGTCGAGACCGGCAGTCCGGCCAGCTGGGCCAGTTCGGTGCGGGCGCCGACCCCGCAGGAGAGCAGCAACAGGTCGCCATGAATCTGTTTGCCGTCGGCGCAGATCAGGGCGTCGAAGCGGTCGACGCCGTCGTCGTCCTGGTGAAACAGCAGGCTTTCGGCGCGGGAGTGATTGACCATGGTGACGCCGGCCCGCCGGGCGCTCTGGGCGAGCACGCTGCCACCGCCCCGGTCGAGGTTGCGCGCCATCGGAATCTCTCCGTGGTAGACGACGCAGGCCTCTCCCCCGGCGGCGGCAGCGGCGAGCGCGATCTCCATGCCGAGCACGCCGGCCCCGAGCACGACGATGCGTTTGCCGGCCGTCACTGCTGCGAGTACCCGCTCAGCGTCGTCCAGGTCGCGCAACACGGTGACCCCGCGCGGGAGCGGGGCGCCGCTTGTGTCGAGGGTGGCGGCATCCGCTGGAGGTATCTGGCGGTCTCGGCGCACCCGGGTGACGCCGTCGAGCGTGGGGATATTGGCGCGGGCGCCGGTCGCGAGCACGAACCGATCGTAGGGCAGCAGGGTGCCATCGCTGAGGGACACCGCCCGGCGGCTGCGCAAAATGGCCGTGACACTCACACCGCGGCGCAGGTGCACGCCGGCCTCCCGGGCGGCGAGCGTGTCGGTGATATCCAGGCTCTCCCGGTCGGCGTTGCCGACGGCATATTCGGCGATCAGCACCCGGTTGTACGCGTCGGCGCTCTCGGCCCCGACCACGGTCAGGGTGGCCGCGCCCTGGCGCACGAGCGGCAGCAGCTCTTCAACGAAACGGGCACCGACCGGGCCGTAGCCGACCAGCACGATGCGCTCGGGTTGCTCAGACATGGGCGCCTGCTTCCACGAGTGCTTTCACTCGAACGGTCGTCTTCTTGAATTCGGGCATGCCGCTGATGGGATCGGTCTCGTCATCGGTCAGCAGGTTGGCGCGCTGGTCGCCGGCAAAGTGAAACGGTAGAAACACCGTGTCGAAGCGGATGTCGGTGCTCACCTGGGCGCGGCAGCGCACCGTTCCGCGGTCGTTGCTGACTTCGACCCAGGCCTCGTCCTCGATCCCGAGCTGCTCGGCGGTGGCCGGGTGCAACTGCAGGCGGGCCTCCGGCTGGGCATCGGCCAGTTCTTTCACCCGCCGGGTCTGGGTTCCGCTCTGATAGTGCTCGAGCAGGCGACCGGTGATCAGAGTCAGGGTGCCGCCGACCTGGGCCGGCGCGCCGAGGCGCCGCGCCGTGACGGCGACGAGGTGCGCGCGGCCGTCGGGGTGGGCGAAGCGGTCCAGAAAGAGCCGCGGCGTTCCGGTGGACCCGACCGGGTAGGGCCAGAAGGCCGGTTCCTCGGAGTCGAGCAGGGCATAGCTCAGGCCGGAGTAGTCGGCCAGCCCGCCCGCGGAGGCCTGGCAGAGTTCGTCGAACACCGCAGCCGCCTCGGCACTGAAGGTTCCCGGGGAATTCAGCCGTCTGGCGAGTTCCTGCCAGATCCACAGTTCGCTGCGCACTCCCCCCGGAGCCTCGACGGCCTGGCGACGACGAATAACGCGGCCCTCGAGCGACGTCATGGTCCCCTCTTCCTCGGCCCACTGGGTCACCGGCAGCACCACGTCCGCTAGCACCGCGGTTTCGGAGAAGAAGAAGTCGGCCACGACCAGAAAGTCGAGCGTTTTAAGGGCGGCCCGCACCCGGTCGGCGTTCGGCGCGGAGACGACGACGTTGGAGCCGTGTACCAGCAGACAGCGGATGCCGCCCGGCTCGCCGAGTGCGCTCAGCAGCTCGACCGCGGGCAGGCCCACACCGGGCAAGCTGTCGGGGTCGACGCCCCAGACCCCGGCGACGTGGGCCCGGGCGGCAGGGTCGGTGATCTTGCGGTAGCCCGGTAGCTGGTCGCACTTCTGCCCGTGCTCGCGACCGCCCTGCCCGTTGCCCTGGCCGGTGAGGGTGCCGTAACCGGAATGGCTCGTGCCGACGAGGCCGAGCACGAGGCTGAGGTTGATGGCCGCGGTGGCTGTGTCGGTGCCGTCGGCGTGCTGCTCAACGCCGCGCCCGGTGAGAATGTAGGTGCCACTGCCGGTCGCGGCTCCCCGGGCAGCGCCGGCGGCGAGGCGGCGGGCGAGTTCGCGCAGCTGCCAGACCGGAACGCCGGTCTGTTCCTGCACGCGGGTCGGCCACCACTGGCTCACGCTGCGGCGCACGGAGTCGAACCCGGTGGTGCGGGCTTCGAGGTAGTCCTGGTCGGCGAGTTTCTCGGCGATGACGATGTGGGTCAGCCCGAGCAGCAGCACGAGGTCGCTGCCCGGGGTCGGCTGCACGTGCATGCCGGCGCCGTCCGCCGTGAGCCGGGCGGTCGCGGTACGCCGTGGGTCGACGACCACGAGGCCACCGGCGGCGCGGGCTCCGTCGAGGTGGCCAATGAACGGAGGCATGGTCTGTGCCACGTTGGAGCCGAGAATGAGGATGGTGTCGGCCGCATCGAGCTCGTCCACCCGAAACGGCAGCCCGCGGTCGAGGCCGAAGGCACGGTTGCCGGCCGCTGCGGCGCTCGACATGCAGAACCTGCCGTTGTAGTCGATGCGGCTGGAGCGAAGCGCCACCCGGGTGAACTTGCCGAGCTGGTAGGCCTTCTCGTTGGTCAGGCCGCCGCCGCCGAACACGCCGACCGCGTCGGCCCCGAACTCCGCACGGGTCTCGCGCAGCTTCGCGGCGACGAGGTCGAGCGCGTAGCTCCAGGCGACCGGCTCGAAGGTTCCGTCGGCCTGGCGCAGCAGGGGTTCGAGAATCCGGTCCGGCGAGACGAGCAGTTCGGCCGAGGTCCAGCCCTTCTTGCACAGGCCGCCACGGTTGGTCGGAAAGTCCCGGCCCGCGACCGTTACCGCGGCGGCCAGCGAAGCGGAGCCGTCAGCATCCGCTTCTCTCGCAGTCGCAGCAGCGGAGCTCAGTGTCATCGCACACTGCAAAGCGCAGTACGGGCAGTGGGTGGCGGTCGCGGGCATAGGGTCCTAGATCTTCTGGCCGGCGACGGAGGAACCGCGGCGGAGGTAGACGAACGCGGTGACGCACATCATCACAACATAGGCGATGGCGAAGGCGTAGATCGCGCTGGAATAGTCCCCGGTGGTGGTCTTGGAATGGCCGAGCACCTGCGGAATGATGAACCCGCCGTAGGCGCCGACCGCGGAGATGAGGCCGAGGGCCGCGGCCGTTTTACGCTGGGTGTTAACGTCGCCCGAGTTCTGGTGGGCGTCTTTCACACCGCTGCGGGCCGAGAACACGCTCGGAATCATGCGGTAGGTCGAGCCGTTGCCGATTCCGGTGGCGACGAAGATGAGCAGGAAACTGCCGAGGAAGGCCCAAAAGTTACCGAGCGGCAGCACCGCGACGACCACGAGAGCTCCGACGGCCATCACGCCGAAGGCGGCGACGGTGACGGATGCCCCGCCAAAGCGGTCGGCCAGGCGTCCGCCGGCAGGGCGGGCCAGCGAACCGACGAGAGCGCCGATGAAAGCGAGCGACAAGGAGGCGGATGCGACCTGGAAGGTGGAGTAGGCCGGAAACTGGTCGGCGATGAGCTTGGGAAAGACGCTCGCGAAGCCGATGAAGGAGCCGAAGGTGCCGATGTAGAGCACAGCGAGAATCCAGAAGTGCGGTTCCTTGACCGCGGCGATCGAACCGGCGAAGTCGGCCTTGGCGTTGGTGAGGTTGTCCATGTACTTCCAGGCGCCCCACATGGCGACGAGGATGAGCGGAATCCAGAACCAGCCGGCGAAGCTGATGTTCAGGGTGCCGACGGCGCCGAGGGTGATCACGATCGGCACGATGAGCTGGGCCACCCCGGCGCCGAGGTTGCCACCTGCGGCATTGAGACCGAGCGCGTAGCCCTTCTGGCTCTGCGGGTAGAAGTAGGTGATGTTCGACATCGAGCTGGCGAAATTGCCGCCACCGAAGCCGGCGAGCGCGGCGACGAACAGCATGACGCCGAACGGGGTGTCCGGATTGCCGACGCAGAATCCGAGGGCGGTCGAGGGTATCAGCAGCAGACCGGCCGAGATGATGGTCCAATTGCGACCGCCGAACTTGGGCACCATGAACGTGTACGGAAAGCGCAGGGTCGCGCCGACGAGGCTCGGCATCGAGATGAGCCAGAACACCTCGGTGGTGGAGAAGGTGAAGCCGGCGGCCGGCAACGACACGACGACGATGCTCCACAGTTGCCAGACCACAAAGCCGAGGAACTCGGCAAAGATCGACCATTTGAGGTTGCGAGCGGCGATGAGCTTGCCGCCCTGTTCCCACTGCTTCTTGTTCTCCGGGTTCCAATTGTCGATCCACCGGCCCGGACGGTGCACGAGCACCGCGGTGTCGGTATCGATCACGTTCGATGCTGATTCAACGGTGCTGGATGTCATCGAAGTCCCCTCGGGATGAAACGGCAGGCAGCCCGAGCGGCTGGCCATGACTTCGACGTTAGCCAGCGCGTGTTTCCGGCAACCGTGGCACTGGTTACCTTTCGATCACGAGATGATCACACCAGCTCGGGGGACGTGATGGGGCGCTGTTACATGACGGACACAATACGGGCAACGGATGACGAGGGTGGCAGACTTAGTCAACCTGCGCTCCGCTGTTTGAAAGGCCACCTAATGACGATCACCGCTGCCGCCGACGGTTCTGCCCTCGGAAACCCCGGACCAGCCGGTTGGGCCTGGTACGTCGACGATTCCTCCTGGGCGGCTGGCGGCTGGAAGCACGCGACCAACAACCAGGGTGAGCTCAAGGCCGTGCTCGAACTGTTTCGGGCGACCGCACACATCGATGACGATCTGCTCGTGCTCTGCGACAGCCAGTACGTGATCAACTCCGTCACCAAGTGGATGAAGGGCTGGAAAGCGAAGGGCTGGCGCAAGGGCGACGGCAAACCGGTCATGAATCTGGATTTGCTCAAGGAGATCGACGAGGCCATCGCCGGGCGTCGCTACCGGTTCGAGTGGGTCAAGGGGCACGTCGGGCATCCGCTCAACGAGGCCGCCGACGAGCGTGCGCGCGGGGCGGCCGAGGCGTTTCAGCGCGGCCGTCCGGCACCGGCCGGGCCTGGTTTTCGCGCGGGCGGAGCGGCGGCCGAGCCTGGTCTTAGCGGAGGGCTCGCTGCGACGGCTGCGGCATCCGTCGGTCAGCGCTCGCCGACGCTGACCGCGGACCGGGTGACGGAGCAGGCTTCGGCCTACGCACACGATGAGCTGTTCTCTTTCGACGATCTCGGTCACGACATCGGCGAGGATTTTCGCGACCTGACCGACCCACACAGCACGAGCGCGGTGCGCAGCGCGGGCGAGTTGCACCGGGTGACCGTGTCGCTCAGCGCCGAGGAGCACCGGCGCCTGGTGCAGCGGGCCGTTGCCCGCAACGTGACCGTCGAGGAGTACCTACGCGGTCTGATCTAGGGCGTGAGACCATGGAAGATGACCGTTTCACCCTTTAATCCCACGCAATTGCACGTTTTCGAGACCGCACTCGGGGAACGCCGCCTCGAACTGACCGAGAAGTCCCAGCGTCTCGCCGACACCTTCGCCGGCGTGCAAAGCTCCCGTAGCGACGGCTCGGCCGATGGCGCCCACGACGCTGAGGCTTCCTCGCTGCGCACCGAATGGTCACGCATGTCGGGATTTCAGGGCGAGGCCGTCGAAGAGCTCTCGGCCATCGACCGGGCCCTGCAGCGCATCGTCGACGGCAACTACGGTCGGTGCGTGCGCGGCGGCGAGATCATCCCCGAGGGCCGGCTGCAGATCAAGCCCGCCGCCGACCTCTGCATCGCCTGCGCCGAGACGGCCGCGCCGCGCCGACGCTAGCTGCACCCACTTTCACGCTACGCGGGAGTTGTGCAGCAGCAGATGCCGCGTCAGCGCACGCCGATCAGCGAGCGCAGCCCGAACTCGGAGACGATCGGGATGCCGTAGTCGCGGGCCTTGCCGGTCTTTCCGGTGAACGACTCCGGGTTGGCGGCGACCAACAGCCGGGTGCGCATCGTGACCGCCGTGCCCAGAGACAGTCCGCGGGCAACCAATTCTTTGCCCCAGTCGGCGCGTGCGCGGGCCATGTTACCGGTCAACACGACGATATCGCCGCGTTCCAGCAGTACTTCCTCGATGGAGGTGACCGGTTGACGCGGCGCCAAGGCGGGCGTAGCCAGCGCGGTCGCAACGACCTCAGGGGCAACATCGAGCATGCGGGCGACGGCGATCAGCTCGGCCGAATCGGCAATGCTCAGCGCGCCGCTCGACCACGCGACGCGCACGAGGTCTTCGAAGTAGCTGCGGTGCAGGGCGGTGCAGTCGGTCGGGCTGATCCCGCTGACTTCCGCCTGTATGCGCAACTCACGCGTGTCACGCGGCAGAAGCACGCGATCAAGCAGACACAGATCGAGCAGAGCGAGATAGTCGAGGTGCTCCTCCGGGCCGGTGTAGTCGGGCAGCTTCACGGTCACCCTGGCGAGAAAACTCGGCGTCGCCAGGACATCCGTGGGTGTCGGGTCGCGGTGCACCCAGACCGGCGCAGTGCCGACCGGCGCAGTGCCCGTGGTTGCGCGCGGGAGGGCCGGCCAGACATTCAGCGCGGCCCGGTCGAGCGCGTCGGTCCACGGGGCAGCGCTCGGCGAACCGTGCAAATAGGCCGCCAGCAGGCTCGCACCGGCGACGGCCTGCACGAGTGCTCCAGGGCCGGGCTCGATCTCAATGTCGTAGGCCGCGCAGCAATCCACCAGCAGTCGTCCGGCACCCGGCAGGTAGCTGCGGGCCAGTTGCATGGTGCAGACAGCTTCGAGTCCGCGTCCGGGGGCGTAGCCGATCTGGTCGAACTCGCTCATCAGAAAGCCGGTGACGAACTGGGCATTGTGGGTGACCAGCACTCGTCCGCTGAGCAGATCGACCAGGCGCGGAGCGATCTGGGCAAACGTCGGTGCGCGCAGCAGCTCGGCCGTGCTGACGCCATGGTTCGTCGCGCCCCCCACGTTGCTTTCCGGGTTGACGACAGTCTCCCACCGCGCAGTAATGTGACCACCCTCGTCGAGGTGCACCACGGCGACCTCGACGACCCGGTCCCGTTGGTACGGGAACAGTCCAGTGGTTTTCAAACTTATAACGGCGTATCCACGTTCGGGCATGGTCACACTCCACAATCTTGTGTTGTGAAGTTATCGACAAACCGCCGGCTGTGCGAATTCCCCTTCGGGGGCTTGACGCGTCGCCTGAACTACTATTTTATGCGCAGTGGGTCTCGTCGCGTGGCCAAAAACTGCTCAGGCGTTGGGTCTAACCCAGTACGGCCGAGACTGAATGCTGCAGGCGCGAGCGGACGCTGCTCACGCGTCCGGCAGGCCAGGCGTGCGAGCAGCTTTCGGGCGCGCAATCACAAATTTGCAGCCACGACAGCGGGCTGGGCGACGGCGCCCGGGCTAGCTTGCCGGGGCGGCGGCCGCCTTCTTCGCCGAGTTCTTCGGCGGCAGCAGGGTATCGGCCTCTTCGAGGGACATACCGTTCGTCTCGGGAACCTTGCGCAGCACGAACCAGAACGACAACCCGGCGAACAGGGCATAGAGGCCGTAGGTGATCGGCAGTGAGGCATCCGCCATCGGGGGGAAGCTGACTGTGATCAGGAAGTTCGCGATCCACTGGGCCGCCGCGGCGAGCCCGAGTGCCTTGGCCCGAATCGAGTTCGGGAACATCTCCCCGAGCAACACCCAGACCACGGGACCCCAGGACGCGCCGAACGAGATCACGAACAGGTTGGCCGCAACGAGCGCGATCGGCGCCCACGCCCCCGGCAGGCTCAGCTCGCCACCCACCGTCACCGACTGGCTGAACGCGATAGCCATGGTGGCGAGCGACACCGTCATGCCGATGGAACCGGTGAGCAGAATCGGTCGCCGTCCGATCCGGTCGACCAGGGCGATCGCGACCAGGGTGACCAGGATGTTGGTCACCGAGGTGATCACCGAGATGGTCAGCGAGTTGGATTCTTCGAACCCGACCGCCTCCCAGAGGGTGGTCGAATAGTAGAAAATCACGTTAATGCCAACGAACTGCTGGAACACCGACAGTATGATACCGACCCAGACGATCGGCTTCAGCCCGAAGGTACTCCCCCGCAGCGAGCCCGATTTCTGGGATCGCGCGTCGACCTCGATCGACCGTCGCATGTCGCGAATCTCGCGATCGACGTCGCCGCTCGGCCAGAGCCGGGTGAAGACGGCGCGGGCATCCGCTTCTTTATCTTTCAGAATGAGAAAACGCGGGGATTCCGGCAGGATGAACGCGATTCCGCCGTAGACGATGGCCGGAACCGCGCCGGCCAGGAACATCCAGCGCCAGGCTTCGAGGCCGAACCAGAACTCGCTGCCGGCGCCGCCGGCGCTCTCGGCGAACAGGGCATCGGAGAGCAGAGCGGTGAAGATTCCGAGGGTGATCGCGAGCTGCTGCAGCGAGCCGAGGCGCCCACGCATCTGACGCGGCGAAATCTCGGCGATATAGGCCGGTGCGACAACGGATGCGAGACCGATTCCGAGTCCGCCGACCACCCGCCAGATGATCAGGTCGACGACGCCGAAGGCGAAGCCGGAGCCGATCGAGCTGACCAGGAACACCACGCCGCCGACCACCATCATGGGGATGCGGCCGTAACGGTCGGCGAAGCGCCCGCCGAAGAACGCTCCGGCCGCGGCGCCGATCAGCGCGCAGGCCACGGCGAACCCGGTCAGGGTGGCGTTCAGCCCGAATTCCTGCTGGACCGCGTTGACGGCCCCGTTGATGACCGAGGAGTCGAATCCGAACAGAAACCCGCCGAGGGCACCGGCGATGGCCAGCGCGATGACCTTTCGGTTCGTGCTCGGAATGCCGCGGTCGGTCGTGGATGTCGTGCTGTCGGTCAAGTGCCGCCCCCTGAGTCAGGTGACCCGCGCTGTACGCGCGCGTCTGGTGCATCGATTGTGCAACCTGACTAGCCTACTTCGGGTGCCACTCGTTCCTGAAGTCCTGCCCTCAGCCTTCGCCGATGTCCGCGTTCCGCTGAGTGGTGCTACACCGCGCACATCCAAGCGAATGTCAGCCGACACTTACAACCCTGTCTCAGGCTCGGAGGCGCAACGATTCGCGGCGTGGCCTGCTCGGTGCCAGACTTAGACCATGGTGTTCTCACTGCCGATCCTCGATTTCTCTCAACTCGACGCTGGCGAAGCCGAAGCTGCGGTATTCCGCGCCGAACTCCTGCGCGTCACCCACGAGGTCGGGTTCTTCTACCTGACCGGCCACGGTGTCGACCCGCAGCTGACGAAAGAGCTCCTCGCCGTCTCCCGCAAATTCTTTGATCTGCCGCCCGACCAGAAACTCAAGCTGGAAAACATCCACAGTCCCCAGTTTCGCGGTTATACCCGCGTTGGCGGGGAGCTCACCGCCAACGCCGTTGACTGGCGTGAGCAAATCGATATCGGAGTAGACCGCGAGCCCGTGCCCCTCGCCGTCGGAACTCCAGACTATTGGCGCCTCGAGGGCCCGAACCTCTGGCCGGAGTCCTTGCCCGAGCTGAAGACCGTCGCCCTGCGCTGGAATGAGGAGCTGAGCCGCATCGCGCTTCGCCTGCTGCGCGCCTGGGCACTCGCCCTCGGCAGCCCCGAGAGCGTCTTCGACGCCGCTTTCGCCGAGAACCCGTTTCTCTTGACCAAGATCGTGCGCTATCCCGGCCAACCGGTACGTGCCCAGGGTGTGGGCGAGCACCGCGACGGTGGAGTTCTCACACTGCTGCTCGTCGAACCAGACAAAGACGGCCTGCAAGTCGAGCACGATGGCGAGTGGATCGACGCTCCCCCGCTCGACGGCGCCTTCGTCGTGAACATCGGCGAAATGCTCGAACTGGCAACGGATGGCTACCTCAAGGCGACCCTGCACCGCGTTTTCTCCCCTGAAGACGGGTCCGACCGCATCTCCGTGCCGTTCTTCTTCAACCCTTCACTCGACACCGTAATGCCGCGACTGCAGCTCGACGAGAGTCTGACTCGCGAGGCCCGCGGGCTCTCTGCCGACCCGACCAACAGCCCCATTCTCGAGACGACCTACGGTGACAACGCCCTGCGCTACCGCTTACGCGCCCACCCCAACGTGGCTGCGGCCCACCACGCCGATCTGATCTAACCCCAGATAACAGATGATGCCCGGGCCGAGACAACCGTCATACGCGTTACCTAAACCGTCTACTCGATGATGACCTCCTTCCGGGTCTGAATAGCATTAGAGCACTAAATCCCAAGGTGAGCTGCTGCGGATATCTCGGACAGTGGGCCCTCTTAAAATGAGGGTCTACTGAAAGTAGAGATCAGCATGACCGCAGCACGTAGGCGTTTCACCCAGGAGTTCAAAGACGATCGGAAAGTCCCGCTGTCCTGGGCCGTGACCCTGCACAAACCCAGCCAGGGCCGTTTCGACGAGCGGATGGCTCGGACACTGGGCTCGGTCCACGGCTGGGTGCAGACCATCACCGTCGCCAGCTGCATCGTAGTCGCCGTCGTCGCGCAGCTTCGACTGGACGTGCTGAGCCACCTGTGACGGGCATCCGGCTGGCCTGACCCGGATCCCTCGGCTCAGATCGGATTTGCCGAGCGGCTTTCTGTACTCAGCAGCACGACCACGGCATCGGAAGTCAGCGACGCTGCGGTGCGTCTGCCCGGATCGCCTGCGATTGCGCGCATCGCCGCCAGGGACGACGCGCCGCACGGGCCGGCGTCCACCCCGAGCAGCTCGAGGTCGTGCACAGCGCGCCGCGTGTCGTCCTCCGAGACGGTGACTGCGGCATCCAGGCCGTCGATCAAATATGGCCAGGAGTTGCTCGACGGCGTGCCGCAGTTGAGGCCGGCCATGATCGTGTATGAGGTCGGCACTGAGGTGAGCGTACCGGCTTGCAGCGAGACGATGACGGATGGTGCGTTCTCGGGTTCGACGCTCAGCACTGTCGGAGCCGCGGCGACTCCATCCGGTCGCGAGCGATAGTGGCGGATGGCCGCCTCAGCCAGGGACCCGACACCGACGGGAACCGTCACCAGGTCGGCGAGAAGCCCCAATTCCCCCAGCTGCGCGTCAGCCTCACTGAAGATGGTCGAATAGCCGTCGACGATAAGCTGCGGTACCTGCTCATAGCCGGGCCAGGCGGTGTCCTGGATGTGGAGTGCACTCTCCCCCGCCGACTCGACATAGGCGCGGGCGGCAGCCACCACGCCGTCGTACGGTGCGTCCACCCCAAATACCCCCGCACCCTCCGATTCGATCGCCGCCCAGGGGAGCTTCGACAGGTAGTTCGAGACGAAGATGCGCGCGGGCAGGCCGAGCAGCCACGCCATATGGGCGACCGCGCGTCCGTGGTTGCCGTCGGTCGCGGCGACCAGGGTGAACGGTGCCTGCGCGGTCAGCCGGTCGCGCAACTCGTCCAGCGGAAGCGCCGCATCCGGCGACCCTACCCGAGCCGACAGCACGCGCGACACCGCGTACGACGCGCCCATCATCTTGAACGCCGGCAGGCCGAATCGGAACGATTCGTCTTTCACGAAGGCACGGCCGACCCTCAACTCGTCGGCCAGGGCGGAAACCTCCGTGAGCGGGCTCGGCCGGTAGTCGGGCAGGCTGCGGTGGAATTGCAGGATCGAGTCGCCCACAGCATCCGTTCGCCACCGCCTGGCGGCCGGGTTGGAGTAGAAATTGTCAGTCATGCTACCTCTACTTTTCCTAAAGAGTTCGTTCCGCAATAGTCGATGATGACGCCGTGGAGCACGCGGGTAACGGTCTCCAGAGACTTGCGCTCGTATGGTGAATTGAGACAGAGATAAGAAGAATCTGTTTCATGACTAATCGTCTAAAATTCACTCCTTCCAGTTCCAGTCCGAGTTGAGTCGACTTCTACGTTTGCTGTTGGTGTCTCGGAGGTCGGCAATGAAATTCACGTTCTCCCGTGGGTTGGCTGCAGAAGAGTCGCGGCCATCGTGATGATCGTGATTTTTCCGGCCCTGTTCGTGCCGAGAATGCCACGATCTCGTCCGGTTTGATCTAACCGGGGGAGATTGCACCCAGCCGCAATCGAGTTGCCAGGACAATGGAATGACCAGCGAACAGGGATCAGCTTTGGCGGACGAAGCCCGTCAGTCAACGGTGGGCTCGTCGAGTAATGCGGCCGCGTACATCGGCCGGGCGGCGTCGGCACTCGGCGGATGGAACAGTCCGGCCGTAGCATCCCGGAACAGGCGGTTAAGCTCGGTGCTGTTGTTGAATCCGCTGCCACTTGCGCACATCAGCGCGGTCTCGGTCGCGTGCCGGGCCACGTTCGATGCGTTGATGCGTGCGCTGACCAGACGCAGCGGCCAGCCTGCGCCGTGGTCGATGAGGTCGTCGAAGTCGCGAGTGTAAGCGTCCAACTGCGCGGGCACCGCCATGTACGCCATGAGGGCGTCGGCCAGGCGTGCCCGGAACTCCGGCACCTGGGCGTAGGTAGTGCCGTTCTTGGCCGACTTCCGGCTCTTCAGCCCCGCGGCGCCCAGATCCAGCGCACGGCGCGCGACACCCGTGTACACAGCCCCGATCAGCAGTTGAAAGTTACTCGTGATCGCGAACGTCAACAGATCGGGGTATCGCCCCGTCGGAATTCTGCGAGCGACCTTCTCCGGCCGCATCCGCACGTTCTTCAGGATCGTCGCACGGCTCTGCGACGCGCGCATACCGAGCACGTCCCACTGGTCCGACACGCTGATGCCCTCCGCGCTCCGCTCGATGAACCCGTACACGAGCCTCGGGTTGTCGGCATCGGTGCTGTCCAGCCCGTGGGTGATCAGGCGCGTCCATACCGGCGACAGTGAGGTGAAAACCTTCACCCCGGTCAGCAGGTAACCGCCGTCCTCCTGCGGCTGAGCAACGGTGTTCGACCCCTGCAGTACCCAGTCGTTGGCTGGCTCGCTCACCCCGAACGCGAAGATCTCACCGGCCATCACCTCGTCGAACACGTACGTCAGCGACCGGTCGCCGCGCTCGAACATCGCACGTACAACCCCGACGCACATCAGGTGCATGTTGATAGCGAGGGCCGTCGCGGGCGCTGCCGTGGCCAGACGCTGCTGCAGCCGAGATACTTCGTTGAGGCTCAGACCTGCGCCGCCGAACTCCTCCGGCACAAACAGGGTGAGATAGCCTTGCGCTGTGAGCTCGGCGAGGTCCTCATCGAAGAAGCGGTTTTCCCGATCGTAGATGTCGGCCCGCGCGCGGAAACGGCCCAACAGGTCGTCGGGCAGGTACGTCGAGGCCAGCTCTGCGTGTCGGGTTTCCCGATCTGACATGTCTGCTCCGTCGTCATGCATTGGCGCGTCTGATCAGTACCGCGCCGTTGTGGCCGCCGAACCCGAACGAGTTCGACAGCACCGTATCAACACGCTGTCGGCGGGCCTTGCCGGCCACGATATCCCAGCCCGCGAACTCGAGGTCGTCGAGGTTGCGAGTGGGCGGTAATACCTCGTCACGCAACGACTGCACGGCGATGATCGCCTCCACCACCCCGGACGCGCCGAGGAGGTGGCCTGTGCTGGACTTGGTTGCGCTGATCGGGATGCTGCGAGCTCGATCACCGAGCGCGGCATCCATCGCGTTCAGTTCGGCGGCATCACCGGTCGGTGTTCCGGTGCCGTGTGCGTTGATGTGGTCGACGGCATCTGGCGTGACGCCGGCGTCGGCAAGGCAGACTCGCACAGCTTGCGCCGCTCCTCGACCTTGTGGATGCGGTGCGGTCGGGTGGTACGCATCGCTGGCCGCCCCGAAACCGGCCAGCTGGGCTAACACGGTAGCCCGGCGGGTGCGCGCGCCCTCCTCGGACTCGAGAAGGATGGCAGCGGCCCCGGCCGACATTACGAAGCCGGAGCGTGCCCGATCGAAGGGGCGGGATGCGGCGGCGGGATCATGCTCGTACCCAGCTGCCAGGGCGCGTATGTTCGCGTTCGATGCGAGATTTACCGGGTTCAGGCAGTCCTCGACACCGACGACGAGGACTGCGTCGGCGTAGCCGTGGCGGATGCGACGCAGCGCCTCCCCGAGACCGATCGCGCCGCTCGCGCACGTCGCCGATACGCTCTGTGCCGGCCCGAATGCCTGGTAGCGCTGGCTGAGTAGGGCCGCCGCTGCGTCGGGTACACCGTAGATCGCGAGGGTCAGTGGCACTGCTCGGGGGCCGCGCTCGTCGAGGGCGCGGGTGGCGTGCTGCATGGCGTTGACCGGTCCGGAGCCCGTGGCGGCGATCACCGCGAATCGGTGCGGGTCCCACGGCATCTCGCCGGTTCCGGGCGTCCAGCCTGCCTGCGCCAGTGCCTGGTCAGCGGCCGCGACGGCCCAGTGTTGGCTGCGGCTCAGCCGACGGGCAAGGCTCGGTGCGAGGACGCTGGATACCTCGAACCCGTGCACTTGTCCGCCGATGCGCACGGCCAGGTCGGCGAATTCGGGATCGTCAAGTGTCGTAATGGCGCTGCGGCCGTGGCGGACGGCATCCCACATCGTCGGCACATCCAAGCCGCTCGGGGTGATCGCCCCGAGCCCGGTGATGACCACGCGGCGCCGATCGCTCACAGCCGCACGGCCTCTCCCCGCGCGACGAGCTGCGCGGTGGCGGCGCGGCGAATCTTTCCGCCGATTGTGCGCGGCAGCCGCTCGACCCAGTACCAACGGCGTGGGACGAATTGCGGGGCCAGGTTGTGCCGCGCGTGGGTGAGCAGCTGGCCCTTGTTTGGTGTTTCACCCTCGATGACGAGGGCGATGACCGTGCCCAGCCGTTCGTGAGGAAGCGCCACGGCGCAAATCGCGCCTAGGCGCGGCAGTCCCTCGAATGCGCGTTCCACCTCCGGTAACGCCACCTTGTGTCCGCCGGTGACGGCGATGTCTCCGGCGCGGCCCACCAGAACCAACGCACCGTCGACCAGCCGGCCGTGGTCATGTACGGTTGACCAGCCGTCGGAGCCTTTCAGAACGGCATTTGTCGTACCGGCGATGTAGCCGTCGGAGCAAGCGGCGGCCCGGATCCACAGCGTGCCGGGCTCGCTGTCGGGCAGCTCGGCGCCATCCTTGTCGCGAATACTCGCCTTGACACCATCGTAGATGTTGATAGTTGTGCCGTCACCGTCACGGCTGTCACCGATGAACCCGATCTCAGCTGCACCGTAATAACTGATCAGCCGCACATCGGGCAGCACGTCGGCCAGACCCGCACGAAGAACGGCGGGTAGATTCGCGCCGCCAGTGACGATCAGTTCGAGCTTGGTGAAGCGGGCGGGGTCACGACGGGCGGCATTCACCAGTGCCTGCACGACGGCAGGGACCGTAACGACGCGGGTGATCTTTTCGTCGGGGATGCGCGCGGCCATTTCCAGCGGATTGAACACGTCCGCCATGTGCGCGCTGCCTCCGGAGGCGAGGCACTCGATCAGCGCGTAGAGGGTGAGGCTGTACGACACTGGGCCGGGCGCGAGCGTTGCGACGCCGGGCCATGGTTCCAGGTGCGCACTGGAGATCGCGAAGTTCTCGCGGTACTGGTGCCGCGTCTTCAGGAATGCCTTGGGGTTGCTCGTCGTGCCCGATGAGAACAAGAGGAGGAAAGGCTCGTTGCCGTGCCGCACCGTCGGTGCTGCCGCCGCCGTGGCAGATGCCTCGCACTGCATGAAGTCGGCCAGCGGCTGGATCGTACCGGTCCAGCCGCGCGCGGCGAGGGCATCCGCAAGGTCGGTAGCATCACTGATCACCACACCGATTCCCGTGGCAAGAATGACGCCGACCCTGTGCTCCAGCGGCCACCGTGGGTCGATAGTCGCCGACACAGCGCGGAACCCCGCGAGCCCCGCAATGATGCGTGCCGTATGGAACGCTGATGCGATGCTCACAGCCGTGATCGGGATGCCGCCGGTTTCAGCGGCGGGTACCGGCGGCGTGTGCTGCCTCCGGTGAAGCTCCTCCACGGCGGCGAACATGTACCGGGAATTCTCAACGAGTTGCGCATACGTAAGCCGAATATCAGCTGCAACGATCGCCAGCTGGTCCGGATACTGCTCGGCGACTTCCAGCACGGTCCGCGTAATCGGCACCCGCGACCTCCTTGCGCGACCACGCCCTGGATCGATGCGATCAGTCTAATCCCCACCTAATCCTCAATCGACCGGTCTGCGTGGGTTGTGGCGGCGTGGTGACCCGAGAGTTCTGCTCTGACGGTCAGGCTCGATCCGGCTCAGCGCAGCTGATTAGAGCAGATCGTCACCGACCTGCTCGAGCGGGTCTGGATTTTCTAGTCCGAAGATTCCGGATGCGAAGACGGTTGATCGCCGCCGGCAGTACGACGACGCTCGTGGTGAAGACGGAGTGGCGTTCTGGTTCGCTGAACACCAACGGTCACACTGCCGCGCTGGGAACCCGTTCGGCGCCGTCCCCGGCCCGGCCACCTCACCCACTAGCAGTGCCGGATGCCACCGCCTCATCAAAGAATTCGGGGCGCGGATCATCACCGACGCGACCGACGCCGCCGAACTGTAGGAGCCAAGGTCGGCCAGCCTTCGGGCTGGCCGGCGAGGGCCGTGTCGACACCCAGCCCGACGAAACGTGCACTGTTACCCGCTATGCCGACAGCAACGCCTAACCGAGGAGACTCATCATGACCATCACCCAGCTCCGCGCCCTCCGCATCGGCTTTCTCACGGAGCTTGAACCTACTTTCATTGCGACGGTTGACCTCGCTGCGGTGGCTCATGGCCAATCGTCGCCACCACCACCACCAAGGACGGATTCGACAGAGCCTGCAACCCATACCGCGACAGCACGACAAACTCAACGTAAGATCCGCAGAACTCGCGATACGCAACGCCAGCGCTGCCGCACTCGCGGCGAGCGTCCAGCAGCGCAGGGCTACCATCCGAAGATGGGCAAATTTTTGGACAGCTGGCGCTCGCACCTTCTGGTGACGCTGTCGGGCAACAGCGAAGGCCGGCCGAAATGGGTCGGCCAGATCGCGACGGGCGACGACGCCGGGTACTTCGGCCCGGGCAGCGCGGCCTGGGCGGTGCACGGCGGAATGGCGACCATGGTCGCCGGCATTCGGGCCCTGCTCATGCAAACGCTGCACCCGGGCGCGATGGCCGGGGTGCACGACTGGTCGCGCTATCACGAAGACCCGCTCGGCCGCCTGTCGGGAACGATTCAGTGGCTCGTCACCGTGACCTTCGCGGACACGGTGGTGGCTCAGCGCGAATCGGGCCGGGTGGCTCACTTTCACGAACGCGTCGCCGGAACCTACCTCGATGCGCGGGGCCAGGAACGGCCGTACACCGCGGGTGACCCCGAGCTTCTCTCGTGGGTGCACGTGGTCTTCACCGACGCCTTCCTGCAGGCCCACCTGCTTTGGGGCGACGCCATTCCCGGCGGTGCCGACGGCTACGTCAACGAATGGGCCACGGCCGGCGAGCTGATCGGCGTGCAAAATGCTCCACATTCGGCCAGTGAACTCGCCGCCCAGCTTGAGGCCTTTCGCAGCGCCGGAACCCTGAAAAGCGACGCCCGCGTGGCCGAGGCGGTGCGATTCATCCGCTACCCGCCGCTCAGCCGTGGCATGCTGCCCTTTTACCGCATCATGTTCGCCGGGGCCGTCGCCTCGATCCCCCGCGAGTATCGCGACATGCTCGGTCTGAAACGCTCCCGACTGCCCTCCCTCTGGGCCACCCGCCTCGTTCTGGGCGTCGTGCGCACCCTGCTCGGCCCTTCGTCGACCTCAGAGGATGCTGCCCGCGCACGTCTGGCGCGCATCACACGCACCGACCAGCTCGCTCCCGAGACGTAGCCTCCGCTCGGGCCGCGATCGACTATTGCTCGGTAAGATCAGGCCCTGGCGCCGGAAGGCATTCCACAAACCGTGATCGAGCACTGCGGTAGTGACTTCATCGGCGTGCAGATTGACCTCGTCGGGGCGGGCGACAGCGGATACACCATCGCCCCAGCCCTCGCCCTATCAGCACCCGCTCCTGACCCAGCCCTCGAATGGGTGCCGTCCGGACCGGGTCCGGTTACGCCTCGGGCACGAAGAACGCAGCCGTAGCCGCGCTGAGCGCTTGGGGATCGTTGACGTGGCAGAGTTCCCGCGCTGAGTGCATCGACAACAACGGCACGCCAACGTCGACGACGCGGATGCCGAGCCGGGTCGCGGTCAGTGGTCCGATGGTCGAACCGCAGGGAACCTTGTTGTTGGAGACGAATTCCTGGTACTCGACGCCCGCCTGGGCGCAGGTGCGCGCCCACAGTGCCGCGCCATGGGCATCCGTTGCGTAACGCTGGTTGGCATTGATTTTAAGCAGCGGGCCGCCGCCGAGAATGGGCGCGTTCGCCGGGTCGTGGCGCTCGGGGTAGTTCGGGTGCACGGCATGTCCGGCGTCGGCGGAGAGGCACCAGGACTCGGCGTAGGCCTGCAGCCGCTCCGAAACGGATGCGCCGAGACCGGCGCCGATCCGGGTGAGAATGTCATCGAGCAGCGGCCCGCTCGCGCCGGAGCGGGACTGCGAGCCGAGCTCTTCGTGGTCGAAGGCGGCCAGCACGCTGATCGGGCCGGTGGTGTGCTCGCTCGTCAGGATCAGGGCGCGCAGCCCGGCGTACACCGAGGTGAGGTTGTCGAGGCGCCCGCCGGCAAACAGCTCCTGGCCGAGACCGAACGTCGCCGGAGGGTTGGTGTCTGCGGTGAGAATGTCGTAACCGGCGACATCCGCTGCCCGAAGACCGGCCAGACTGGCCAGATGAGCCAGCAGGTCGGCCTCGGCGGCATCGCCGACGCCGAAGACCGGCGTGAGGTGGCGTTGCTTGTCGAGGGTCAGGCCGTTATTGACCTCGCGGTCGAGGTGCACCGCGAGCTGCGGGATACGCAGGAACGGTCCGGTGCGCACCAGATGCTCAACGCCATCGCGGGTGACCAGCCGGCCGGCGAGCTCGAGCTCGCGGTCGAGCCAGGAGTTCTGCAGGGGCCCGCCGTAGACCTCGACGCCGGCTTGCAGCCAGCCGTGTGCGCCGATCGTGGGCTTCGGCTTGAGCTTGAACCCCGGGGAGTCGGTGTGCGCGCCGAGGATGCGGAACGGCGTGGTGGGCCCGGCGTTGGCCGGCTGGGACCAGGCGATCACGGCGCCGTCGCGCACGACGTAGCAACGCTCTGCAGCATCGATCCAGTTGTCTGACTCGCTCAGCCGGGTGAAACCGGCCGCGTCGAGGCGCCGGGCCACCTCGGCTGCGGCGTGGTACGACGACGGAGAGGCTTGCAGAAAAGCAGTGAAATCGGTGATGTAGTCGGGCGTTGCATCCATTCCTCCATCCAACCACTCGGGCCGGGCAGCGGATGCCGTGGGCGTGATCTACCCGGCGACCGGCGCCTCGGATTGCAGGGCCGCTCGGGCGAAGGCCGCGCCGCCAACGGTGACAGCGCTGCGGTCGCCGTGCCAGGCATCGGTCTGCTCGAACACGCTGAGCCGGTTGAGCAGGCGCCACTTGGTGTCGACGAGGTGCCAGACCGAGTCCGTCGTCGGTTCCTGACCGTCGGACTGCACCCAGCCGAGTGAGCCGAGCGCGCGCGCGAGGGTCACCAGATAGTCTTCGCGTCGGTCCAAGCCGCGGGTAGCGACGAACAACAACAACAGTCGGGTGGCGTCGCTGACTGCGGGAGTGCGGCTGTGATGAATGGTGCGGGCGAGGTGCCACCACAGTTCGCGCGGATTCCCGGCAAGGGCGCGACCCTTCTTGGTGAGCAGCAGCATCCCCTTGCTGATGCGCAGCAACCCGACATCGCGCAGGTGCCCGCGCAGCTCCTGCAGCGGGCTCAAGTGGACTTCGCGGTTGACGCTGATCGGCCAGCCCCAGTCGAGTGCGGCGGCTGCCTCCACCACGACGGCCGGCGGCAGGTGTCCGGCCTGAGTCAAACGGATGCCGTCGGTGCCGACCCGGTTCAAAATCCACTGCGCTTGCGCGACCATGCGTGCCATGGCTCGTTCCTGCAACAGGATCGGGTCTTTGACCCGGGCCTGGCCGATGAGTCGGCGAAAACCGACGACCGCCTGTTCCGGCAGCCGCGTCTCGATCTCCTGAATCACGTTCACCCACCGAGCCTACTGAGCGATGTCGCTCAAAACTGACGGATGCCCCGCGACACGCACACTGGACCGGTGTTCGAGAATCTATCGCGCGGGTTCTGCGGCTGCTTGGTCAGCGAATCGTTGTGGTGCTGCCGGATCGACCGGCCCCTATCCGCAGTGGTGGGACTTCACCAGCAGTACAACGCCGAGCCCCAGCCACCACAGCATTCCCAGCAGGATCAGTGCCAGGGAGGCAACCCAAAGAAACCCGGGAAGTCGATACCTGCTGCCGTCAGGAATGGACCAGCCATGAGCATCACGAGCCGGAGGCCGGCGACGAATCCCAGGACGCATAACCAGATCGGAAGGGCGCGGGAGCGTGCCCCCGCCACACAGATACCCACCGACCAGAGTCTAGCGATGACAGAACAGTACGCGCACGGACGCCCGACCGGAATGGGCTTTCCCGGCGATTTTCAGTGCGTCGAGCAGCATTCCGCGCCCGCAAACCCGAGGGCGGGCGGGACTGTCGGTGGTATCTGGCACCCTTGAAGGATGACCGACACCCGCGCATCCGCTCTGGCCATTCTGCGCACCCTGGTTGGTCGGGACGACGCCTCCTGGCACGACGGCCAGTACGAGGCGATCGAGACCCTGGTCGACCAGCGCCGCCGCGCACTCGTCGTGCAGCGCACCGGGTGGGGCAAATCGGCCGTGTATTTTGTGGCGACCCTGCTGCTGCGACGCCAGGGCGCCGGCCCGACCATTCTGGTCTCGCCGCTGCTCGCACTGATGCGCGACCAGGTTGCCGCGGCGGCGCGAGCCGGGGTACGAGCGGTGTCGATCAACTCGTCGAACGCGCACGAGTGGGCCGACGTGCTGCGTCAGCTCGATGCCGACGAGGTTGACGTGCTGCTGGTGTCGCCCGAACGGCTGAACAATCCGTCTTTCCGCGATGAGCAGCTGCCCGCTTTGATCGCCCGCGTCGGCCTGCTCGTGGTCGATGAAGCACACTGCATCTCGGACTGGGGCCACGACTTTCGCCCGGACTACCGTCGCCTGCGCGACCTGATCGCCCAGATGCCGACAGGGGTGCCGGTTCTCGCAACGACGGCGACCGCCAACAGCAGGGTCGTGCAGGATGTCGCGGAGCAGGTGGGTATGGTCGCCGCTGGTTTTGGTGCCGGCACTGGCGCCGCAGAGGTCGTCACGATTCGCGGCCCGCTCGCCCGTTCTTCGCTGCGCCTCGGCGTGCTGCGCCTGCCCGACTCGCGTGCTCGACTGGCCTGGCTGCTCAGCCACCTCGGCGATCTGCCCGGTAGCGGCATCATCTACACCCTCACCGTGGCGGCGGCCGAAGACACCGCCCGGCTGCTGCGTGAGGCCGGCCACGCGGTGCGCGCCTACACCGGGCAAACCGATACGGCTGAGCGCGAAGAGTCCGAGGGGCTACTCAAGACCAACCAGGTCAAGGCGCTCATCGCCACGAGTGCCCTCGGCATGGGATTCGACAAACCCGACCTCGGTTTCGTGCTGCATCTAGGGGCGCCTTCCTCCCCCGTCGCGTACTACCAGCAGGTGGGACGTGCCGGTCGCGCCACAGCCTCGGCCGACGTGCTGCTGTTGCCCGGCACCGAAGACGAGGCGATCTGGCACTATTTCGCGACCGCTTCGATGCCCAATCAGGCCAAGGCGCTCGCCGTGATCGGCGCGCTCGAAGCTGCCGGCGCACCCCTGTCGACGCCAGCGCTCGAGGCCAGGGTCGACCTTCGGCGCACCCCGCTCGAACTGCTGCTCAAGGTGCTCGACGTCGACGGCGCCGTGCACCGGGTCAAGGGCGGCTGGCAGTCCACCGGGCAGCCCTGGGTCTACGACTCCGAACGCTACGAACGCATCGCCGCCGCGCGGCTCGGCGAACAGCGGGCGATGCTCGAATTCGAGAGCACCACCGGCTGCCGCATGGAATTTCTGCAACGCGCCCTCGACGACGATACCGCCGTGCCCTGCGGCCGCTGCGACAACTGCCAGGGCTCCTGGTATCCGGTCGACCTGGCCGAGGGAGCAGCCACCACGGCCGCGCAATCGCTCGACCGGGTGGGCGTCGCGATCGACGTACGCGCCCAATGGCCCACCGGCATGAGCAGCCTCGGCGTCGCGGCCACCGGCAAGATCCCCCTCACCGAACGCGCCGAACCCGGCCGCGCGCTGGCCCGGCTGACCGACCTCGGCTGGGGCGGCCCCCTGCGAGATCTCTTCGCCACCGGTGCAGCCGATGCTGCCGCACCGCCGGCCATGCTGGCCGCCTGCGTGCGGGTGCTGGCCGAGTGGGGGTGGGCCGATCGACCGGCGGCTATTGTCTCGATGCCGTCGCGGCAGCATCCGCTTCTGATCGATTCGGTGGCCCAGTCACTGTCCGAGGTCGGCCGGCTGCCGTGGCTCGGCGCCCTGGACTGGGCGAACGGCGGGCCGACCGGCGAGCCGGGCGGCAACAGCGCCTACCGCTTGTCGAGCGTCTGGGACCGATTCTCGGTGGGGCCTGACCTCGCCGAAGCGCTCGCACCGTTCGCCGGGAGCCCTATTCTGCTCATCGACGATCTGGCCGACAGCCGGTGGACCGTGACCGTGGCGGCCCGCGTGCTGCGCCAACACGGCGCCTCGTCCGTATTGCCGTTCACTCTCGCACTGCGCTCGTAGGCCGTTATCGGGCGTAACCGGAATAATTGGGGCTTGCGGCTCCTTGTTATTCGGTGTGAGCCGCTCTCCGCGGTATCCGCACCATTTTGGGGCAGCACGACCCCCACCGAGTTTGATAGGCGTTCCTTTTCATGAAGTTTAGATTCATCCCGGCCGCTTTGCTCAGTGTCGTCGCTCTCACCCTCACCGGATGCTCCGGCTCAAGCGCCACCGACAATTCGCTCAGCAGTGTGCTCGACGCCGGCACCCTCGTGATCGGCACCGAGGGAACCTACCGGCCGTTCTCGTTCCACGAAGACGGATCCGGCGAACTGACCGGTTATGACGTCGAAGTCGCTCGCGCCGTCGCCGCCGAGCTCGGCGTTGACGCCAAGTTTGAAGAAACCCAGTGGGACGCCATCTTCGCCGGCCTCACCGCCGGCCGCTGGGACACCATCGCCAACCAGGTGTCCATCACGCCGGAACGCCTGGACGCCTACAAGTTCTCCACGCCGTATACCTACTCCACCGGCGTCATCGTGGTTCCGTCCGACAACACCTCGATCACCTCGTTCGCGAGCCTCGACGGCAAGACCACCGCGCAGTCGTTGACCAGCAACTGGAACACCCTCGCTACTGAGAGTGGCGCCACTGTTGAGGGCGTTGAGGGCTGGGCCCAGTCGGTCGCCCTGGTCGAACAGGGCCGAGTGGATGCCACGGTCAACGACAAGCTGACCTTCCTCGATTACCAGAAGACCAACGGCGCCGACAACCTGAAGATCGCCGCCGAGACCGAGGCGCGCTCGGAGAGCGCGTTCGCCTTCGCCAAGGACGGCACGGCTCTGGCCGACGCCGTGAGCGAAGCGCTCGCCACCCTCAGCGCCGACGGCACGCTGGCCGAGCTCTCGGACAAGTACTTCGGCGCCGACGTCAGCCAGTAAACCGACACGTCGATGATCCAACCTGATTGGGATTTGTTCCTCAGCTCGCTGTGGCCAATGTTCGACGGCGCGGTGCGCGGCACGATTCCGCTCGCCCTGATGTCGTTCGCGATCGGGCTCGTGCTCGCGGTTGCACTGGCATTGATGCGGTTGTCGACCCGCCGATGGCTGTCCGGAATCGCACGCGGCTACATCTCGATCGTGCGCGGCACTCCGCTGCTGGTGCAACTGTTTGTGATCTTCTACGGGCTGCCGTCGATCGGCGTGACGATCGATCCGTGGCCGAGCGCTGTGGTCGCCTTCTCGATCAATGTGGGTGGCTACGCTGCCGAGGTCATTCGGGCCGCGATTCTCTCGGTACCCAAGGGCCAGTGGGAAGCGGCCTACATGATCGGCATGTCGCACCGTCGGGCTCTCACCCGCATCATCCTGCCGCAGGCAGCCCGGGTCTCGGTGCCGCCGCTGTCGAACACCTTCATCAGCCTGGTGAAGGACACCTCGCTGGCTTCCACGATCCTGGTCACCGAGCTGTTTCGTGAGGCGCAGCAGATCGCGGCTTTCAGCCAGGAGTTCATGCTGATCTACCTTGAAGCAGCCCTGATCTACTGGGTCATCTGCCTCGTACTCTCCACCGGCCAGGGCTTCGTCGAAAAACGATTGGACCGCTATGTCGCCCGCTGATCTCTCGCCCGGCTTTGCCGCCGGCGAAACGGATGCCGCTCCCCTGCTGCGCGTGCGAGGCCTGCAGAAAAGTTTTGGCAGCAACCGAGTACTGGAATCGGTGGACCTCACCGTGGGCCGTGGCCGGGTGCTCGCGCTGATCGGACCGTCAGGCTCAGGCAAGACCACCATTTTGCGCTGCTTGAACGGGTTGGAACTACCCGACGGCGGCACGATCGACGTCGCCGTCGCCAGCGCGAGTGACCGGGGTCCGGGCGGTTCAGCTGCCGGCCGGGGCGAGCGCTCGGCCGCACCGTTGACCATCGATTTTGCGGCGAAAACCTCACCGAAAGAGTTGGCCAGCCTGCGCGACCGGTCGGCGATGGTCTTCCAGCACTACAACCTGTTCCCGCACAAAACGGTGCTGCAGAACGTGATCGAGGGACCGGTGGTCGTGCAGCGACGCCCGGCCGCCGAGGTGACCGCCGAAGCACTCGCCCTCCTCGATCGGGTCGGGCTGACCGACAAGCGGGACAGCTTCCCGTTCGAGCTCTCCGGCGGCCAACAACAGCGGGTCGGAATCGTTCGGGCACTCGCCCTGCGTCCGCAGGTGCTGTTATTCGACGAGCCGACATCCGCTCTCGATCCGGAGCTGGTCGGAGACGTGCTGCGCCTGATCAAGGAACTCGCCGACGAGGGCTGGACCATGGTGATCGTCACCCACGAACTCGAATTCGCCCGAGAGGTCGCCCACGAGATTGCGTTCGTCGACGGCGGAACGATCGTCGAGCACGGCGACCCGAAACAGCTGCTGCGGCACCCGCAACATGAACGCACCCGCCAGTTTCTGCACCGACTGCTCAACCCGTTCTAGGCTGCGGGCGCTGAGCCGCCGACCGCGCAGCAGACACTGAGCAGAGCGCGGCGTGACCGGGGTCCGAACGGCCCGAGCAGCTGCCGCGGCATCCGCTACCCGCACGACCACGCCCGAAACGGGTAGCCGCTACGCCGGTTCGTTACCGCAGGGCGCGGGCGGGCGCTACGGGTGCGGCGTGATGATCACGACGGTGATGCGGTCGAGTCCTGGTCCGTAATGCCAGTAGATGCGACCGGCCGTGGGCGTGCGGTGCTCAATGTAGGAGTCCCAGACGGCCTCGCCCTTCTTGCCCGCGAGCGACACATATTTGTGCGAGCGCAGGGCCGGATCTTCGGGGTTCAGCTGCAGCCGACCGAGCGCGGTTCGCACGCGCTTGAGTCGGCCGACCAGTTGCGGTTTCGCTTCCAGCATGGAGAGTCCGGATGCCGCTTCCCGAGTAAGCAGGAGCGTAAAGCTCATGACCGGGGCTCGGCGGAGGCGTTCTCGTCCTCGAGCGGGTGGTCTTCCTCGGCGTACCGCGTGAAGTCACCGCCCTCACTTGTTTCGTCCTTGGAACTGTGCTCGAGGCCACGCACCAGAGCGGCACGAATGCCCTCGTCATCCCAGACCAGAAGTTCCCGGCGGGGAATGGACACGAGCGGCGTCAGAAGAATTTCACCCTCGGCATTCACCGCAACGGCATACCGATCATCACGGTGCACGCCGGCCTTGCCAAAAGCCATTCTGGAGCGCTCATCGGCGCTCACTTCGCCCATCGGAACGAAATCCGACTTCAGTTCCACCATGTCGTCACCCAATCATCTGGTGGCATTGACTCGCGAGGGTAAAACACCCTGGCAGGACATTGCCCGTCTGAAAAATGAGATTACCCCAGATTTACATGTGGGTAAACCCCTAGTCAGGACTTTCAGAAGATGTATACTCCGCACCCACAGAGGTCTCTCAGGGTTGGTGACGGCGAGTTCAGGCGCTGGTCGCAGACAGATCGCACGGTGAAATCCCACCGCACACAGAAAGATCAGTCCGGCCGGCAGGGCGATCGGACTGATCTAGACAGCATTAATATACAACGCCGAGGGCACCTGCTCAAGCACCAAAACATCTAGTGGCTGACTGTTCCGCCGGGAAAAATCACCGAGCCGAGGACACCACGGTCTGCAGATCACTCGAGCGCAGCGACCGGGATTCCCGCTTGGCGCGCGGCTCCGAACAAAGCGGCGTTTCGGCCCGCTCCAGCAGATAGCGCGTGACCGTGTGCCAGTCCGGAAACTTCGGTGTCAGAAACTTGATCAGCTCCCCCTCGAACCGGTCAGCACCGACGGCCATGCCATCGTCGACCAAAAAGTCTCCGCGATTCAAATGCTTGTGGTGCGAGAGGATCAGCCGCTTGTAGGCCGGACCGGTCGCATCCGCTCCTAAATGTTCCTGCACCCACTCCAGCTTGTGCTGCCAGGCACTCGCGTTGCCCCACGGCGCCATCGACAAAATATAGGTGTCAAAGGATTTTGCCAGGGTACGAAAGGCCTCTATCGCGCCGCTGATCGGTTCCATCCGGGCGAAAACGCCCGGCACCTCATCGAGTCTTTTTTCGTAGCGGCTGTATTCCGCGTTGGTCAGGCGGTCGATTCCCGATTGCACGTTGACGAGTGTGTTGTCGAGGTCGATATAGAGGATCTTTTTCATTCGGGCTCCCAAATGCGGCTCGCATCATTGCGGCAACGCTCCGATGGTGACAGGGCCACCCCAGATCGGCAATACCTGAAGACAACCTCGAAGACAACCTCGAACGATTGGCACGCCCAGCGGCGCCGGTCACCCCGTGGCGTCACCGCCCTCAATTTCGCTAGAGCCCCGATCGGTCACCACGATACGAAGAGTTGCGGGGATCTGCTCCTTCATGGAATCGACGTGACTGATCAGCCCGATGGTGCGGCCCCCGGCACGCAGGGAATCGAGCGTACTCATGGCCGTCTCGAGGGTTTCACCGTCGAGGGAGCCGAAGCCCTCATCGACGAAGAGGGTGTCGAGGGTGACGCCGCCGGCCTGCCCGGTCACGACCTCGGCGAGCCCGAGAGCGAGGGCCAAAGAGGCGAGAAATGTCTCACCGCCCGACAGCGAGTGCGTTGGACGGGCCCGTCCGGTGTATTCGTCGCGGATGGCGAGTCCCAGGCCCGACCGTGCCCCGCCGAAAGCCAGGGAGTCATCGTGTTCAAGGGTGTAGCGGCCGCTCGTCATGGTGAGCAGCCGAATGTTAGCGGCCGCCACGATCTCCTCGAGCTGCGCGGCCAGCACGTAATTCTCCAGTCGCATGCGTTTGGTGTTGGGTTCGTCGCCGTGCACGACGTCGGCCAGCTGACGCACCTGCTGCTGCATCTCGTGCAGCTGAGCGGATGCCGCGAACAGCGCTCCAACCCGGCGCACGATCGCCGAGAGGGTCCCGGTGCGATCGACCAGCGAACTCTGCCAGGTCAACGCGGCATCACGGGCCGTGCTCGCAGCGGCAGCGGCGGCCGCGGCCGGTAATACGTCGACGGGCTGGGTGGGTAAATCGGCGAGGTCGGGCTGGGCCAGGGTCGCGCGGGCTGCCG
Source organism: Cryobacterium sp. Hh11 (assembly GCF_004404045.1). NCBI lineage: Bacteria > Bacillati > Actinomycetota > Actinomycetes > Micrococcales > Microbacteriaceae > Cryobacterium > Cryobacterium sp. Hh11. The sequence continues at coordinate 77,023 of NZ_SOHF01000035.1, read as the reverse complement.
CCAGACCGTCGTCATGCACCCGCAGAGCTCTCGTGCGTCGCTCAATCTCGGGCTGGTCGAGCCGCGCGGCGAGCGCTGCTGCTTCATCGGTAAAGGCTTCCTCAGCCAATTGCGCGGCGAGGCGGCTCTGCGCGGCGTCTTCGGCTGCGCCGCACTCATCGACCACACTCAGTGCGGTGGCGAGGGTGCGGGCCTGCGTCAGTTCGTCGTGCAGGTGAGTGGCCTGGCTGCGCACACTGTCGAACTCGCCGCGTTGCGCGGCGATCCGGCCGAAGTTGGCCTCCCTCTGGCTGACCTTGAAGGCATGAGCGGTGCTGGCTTGATCGCATTGGCCGCGTAGTTGGTCGACGCTCGTGGCCGCCCGGGTCATCGTGGACTGCAGCTGAGCGAGCCGGGCGTGCAAATCGGGCAGAGTCGCGGTGGCCCGATCGGCCAGCCGGTGCGCCGCGGTTGCTGCGTCGTGCTCGGCAGTGATCGTGGCCGCGTCGCGGCCGCTGGTGAGGGCGCGGGCTTCAGCCAGACGCAGATCGACCGATTGCACCGCGTTCTGGGCCACAAGGAGCTGACCCTGCCGGTCGGTGACCGTGCTGCGCGCGGTGTTCAGATCGTGGGTGGTGACCGGATCATCGTGGCCGATGGCCGGCTGGGGGTGTGCCGTTGACCCGCACACCGCGCAGGCGTCCCCGGCGACCAGCCGGGTGGCGAGCTCAGCGGCGAATCCCGAGAAGCGACGAGCGAGCACGCTCTCGTAGTGCGCGGCCGCGTCGGCGTTGTCGCCGCTCGCGGTCAACTCGGCCTGCTGCGCGGTGAGCAGGACGCTACTGAGCCGCGTGACAGTCTGCGCGGCCGCCAGGGTAAGGGTGGCGCGGTCGAGGGCAATCATCGTGTCGGGCTGACGAGCAGCCGCGAGCTGTGCCGCGGAGTGCTCAGCGGCGATTGCCTCGATTTGTTCGGGCAAAGCATCGGCCTGGGCACGGGCAGCATCGAGCGCGCGAGTGCCTTCCAGCTGTTCGATCAGTAGCTCGGCGATCTCGTTGTCGAGCCCGGGGAGGGCGAGCTCGTCGGCGAGGGCATCTTCGAGCGCACCAAGGCGACCGAGCAGCCCGTCAATGACCAGCTGAAGCTGCCCGAGCGTTTCCGGGAAAGCCACATCCGATCGCGAACGACCTGCAGCACCCGCACCCGCAGTCTCGGCCGGGCGATCGCCCGCGCGCTGCGCCTGTGCGGCGGCGAGGGCGCTCTCGGCCGCCGCGAGTGCGCTGGCGGCCTCGTGGCGCGCCCGAACCTGCGGCCAGACTCGGGCCGCACGCGCGGCGTTTTGCAGATCGGAGCGCTCCCGCACGATGTCGTCCTGCCGGGAGTCGAGTGCGGCCAGAGCACTGGCGGCAGCGGATCGACGCAGCTGACGCTGCTCGGTCTGCAGCAGGGACCGGTGCCGGTCGGTCGCGGCGGTCAGTTCGGCCATGGTGCGCGCCCGCTCAATGGTCGCAGCATCGAGTTGCCCGGCGAGGTCGTGCTGGGCGGCGGCAAACCACCCAGCGGTTGGTGCGGCGAGCGGCCCCTCGTCGCGGAGCAGCTGCGCGGCAGCGGTCTGATCTTGCTCGAGGTCACGCTGGCTCGTCGCCAGCTGCTCATCCAATCCCTTGCGGCGCAGAATCAGCGCGGCCTCGAGCTGTTCGAAGCGGCCGGTGTTGAACAGGGTGCGCAGGACAGCGCGGCGCTCCTCGGTCTTGGCGAGCAGGAATCGTTGGAATCGATTCTGCGCGAGCAGTATCACCTGCAGAAACTGGTCGACCTTCAGCGGCAGAATGGTGTCAAGCTCGTGCCCGACGGCACCGGGCTTGGCCGCTATGCCGCGCCAGCCGCCACTATCGGAACCGTCGGCGTCGTCCAGAACCTGCAGCACGGCGGTCGGCGCGGCCGTGGTGACCCCGGCTTGATTCTTCTTGGGTCGTTCGTACGCCGGGCTGCGGCGCAGCCGATATCGGGACTGGTTGACGCTGAAGTCGAGTTCGACGAAGGTCGGGTCGCCAGCCTCGCAGTGGTCGCTGCGCAGCTTGAGTTCGCTGCCATCGAAGCGCGGCACCTGGTTGTAGAGGGCGAAACAAATGGCGTCGAGAATGCTCGATTTGCCGGCCCCGGTCTTGCCGGAGATCAGAAAGATGCCGTCACTGTCGAAGCGCTCGAAGTCCACGAGCTGCTCGTCTTTATACGGGCCGAACCCGGCGAGCCGCAACCGCAGTATCTTCACGAATTCACCGCCCGGGTGGACTGCTCGGTGAGTAGTTCGGCGACGAGCGCACTCTCAAATTCGGTCGGGCCGACGCCGTTGCGCACGAAAGAGAGGAAGCCCGCCACGATCTCGGGGTCACTCGTCGCCGCGCGAATGCGCTCGGCGTAGCTGTTATCGCCGGGGTCGACCCGAACCGCCGGGCGATGCTCGAGCGCCACCGCGTGCGCAAACCGGGCCTGCAGCGCACGCATGGCGTCGAGCGGCCGCACCTGATCGGTGAGGATGGCCTTCACCCAGTCGCCCTCGTTGTCGGCGTAGCTGGAATTTTCGAGCAGATCGGCGAGCTCGCCGGTGAGCACGGCCAGTCGGCGCGGCACCGGCAGGTCGACCCACTCGACCCGCCCGAGGCCGGAGGCATCCAGTTCGACCAGCCAGGCTCCCCGCGGTTTGCCAACCTCAGAGAAGGAGTAGTGCAGTGGCGACCCGGAATACCGTACGCGGTCGGTGAGGGTGGCCCGGCCGTGGATGTGCCCCAGCGCGACGTAGTCACAGCCGTCGAAGACGCTCAGCGGAACGACGTCGAGGCCGCCGGCGGTGATATCACGCTCCACATCACTCGCCGCCGTGGCCGGGGTCACTCCGGCAGCGAAGCAGTGCGAGAGCACCACGCTGCGCCCGCCGCCCGCAGCAAGTCGGCGCAGTGATCGGTCGGCCCGAATCTGCGTCATGGCGAAATTCAGGACCTGCTCATGCGTCTTCAGCAGCTCGCCGGGATGCAGATGTCGAATGAGTACGGGCTCCAGAAACGGAATGCCATAGAAGTGCACCGGCCCGTGCTCATCACTGATGGTGATCGGCTCGAGGTATTGCTCCGGACGGGTCACCACGTGGATGCCGGCCAGCGCCGCCCACTCGGCCTGAAAGCCCAGACGGGTGGCCGAATCGTGGTTTCCGCTGGTCATCACAACGGATGCCCCGGCCTCCTTCAGACGCCGCAAGACGCGAGTCAGCAGCGCGTAGCTCTCTTTCGAGGGCATGGCGGAATCAAACACATCGCCCGCCACGGCCACCACGTCGACGCCTCGCTCGCGCACCACCGCAACGACGGCGTCGAGCACGACCGCCAGGTGTTCGAGGGTCGAATGGGTGTGGAAGGTGCGCCCGATGTGCCAGTCCGAGGTGTGCAGAATCTTCATAGCAATCACGCTACCGTCGGCCACCGACACGGCCGACCGACAGCATCCGTTCCACCCGAATGAGGCAAATTCTTTGTTTATCTTGTTTTTTCTTGACAAACAAAAATAAACACAGCTAAAGTCAATGAAACCAAATTTATGTGACCAACGTCACTCATCGTCGAGGAGGCAATTCGTGTTCGCCGAAGAACGTCAACTCTTGATCGCCGCACTCGTGGCAACCGAGGGACGGGTCACCGTGGCCGACCTCGCCGCGCGTTTCACCATCACCGCCGAAACCGTGCGCCGTGACCTCGACACCCTCGAGGCCGCCCGCCAGTTGCGCCGAGTGCACGGCGGTGCCGTCGCGATCGATCGCCTGAGCCTGTCAGAGCCGAGCCTCGACGAGCGTCAGACCCAACGCCTCGACGAGAAGTCCCGCATTGCCGCTACCGCCCTGCGCATGATTCCCGCGAGTCGAACCGGCTCGATCTTGCTCGATTCCGGCAGTACCACCGAACGCCTCGCCGAGCGCCTCGCCGCTTGGACGCCCGCCGTCGCCGGCGACCAGCTGCTCGTGATCACCAACGCCGTTCCGATCGCCGCCAAACTCTCCCGCAACGACGCCATCAACCTGCACATTCTCGGCGGTCGGGTGCGCGGGCTGACCAGCGCGATCGTCGGTGCCGGCACCGTCGCCCAGCTCGCGGCGCTGCGCCCCGACATCGCCTTCATCGGCACCAACGGCATCAGCGCGACCTTCGGCCTCAGCACCCCGGACTCGGTCGAAGCAGCGGTCAAGTCCGCGATCGTCCGGGCAGCCCGGCGCGTCGTCGTTCTCGCCGATTCCAGCAAGCTCGACCAGGAGACCCTGGTCTCCTTCGCCGCCCTCGCAGCGATCGACACCTTAATAACGGATGCCGCGCCATCCGCCGACCTTGCCGCCGCGCTGGCCGCAGCCGACGTCGACGTGGTGATCGCGTGATCGTCACGCTGACCCCCAACCCGAGCCTCGACCGCACCATCGAACTGGCCGGCCCGCTCGCCCGCGGCGAAGTGCAACGGGCCGTCGCCGCCCACGGCGAACCCGGCGGCAAGGGCGTCAACATCTGCCGCGCCCTCGAAGCGAGCGGCATCTCGAGCCTGGCCATCCTCCCCGGCGACGCCGACGACCCGGTGCTGCTCGCCCTGACCAGCCACGGCATTCCGCACCTCGGCCTGCACATCGGCAAACCGCTCCGCAGCAACGTGGCGATCACCGAACCCGACGGCACGACCACCAAGCTCAACGAACCCGGACCGGAACTGAGCCCGGCCCAGCAAAACGCCCTCGTCGACCTGGTGCTCGAGCGGTCGGCCGGCGCCAGCTGGCTCGTGCTGGCCGGGTCCGTGCCGCCCGGCGTGCCCGACGATTTCTACGCCCGCATCATCCGCGAGCTGCGCGAACGCCTCGGCTCGGCGGCACCGAAAGTGGCCGTGGATTCGTCGGGTGGCCCACTGGCGAAAGCGGCGCTGGCCCACCCCGATCTGCTCAAACCCAACGGTGAGGAACTCGCGGAGTTGAGCGGTCTGTTCGACGGCGACACACTGGAGGCAAACCCCGACCTTGTCGTCGACGCGGCGCGCGTGCTCATCGCAGGCGGTGTCGGTGCCGTACTGGCCACCCTCGGAGCGAAGGGCGCCGTGCTCGTCACTGCCGAGGGCAGCTGGCTCGCGACCACGCCGCCGATGATCGCCGTGAGCACCGTCGGTGCCGGCGACTCGGCCCTGGCCGGTTACCTGCTGCAAAGCAACCTCGGCGCGAGCGCCCCCGACCGCCTGCGCCAGGCCGCCGCCCACGGCGCCGCCGCAGCCTCCCTACCCGGTTCCACTGTTCCCGCCCTGCACCAAACCAACCCCCGCGCCGTCACCGTGACGGACCTTGCCCCAGAATCGGTCCCCCGGCCGGTCCTGGCCGCACATCCAAAGGAGGATGACCAGTGACTGCACTGATTACCCCGGAGCTCGTTGCTCTGGACACCCATCTCGGCAGCGAGCCGAAGGACGTCATTCGGCGCCTGGCCGAGCTCGTCGTCGAATCAGGTCGCGCCACCGAGATCGAGGCGTTGTACGCGGATGCCCTCGCTCGCGAAGCGAAGACCGCCACCGGCATTCCGGGTGGCCTCGCCATTCCGCACTGCCGTTCGTCGGCCGTGTTGGAACCCACTCTCGCGCTGGCCCGTCTGTCGACCCCAGTCGATTTCGGATCGAAGGACGGCCCCGCCGACCTGGTCTTTCTCATCGCGGCCCCGGAAGGCGCCGACCAGGAACACCTGAAGATTCTGGCCAAGCTCGCCCGGTCGCTCATGAAGAAGGACTTCACCGCCGCCCTTCGGGACGCGTCGACCGCGCAGCAGATCGTCGAACTCGTGGGCAACGTCGTCGCCCCGGTTCCGGTTGCCGCTGGCGCCCACGCTGCCGGTGCCGCCGAGAACGCAAACGCCGGTACCGGTCCGGCTCAGACCGGCGCCGAGTCAACCAGCAGGGGGCGCATCGTCGCCGTCACCGCCTGCCCGACCGGCATCGCGCACACCTACATGGCCGCCGACTCGCTCGTGGCCGCTGCCAAGGCCGTCGGCGTCGACCTGCAGGTGGAAACCCAGGGTTCGGCTGGCGTCACCCCGCTCGACCCAGCGGTCATCGCTGCCGCCGACGCCGTGATCTTCGCCGTCGACGTCGACGTGCGCGGCCGCGAACGCTTCGCCGGCAAGCCCGTCATCAACGCCCCGGTCAAGCGCGGCATCGACGAGCCTGGCCGACTGATCGAGGAAGCCCTCGCGGCCGCACTCAACCCGAACGCCCGTCGCGTCAGCGGCACCGTCGACCTCGGCGGCGCATCGGACGAGAAGAGCGAGCACCTCGGCCAGAAACTCAAGCGCGCGCTGCTCACCGGTGTCAGCTACATGATTCCGTTCGTCGCCGGCGGAGGCCTGCTGATCGCCCTCGGCTTTCTGCTCGGCGGCTACGAGATCACGGAGGTCGCCGATGACGTCGTGATCAACAACAGCCTGTTCAACCTGCCCGACGGCGGCATGCTCATCTACCTCGGGGCGGTCTTCTTCAAGATCGGCGCCCTGTCGATGGGCTTCCTCGTTCCCGCACTGGCCGGCTATATCGCCTTCGCCATCGCCGACCGTCCCGGTATCGCGCCCGGCTTCGTCGCGGGCGCCGTCGCCGGCTTCATGGGCGCTGGCTTCCTCGGAGGCATAGTCGGCGGGCTGCTCGCTGGTGTCGTCGCCATGAGTATTGCCAGGATCAGCGTTCCGCGCTGGCTGCGCAGCCTGATGCCCGTCGTGATCATTCCGCTGATCGCATCGATCGTCGCGTCCGGGTTGATGTTCCTCGTTCTCGGCGGTCCGATCGCGCTGCTCACCGTGGGACTCGGCAATTGGCTGAACAGCATGACCGGGGCATCCGCTGTGATTCTCGGTGTCATTCTCGGTCTCATGATGGCATTCGACCTTGGCGGTCCGGTCAACAAGGTCGCCTACTCGTTCGCCGTCGCCGGCCTCGGCGCGGCGAGCCTCGCCAACCAGGCACCGTGGCAGATCATGGCCGCGGTCATGGCCGCCGGCATGGTTCCGCCGCTCGCAATGGCCCTCGCCACCGTGATCGACAAGAAGCTGTTCAGCCTGTCTGAGCGTGAGAACGGTAAGGCGGCCTGGCTGCTGGGTGCCTCGTTCATCTCGGAAGGCGCCATTCCGTTCGCCGCCGCCGACGTGTTCCGGGTAATTCCGGCCGCCATGCTCGGCGCAGCGGTCACCGGCGGGCTGTCCATGGCCTGGAACATCACGAGCAAAGCGCCGCACGGTGGAATGTTCGTCTTCTTCGCCATCGACAACTTCCTGCTGTTCGTGCTCGCCATTGCGATCGGTACTGTGGTATCAGCGTTCGCCGTGGTCGGGCTCAAGCGTTACGCGGTGCGTAAGCCCGCAGTCGTGGACGCCGCCCCGACCAACGCCTGACCCGGAAAGTACCCCGTGCGGGAACTCCCCGCGAAGAATGCCACGCAGTACAGTGACGCCAGCCGCAGGCTGGGGTTCAAGGAATTGAGGACGATCGTGCAGACGCTTTCAGGCAAGGCCAGTACCGACCAGGCCGAAACCGGCCGCACCTTCACCGGAGTCGGTGTCAGCCCCGGCCGTATCGTCGGCTCCATCCTGTTGATGCCCCAGCCCGTGCGGGAACCCGCTGCGGGCGAACGCCTGGCCGAGGGAACCACGCCGGAAGAGGCATCCGCTACCCTGCGGGTCGCAGCAAAGGCCGTGCAAACCAGTCTCACAGCTCGCTCGGTCGGCGCTTCGGGCGCCGGCCGGGAGGTGCTGGAGGCGACGGCACTGATGGCGAACGACCCCATGCTGGTTAAGGCGGCCGTCAAGCTCATCACCAACGGTTCCTCACCGGAACGGGCGATCTGGGATGCGGCCGCCTCGGTGGCCGAAATGCTGCACAACCTCGGCGGTTACATGGCCGAGCGGGCGACCGACGTGCTCGATGTGCGCGGCCGGATCGTGGCCGAACTGCGCGGCGTTCCGGCCCCCGGAATCCCGTACTCGGACACGCCGTTCATTCTGGTCGGCGAGGATCTTGCGCCGGCCGACACCGCCACTCTCGACCCGGCGAAGGTTCTCGCCCTCGTCACCTCGAGCGGCGGACCTCAGTCGCACACGGCCATCATCGCCCGCGCCCTTGGGCTGCCGGCCGTGGTCGCCGCTGTCGGCGTCGAAGGCCTGACCGAGGGCACCACCGTCTTCGTGGACGGCGCGGCCGGAACGATTCTGGTCGACCCCGGCGCCGACGAGATCGACCTGGCCCAGGCCTGGGCGACCACCACCGCCGCCCTGGCCCTGTTCGACGGCACCGGGCGCCTGAAAGACGGCCACCTGGTTCCGCTGCTCTCCAACGTCGGCGGCGCCAAGGATGCGGTCAAAGCCGCAGCCGCCGGTGCCCAGGGCGTCGGCCTGCTGCGCACCGAATTCTGCTTCTTGGAACGTGACACCGAGCCCACCATCGCCGAACAGGTCGAGGCCTACCGCGGCGTGTTCGACGCGTTCCCCGGCAAGAAGGTCGTCGTGCGCACCCTCGACGCCGGCGCCGACAAACCGCTGCCGTTTCTGACCGATGCCTCCGAGCCGAATCCCGCCCTCGGCGTGCGCGGCTACCGCACCGATTTCACCTCCCCCGGAGTGCTTGAGCGTCAGCTCCAGGCCATCGCGCAGGCAGCCGACGGCACCGAGGCGCAGGTCTGGGTGATGGCGCCGATGATCTCCACCGCCGAGGAAGCCGAACATTTCGCCGGCCTGTGCGCCGCGGCGGGGCTCACGACACCCGGCGTCATGGTCGAGGTCCCCTCGGCCGCGCTCACCGCCGCGAGCATTCTCGAACACGTCGACTTCGTCAGCCTCGGCACCAACGACCTGACCCAGTACGCCATGGCCGCCGACCGCCAGCTCGGCCCACTCGCGGCCCTCAACACGCCGTGGCAGCCAGCAGTGCTGCAATTGATCCGCCTGACCGTGGCCGGTTCGCGCGACGAGGGCAACGACAAGCCGGTTGGGGTCTGCGGTGAAGCTGCCGCCGACCCCGCCCTCGCGGTGGTACTGGTCGGACTCGGCGTCTCGACGCTGTCCATGACCGCACGGGCCCTTTCCGCCGTCGCTGCCGTGCTCGCGAGCGTGACGCTGCCCGAGGCACAGCAACTGGCTGCCCTGGCCCTCAAATCACATTCAGCAACGGATGCCCGTCGAATCGTTCGCGAGAAACTTCCCATACTTAATACGCTGGGTTTGTAATCTACCCTCACTCTTTGTCAACACCGCTTACCCTGGAGGACCCCATGTCTGAACGAACCGCTGTCATCGCAAGCCGCGTAGGCCTGCACGCCCGCCCCGCCGGAATCTTTGTCGCCGCGGTCGGTGAGCTGCCCCTCGAGGTCACCATCGCCATGGCCGGCGAGCCGGCCGAGGACGCCATGGATGCGTCGAGCATCCTCTCCATTATGAGTCTCGGCGCCTCCAACGGCGATACCGTCGTGCTGCGTGCCGACGGCGAAGGCGCCGACGAGGCTCTCGACTCCCTGGTCAAGATTCTGGAGACGGATCTCGACGCCGAATAATACCCGTTCCCCGTTTGGGGACAATCCTTTACCGCACGCAACTAGGTAACTACGCTAGGTAAATCGCGCGGGCGCTGTGCCCGCGCGAGACCGGCGCACCTGCCGGTACCTGCACCACCATCTGTGCGAGCGAAAAGGAACCTACCGTGACTGAACGACAGACGTACCTGGGCAACGTTGAGAGCACCCCTGAATCCGAGGAGCACACCATCAAGGACTGGGCGGATCTCGGCCAGGAAATGTGGTCGTACCTCACCGGTAAGGGTGCGGCCATCAACTACAGTTTCATCGATATGGTCGTCGAAGTTCCCCGTGACATCGGCCCCGATGCTCCGCGGGCCGTCTGGAAGCTCAACGGCACCCTGCGGGTCACCACGAGCGACGAGAAGTCGCTCGGCTCCGATCCGTTTCGGGGCTGATCGTGAGCTCCTCGGCGAGCTCAACACTGGCTGGCTCCCCGGTGAGTCTGCACATCGATCTCGCCTTTTCCCTGGTCGAACCGACGGGTGCGGTCGGTGCGTCGAAAGCTTCCTCCGGTGCGGATTCGAGCGGAGCAGAGTTCGGCGATTCCTTTGGGGCAGCGGATGCCATGCAGGGCACGGTGACCGCCGACGGCACGGAGATCACCGTCTTCACGAGCAACCCGGAAATGTTCGTGCAAGGGCGTGCGCTCAATCTGGAACCATTGCGCGCGTTGGCTTCCGAATTAGCCTCCCGCGGTCTGACCGTCTCCATCACAGGCCCGGTCGGGATGATTGCGCGTCTCGGCGACGTGCAGGCATCCGTTTCGCAACGGCTGCTGACGCGGTCACCGCACATCGTGCTCGGGTCCCGAAACGCCCTCGGGCCGCTCGTGCAGGCACGAATGCGCGGGCGTGCGCGCATGCCGGTTGCCATTCCGCTGCCGCCATCGACGGTGTTTCCGCTCGCACCGACCTTTGATCGACACCGCCGGCGAAAGATCACCACAACGCACTACACGCCGGGAAGCGGGCGACCCCGCCTCATCTTCGTCGTGGGCTCGGAGAACTGGAACGGGCAGATGCCCCGGGAGTTCAACCTGCTGCCGGGCGTGACGACGATCGGATCGTCCGCGGATGCCGACCTGCAATTGCCCGGGTTGAAACCGCTGCACGCCGAAATTCGCCACGATGACAACGATGAGTACGTTCTGTTTGCGATGGGTGACGTCGCGAGCAGCTCTCGGCCGGCCGAGGGAGGCACCGGGAACAGCCAGATTCTGCGCACCGGGTCACGGCTCGAAATGGGCCCGTGGCGCATGGGCTACTTTCGGGAGGAATTCGCCGACCACGGCCGGCCGTTTGGCGGGCGCGTTGGCGGCGAGCTGGCATTCCAGAAGCCGCAGCCGCCCAGGCCGCGGGCCTGAGGGGCGCGTGAGGGTGTCGCACGTTCGATGCGGCACCCTCACGGGGTGAACAGGTCGGTCCAGACCGCTCGAGAACCCGATTCCCCGATGAGTGCAACCGTGACGACCGATCCAAGCGCGCTGACCAGAACCACAAGATCAAGAACAATGGTCGCCGCGAGGCGTCCGGCGCGGTGTGGCAGAGCGGATGCGAAACGGGCGCCCTCGGCGGTCACGTAGCGGTACCAAAACCACTGCAGTGCCGCCACGAGGAACAGGGCGATCACCCACGGCAGCAGCGTGTTGCCGAGCGAGGTGTGCGTGCCGAGCAACGGGGTCACGTTGACCAGCCGGGACTGCAGCCACTCCCCCGCCTGCACGGCGAGCGGAACCAGCACGAGCGCTGTCAGGGCCACCAGGGGCGTCACGATGCCCAATCGCCGCCGAGCGGCCGGCCAGAATGCGGTGAGCAGCGCGCACAGAGCGGCGAGTGGCACCACGATCACGACCGCGTGCACGATCAGCACGTGAAGCGGCAGTCCGTTGAATTCCCAATCAATGTTCAAGGCGTATCTCCACTTCATCGGCTCTTGCGGGCGGGGAAATCAGAATGAGCGGAAGCACTTGCCGGAGGGAAAATACCACCATTTGGCGTTTCCTGCTGTCCCCATCATGGGGAGGACATCACGCTGTCTCTCCCCGCTAGGTTGGAATTATCGAACCGATCACCCGGAGTCGGCGATGGAACGGACAATCGTGAAAATGTTGCAGACAGAGTGCCCCGAATGCCAACAAATGGTGTGGATCACGTCGGATACCCGCTTCGCGACCTACCATTCCCTGGCCAATTCCTCCAAGGATTGCCCGGGCTCCCGAATGATCGTTCCGGTTCCCCCCAAACAGACCGCTGCGAGCCGTAAGCGGGCGCAGGCCGAACTCCTCGCCTGGAGCCACTCTACAAGCGCTGTCAGTGCCACCGAACACCAGGCCACCGAACACCAGGCCACCAAACACCAGGCCGCCTGACACCAGCCGACTCGAGCATCCGAGGCGGTGTCGACTCCCTACCCGGGTCGGCACCGCCTCGTTTTGTGGAATGGCGGCCTCGGTTCAGTTCAGTCGGCCGACCGCTGTGCGCTCGACGCGTTGCAACGGATGCGTGACAAACCGGCCGACCGGGAGCTCTCATTCTGGCGCGGGGGTAGACTCTTTTTTTTTGTTTTTTATCAGCCTCTTCTCAGGCCATGCCCCGTACCGTTACACACGGAGTTCCCCCACTCCACGTAAAGCCCCGGCATATTTCTCACCTCCCCCCAGGCGAGAAGTGCCGGGGTTTTTTCGGTTCCGCGGTGCCGCCAGGGACGCGCCCAGGCGGTCTCGGCAGGCTCGGCCAACGGATTGGTGGCGATACCGAGACCAGCGCGGGTCGTTCAGCGGATGCCGACCCCGGCCGGTTACGCGGCGAGCGCGGGGGCGTCGACGCGCAGCGAGCGCGCCTCGTGCTGCTCGGCCAGACCGGCCAGAAGCAGGGCGAGCTGATCGACCGGAGAGTCGGGCGCTTCGGGGTGCCACTGCACACCGGTGATCGGAGCACTCTCGTGCTCGAGGGCTTCGATCAGGCCGTCGGGGGCGTGGGCGGCGGCGGCGAGCCCGGCGCCGAGGCGGTCGACGATCTGGTGGTGGGCGCTCTGCACCGAGATGTCGATGCGGCCGAGGCTGGCGGCCAAGGTGCTGCCTTCGGCCAGGACGACGTCGTGGGTGGAGAGAATCTGGTCGATCGGCACGTCGATGTTTTTGTGAATGCCGTCGTCAATGTGCTGCACCAGATTGCCGCCGAGGGCGACATTGATGATCTGCAGGCCGCGGCAGATGCCCAGCAACGGGGTGCCGAGCAGGAGGGCACGCTGCACCAGAGCGATCTGGCCCTCGTCGGCGACCGCAAAGTGCGCCGTCTCACCCTCGTAGCCGGTAGCGCCGCCGTAGAAGTGGGGCGTGACGTCTTCGCCGCCGACGATAATGAGGGCGTCGGCATCCGCTGTGATGCGCAGCAGTTCGACCGGTGTGACGTCGGCAGCGGCGACGCGGGTGACGGCCCAGCCGGCGGTTTCGGCATCGGCGGCGACGCGCGAATTGAGCACCTGCACCTTGGCGTGATAGGCGGGGCGGTCTGGGCGCGCTCCGGTGACCTCGACGACGACGAGCATCCGGTTCGTGAATTCTTGGTTCATGCCGGGCTCCCGTCCTATCGCATTGCTGTCCTGATTCCATTGTGGGCTGCGGGCCTGTCGCACGCGAATAGCCCTGTAACACAGGGCAACATCGCAATCGCACGGATTTCCTGAGGTTCCCAGACTCGCCTCTGCCGGTCACCCTAAACTTTGGTCATGCACGCACTTTCCTGGCGGGTCAGCTCGACCAGGACGACTCCTTTGGAAGGGACACCCGAATGACCAAGCAGTCCATCTTCGGCCGTATTTCCCAGCTCGCGAAGGCGAACATCAACGCCATCCTCGACTCGGCGGAAGACCCCGCCAAGATGCTCGACCAGATGGTGCGCGACTTCTCGAGCAGCATCTCCGACGCCGAGAGCGCGATCGCCGAGACCATCGGCAACCTGCGGCTGCTCGAAGACGACTACCGCGAAGACCAGGAAGCCGCCGTGGAGTGGGGCGACAAGGCCCTGGCCGCGAGCCGCAAGGCCGACGAGCTGCGCCTGGTCGGCAACGCTGCCGACGCCGACAAGTTCGACAACCTCGCCAAGGTCGCGCTGGGTCGCCAGCTCACCTCGGAGAAGGAAGCGAAGACCGCTGAGCCGCAGATTCAGGCCCAGACCGCCGTCGTCAACCAGCTCAAGACCGGCCTGAACGCCATGAAAGAGAAGTTGGTGCAACTCACCAACAAGCGTGCAGAGCTCGTCGCGCGCTCCAAGACCGCCAAGGCGCAGGCGCAGGTGATGGATGCCGTCAAGAGCATCGACATGATGGATCCGACAAGCGAGGTCAACCGCTTCGAGGACAAGATCCGTCGCGAAGAAGCCCGGGTTCGCGGCGCGCAGGAGCTCGCCGCGTCGAGTCTTGACGCCCAGTTCGAAAGCCTCGACGACCTCGGCGAGCTCACCGAAGTGGATGCCCGCCTCGCGGCTCTGAAAGCCGGAACCACCGCCGCCCTCGAGCGCTGAGCGTTCAGTGGACAACTTTGGTGGGTGACACCCCGGTGGCACCCACCAGAGTTGTCCACTCAGGACCTGGCCGGCGAGCCCGGCCAGAAATTCGCTCTCGGCGAAGCGGATGTTGTTGGCCCCGGCCGCTGCGCCATACTGAGGTATGGCTCCCACCTTCGTTGTAGTACCGCAGTGGCAGGGTTCGATTTCTCCGCGCGCCATGCGCCTGGTCGACGGGGCGGCGGCCATTCAAGGCGACCTGCCCTTTTCGGCCACGCGTCTGGTCGACGTGCCGGTCGAGGCCGGTGACGCGCTCGATACCGGGGTGCACCGGTTCTCCGCGATCCAGCAGGTGCGAGAACGCCACACCGCTGTTTTGAAGGACACGGCCGATTGGGCGCTCTCAATCGGCGGCGACTGCGGCATTGCCCTCACCGCTGTCGAGCACGCGGCGCGTACGCATCCGGGCGATCTGGCCGTCGTCTGGTTCGACGCCCACCCCGACCTGCACACACCAGAGACCTCACCGTCCGGTGGATTCTGCGGCATGGTGCTGCGCGCGATCAGCGGCGAAGGGCCAGCCGAGCTGGAACTCGCCGCCACGAGCAGCGTGTCACTCGACCGCGTCGTGCTGGCCGGAATCCGCGATGTCGACGATGCCGAAGACGTTCTCCTGCAGGAGCGCGGCCTGGTGAGCGTGTCCTGCTCCGAGTTGACCGACCCGGTCGCCCTGGTCGCGGCCGTCGCTGCCATCGGCGCCAAGCACGTCTTCGTGCACATCGACCTGGATGTGCTCGATCCGTCAGCTCTTGGCGGCCTGAATGACCTGATTCCGTTCGGGTTGAGCGTGGCCGAACTCGGTAAAGCGATCACCGCCCTGCGCGCTGAGTTCACCCTCGCCGGAGCGACGATCACCGGGTTCGCGCCGGCCTCCCCCGAGGCGGCTACCGATGATCTGCCGAGCATCCTGCGCATCATCGGGGCACTCACCCGCTAGGCACTGATCTCGCAGGTGACCGGACTGAGTGGGTGGGAATGCGCATAACTCCTGCAATTTCTGGCTGGCCAGGGACACACCGGCATCATTCCGGGCAACTTTGCGGGACCGCCAACGAATTGCAGGAGTTATGGACTCGGGGCGATAGGCCCGGCGAGCACCGCACGAATTCACACACCGACCAATGGAGGCCCCATGAACGATCAGCCCCGCATCCTCACCGAGCGCCGCGGCCACATTCTGCTGATCGGGTTCAATCGGCCCGAGAAGCGCAATGCCGCCGACTTTGCCCTGCTGCGGCAGCTCGCCCTCGCCTACGGCGAGCTCGACCGCGACCCCGAGCTGCGCGTCGGCCTGGTCTACGCCGTCGGCGAGCACTTCACGGCTGGGCTCGACCTCGCCGACATCGGTCCCCGGCTGGGCCCTGCCGGGCTCGAGATGGTGCCCGAGGGCGGCATCAACCCGTGGCAAGTGGATGGCGAATCCCTCAGTAAACCGGTCGTCATCGCCGTGCAGGGAACCTGCCTCACCCTCGGCATCGAGCTCATGCTCGCGAGCGACATTGTGGTTGCCGCCGAATCGACCAAGTTCGGGCAGATCGAGGTAGCCCGCGGCATTTTGCCGTTCGGCGGCGCGACGATTCGGTTTCCGCGTGCGGCCGGCTGGGGCAATGCCATGCGCTGGCTGCTCACCGGTGAGCTGTTCGATACCGCCGAAGCGCATCGTTTGGGCCTCGTTCAGGAAGTCGTGCCCGACGGCACCCAGTTCGACCGGGCGCTCGAGCTCGCCGAGAAGATCGCCGCCCAGGCACCCCTCGCGATCCAGGCCACCCTCGCCAATGCGCGCCTGGCGCAGCGGGAGGGGGCGGCATCCGCTGAACAAGAGCTGCAGCCGGCCCTCGCCCGCCTGGTGCAAACCGAGGACTCCCGCATCGGCATGCAGTCGTTCATGACCCGGACCCCCGCCGTCTTCGTGGGCCGTTAGCCACGCGCGCACCCTCCTCTTCTGCGACCGGGCCCAGAACGCAGGCCCGGTTTATAAACCGGGCCTGCGTTCACAGAGTGGGCCCCGGACGGGCACCTCGGGATAGGCTGCTCTGAACGGTCGGGCCACAAAGTCAAGGAGATTCAATGTCAAGTCAGAACTACGACGTCATTGTGATCGGCGGCGGCGCTGTCGGCGAGAATGTGGCCGACCGCACCGCGCAGGGCGGCCTGCGCACGGTCGTCGTCGAAAGCGACCTGGTCGGCGGCGAATGCTCCTACTGGGCCTGTATGCCGTCCAAGGCTCTACTGCGCAGCGGCGCCGCCCTCGCTGCGGCCAAGCGAGTGCCGGGCGCTGCCGAAGCCGTCACCGGAACCGTCGACGTGCGCGCCGCCCTCAAGCAACGCGACGCCATCGCGAGCCACTGGAAGGACGACGGCCAGGCAAAGTGGCTCGAGTCGGCCGGAATCGACCTGGTACGCGGCCACGCCCGCCTCACCGGCACGAAAGAGGTCACCGTGACGTCCGCCGACGGTACCGTGACCGTGCTCACCGCCACGCACGCCGTCGTCGTCAGCACCGGTTCGGCCGCCCTCCTGCCCGACATTCCGGGCCTGACAAACATCGAACCCTGGACCAGCCGCGACGCGACCAGCGCCCAGGAGATTCCGGCCAGCCTGGCCGTGATCGGCGGCGGCGTCGTCGCCGCCGAGATGGCCGCCGCCTACGCCTCACTCGGCTCGACAGTGACCGTCATCGCGCGCAGCCCACTGCTCGGCGGTCAGGAACCCTTCGCCGGTGAGCTCGTCACCGCCGCCCTGCGGCGCAACGGCGTCACCGTCCTCGTCGGCCCGTCTACCACCGAAGCCCACCGCGACGCAGCCGGCACCGTCACGCTCACCCTCGACGACGACAGCACCGTCACGGCCGAGAAAGTGCTCGTGGCCATCGGCCGAACCCCGCGCACCCAGGATCTGGGCCTTGAAACCGTCGGGCTCGACGAAGGCGACTGGCTCGCCGTCGACGACACCCTGCTCGTGCAGGGCGACTCCCCGGCGCTCGCCGGTGATTGGCTCTACGCCACCGGCGACGTCAACCATCGCGCGCTCCTCACTCACCAGGGCAAATACCAAGCCCGCGCAGCCGGCGACGCGATCGTGACCCGCGCGGCCGGCAGACCGATCGACACGGCGCCCTGGGGCGTGCACGTCGCGACCGCCGACCACGCCGCCGTGCCCCAGGTCACCTTCACCGACCCGGAGGTGGCCTCGGTCGGGTTGACCGCAGCATCCGCTGTGAAGGCGGGGTATCGCATCCGTATTCTGGATTACGACCTGGCCAACCTGGGCGGTGCCTCGGTGCTCGCCGTCGGCTACGTCGGCAAGGCGCGCGCGATCGTCGACCTCGACCGCGAGGTTCTGCTCGGCGTCACCTTCGTCGGGCAGGATGTCGCTGAGCTGTTGCATTCGGCCACGGTCGCCATTGTCGGCGAAGTGCCGATCAACCGGCTGTGGCATGCCGTGCCGAGCTACCCGACGCTGAGCGAGGTCTGGCTGCGGCTGCTCGAGGCGTACGGACGCCCCGGGTACACCGACGAAGAATCACGATAGCGGATGCGGCGACTCCTCTTTGATTCACCGGTGAGTCGCGCCGGCTACCTCTACGCGACCGCGTTCGGGCTGGTCTGGGGCTCGATCTGGAGCACCGGCCGGGTCGAGAAACGCGCCGGACTGTATGTCTTTCGCGGCATGCCGCCGTGGACGTTCGGACGCGGCGGATCCTGCGTCGGCGGCTGCTACCTCACCAATCAGAACGTCACCGCGGCCGTGCTCGAGCATGAGGCCGTGCACAAACGCCAGTGGCAGCGCTTCGGCATGGTCTTTCCGCTGCTATACGCGCTCGGCGGGCGCAATCCGCTGCAGAACCGCTTCGAGATCGAGGCCGGCCTGAAAAAGGGCGGCTACATCCGCTAGTTCAGCCAACGTGGCTCGTGACACCGCCGCCCATTCCGGTGAGCGGCTGCAGCACACACAAAACCGCCCGGCCTGGGAACAGGCCGGGCGGTTTTGTCGTGCATAAACGCTACTGCGCGGCGACGTACTCAGCGTCGATGGCGGCAGCCGCGGCGAACACAGCGAGGTTCGCACGCAGCTTGGCGCCGAGGTCGGCGTCAACGCTGGTCCAGTACCAAATGGCACGCTCGGTGACCTCGGGGCGGGTCACGCCGCTGATGGCACCGGTGATGGTGTCAAGGAAGCGCGCCTTGGCGGCGTCGTCGTAGACCTCGCGGTACAGCGTTCCGGCCTGGCCGAAATCGCTGTCCTCGCTGCGCAGGGTCGCGGCGGCACGCAGCAGCGTTCCGTCGCCTTCCCAAGCGCCCTCGCCGGCCGCGGCCGGGTCGGCGACGGGGCCACCGAGGGAGTTCGGCGCATAGTTCGGCTCGCTCGGGGCGTTGTAGTAGTGGCGCTGCGCGCCATCCTGCGAGTAGTTGTTGACCGGGCTCTTCGCCGCATTGATCGGCAGCTGGTTGTAGTTGGTGCCCACGCGGTAACGCTGCGCGTCGGGGTAGGAGAAAATGCGCGCCATGAGCATCTTGTCGGGGCTCGCGGCAATTCCGGGAACGAGGTTGGCGGGCGAGAACGCGGCCTGCTCGATCTCGGCGAAGAAGTTCTCCGGGTTGCGGTTGAGGGTGTGGGTACCGACCGGAATGAGCGGGAAGTCGGCGTGCGGCCAGACCTTGGTCACGTCGAACGGGTTGAATCGGTAGGTGTTGCCCTGCTCGTACGGCATGACCTGCACGGAGACGTTCCAGGACGGGAAGTTGCCGGCGGCAATGGCGTCGGACAGGTCGCGACGGTAGTAGTCAGCATCCGCTCCGGCGATGAGCTCAGCTTCTGAGCCTTCCATCTCGACGTTGCCCTGGTTGGATTCGAAGTGGTACTTCACCCAGAAACGTTCGCCCGCAGCGTTGATCCACTGGTAGGTGTGCGAGCCGAAGCCGGGCATTTCACGCCAGGAGCGCGGCAGGCCGCGGTCGCCCATGAGGTAGGTGACCTGGTGGGCGGACTCCGGGGAGAGGGTCCAGAAGTCCCACTGCATGGTCGCGTCGCGCAGGCCGGTGCCCGGCAGGCGCTTCTGCGAGTGGATGAAGTCGGGGAACTTGATGCCGTCGCGGATGAAGAACACCGGGGTGTTGTTGCCGACGATGTCGTAATTGCCCTCGGTCGTGTAGAACTTGACCGAGAAGCCGCGCACGTCGCGCCAGGTGTCTGGGCTGCCCTGCTCGCCGGCCACGCTGGAGAAGCGCTGCAGGGTGGGGGTGACGGTGCCGGGCTGAAACACGGCCGCGCGGGTGTACTTCGAG
This sequence comes from Cryobacterium sp. Hh11, assembly GCF_004404045.1. NCBI lineage: Bacteria > Bacillati > Actinomycetota > Actinomycetes > Micrococcales > Microbacteriaceae > Cryobacterium > Cryobacterium sp. Hh11. The sequence continues at coordinate 57,590 of NZ_SOHF01000035.1, read as the reverse complement.
ACGTCGCCGGTCACGACGAACTCGCCGTGCGCTCCGCCGCCCTTGGCGTGCACGATGCGCTCCGGAATGCGCTCGCGGTTGAACTGGGCGAGCTTCTCGACCAGGTAGCGGTCGTGCAGCGCGGTGACGCCGTCGGCGCCGACGGTGAGGGAGTGCGCGTCGCTGGCGACGGGCGTTCCCGTCTGGTCGGTAGTGGGCTTGATAGTCATGGTGCTCCTTGGTGTGGATCAGCAACGCGAGGTTGGCGGAAGAAAGTTAGGGGTGTGCGGTGTCGAGCTGGCACTGGGCGCACAGGCCCCAGTAGATGACCTCGGCGGCGCGCACGTCGAAACCGAGCGCATCCGCCGGCGTGAGGCAGGGTGCGTGACCGACGGCACAATCCACGTCCTGCACCACAGTGCAGCGGGTGCAGACGATGTGGTGGTGGTTGTCGCCGACCCGGCGCTCGAACAGGGCGGGCGAACCGGCCGGTTCGATCTTGCGCACGAGTCCGGCAGTGCCGAGCGAGGCGAGCACCCCGTAGACCGCCTGCAGCGAGGTGCCGGGCAGGTCGGTGTGCACCGCTGTGAACAGGGCGTCGGCGTTGGAGTGCGGCATATCGGTGAGGGCGCGCAGCACCGCCAGACGCGGCGCCGTAACTTTGAGACCAGCCGAACGGATGCTGTCGGCCAGCAACCCGGCGTCGGCTGCGGCCAGGCGCAGGCCCGCGGTCTCTTCGCTCGGTTCGGTCGTCGTCATGCTCCGACCCTAACATTTGTTTTGAGTAATTCAAAACAAATTTGGGCATTGGTATAGCTAGCTAGGATAGCGATTATCGAGGTTCTGGAGGAACTGTGCTCGCGATCACGCGCTTCATCACCGGCAAACGCACCGCCTGGGCGGTCTTGCTCGGAACACTCGTGGCGGTCGGTCTGCTGTTTGCGCTGCTCCCGGCCAATGAGTCCGAGGATTTTCCGGCGGCGGGGCTGCCGGAGACCAGCCAGGCGGCCCAGGTCACCGAGCTGCTCGCCGAGTTCCCCTCGGCCGACCAGACCGCGGCGATCGTGGTCTGGAGCCGCGACGGCGCCGCGCTCACGGCGGCCGACCAAACCGCGATCACCGCCGCAGCCGAGCAGCTCGGCGCCGCGTCGATCGCCCCGCGCGCGGCCACGCCACAGTTCAGCGACGACGGCCAGGCGGCGCTGAGCGTGGTGCCGCTGGAGGCGGCGAGCGCGACGGCCGACATTGCGAAGACGGCCACCGATATCCGTTCAACGGCGTCGACCGCGCTGCCGAGCGGGCTGACCGCCTATGTCACCGGGCCGGTCGGCTTTCAGTCCGACATCACCAACGCTTTCGCCGGAGCCGACTTTCGCCTGCTGCTGGTGACCGTGATCGTGGTCGCGGTGCTTCTGATCGTGACCTATCGCAGCCCGGTGCTCTGGATCGTGCCGCTCGTCGTGGTCGGGCTCGCCGACGGCCTGGCCGGCAAGGTCGCCGGCGCGCTGGCCGAACCGCTCGGTTTCGCCCTCGACGCCTCGATCTCGGGCATCCTCTCGGTGCTCGTGTTCGGCGCCGGCACCAACTATGCCCTGCTGCTCGTGGCCCGCTATCGCGAAGAATTGCTGCACACCGAAAATCGCAACGTCGCCATGCGCACCGCCGTGACGAGCGCCGGCCCGGCCATCGCAGCCAGCGGCGGCACCGTTGCGCTGAGCCTGGCGACCCTGATTTTCGCCGAACTGGCCGGCAACCGGGCGCTCGGCATCGCCTGCGCCATCGGTGTACTCATCGCCATTCTGTTCGCCCTGCTCGTGCTGCCGGCCGCCCTCGTGGTCTGCGGGCGCGGCCTGTTCTGGCCGTTCATTCCGCGCGTGCAGGCCCAGGCCACTGCCCCGCGCACCGGCTTCTGGACCAGGCTCGGTCGCGGAGTGGCCAGGCATCCGGTGATCATCACGGTCGTGTCCGTTCTGGCGATCGGTTCGCTCGCGTTCGGGCTGAACGGAGCCGCCGTCGGGTTATCCCAAGCCGATCAGCTGCTCGGCAACCCGGAGTCGGTTGTTGCCCAGGACATCGTGGACGAGTCTTTTTCGGCGGGGCTGACCAGCCAGACGGTCGTGCTGACTCCGGAGGCGGCATCCGCTGACACCGCGGCAGTGGCCCTGCAGACCCCAGGGGTCTCCGCGGCTGTCGCCGGTGAGAACGCCGGCGGCCTGACCCGCATCGATGTCACCCTAGACAGCGAACCCGGCAGCGACCTGACTTTCGCGACCCTCAGCCAACTGCGCAGCAATTTAGCGGATGCTTCGGGCGCGGTCTCGCAGGCGCTGGTCGGTGGCAGCGATGCCACGGCCCTCGACACGAAAATCAGCGCCGAACGGGACCAGGCCCTGATTCTGCCGCTGATTCTGGGCATCGTCTTTCTCATTTTGGCGCTGCTGCTGCGCTCCCTCGTGGCGCCGGTGTTGCTCATCGCCACCGTGCTCGGCACGTTCTTCGCCAGCCTGGGAGCTTCGAACCTGATCTTTCAGAACCTGCTCGGCTTCGCCGCGTTCGACACCAGCGTCGTGCTGTTTTCTTTTCTGTTCCTGGTCGCTCTCGGCGTGGACTACAACATCTTCCTGACCACGCGAGCGCGGGAAGAGGCCAGGCGCTACGGCACCCGAGAAGGCATGGTGCGGGCGCTCTCGTCGACCGGCGCGGTGATCACCAGCGCCGGGATTCTGATCGCGGCGGTGTTCGCCGTGCTCGGCGTCCTGCCGGTCGTGGCACTCACCCAGATCGGCGTGATCGTCTGCATCGGAGTGCTGCTCGACACCCTTGTCGTGCGCACCGTGCTCGTGCCGGCCCTGGTCTTTCTGGTGGACGACCGGTTCTGGTGGCCGTCGAAGCCGGTCGCGTCGCGCCGGTAGAATTCCGGCGCGACTCTGGTTGACTCCGGGCTCACGCCCGGTGAGGCCAGCGCCCGGTCAGGCCTACGCCGGGTCGGGCGGCACGCGATCCTGCCAGCGGATGCGCCGCTCCAGCTGCGCGCCGAGCGCCAACAGCGTAGCTTCGCCGCCGGGTCGACCGATGAGCTGCACGCCCATCGGCAGGCCGTCGTCGGTCTGGTGCACCGGCAGCACGATGGCCGGCAGCCCACTCACGTTGATCATCGAGGTGAACGGCGTGTACTGTACCTGCTGGGCGAAGTTCGCCTCGCCGTCGTGCGCGTCGTACCAGCCGACCGGCCGCGGCGTCAGCGCCATCGCCGGGGTCAGCACGGCATCGAATTTCGACAGCTGGCGAATGAACGAACGCTCGAACGCGGACAGTGCGGCCAGCGCCTCGGCGAGTTCCCGGGCACCGAGGGCACGACCTCGGACGAGCAGCCACTGGGTCAGCGGTTCAAGCAGGGCGACGTCTGCGTCGGTTTCGGCCGGGATGGTCGCCGCTCCCGCTTGCCAAATTGTGCGGAACGCCGGCACATAGCTCGCGTCGGGCACGAGGGCCGTCTCCTCGAGGCCGTGCTGCAGCGCGGCGAAACCGGCCACGGCGAGATCGAGCGCGGCCTGGGCTTCGGGCGCAATCGAAATGGAGTAGTCGTTGTCCCAGGCTGAAGTGGTCATGACGCCGAGCTGAAACCGCCCATCGCCGCGCACCGCCGCGGCCAGCAGCGGAGCTTCGTCTCCCGGAGCCCGCAAGGCATAGTGGTGGTCGGGGTGACCATCTCGCGGCGCGATCATGGCATCGAGCAGCAGGGCGGCATCCGCTACCGTGCGGGCGATCGGGCCGCCGACGGCGAGGCCACCGAGCTTGTCGACTCCGGAAGCGGACGGCACCCGTCCGCGGCTCGGCTTGAGGCCGACCAGCCCGCAGGCGGCCGCTGGGATGCGGATGGACCCGCCGCCATCGGAGCCCGGCGCGAACGGCAGCAGGCGGGCGGCGACCGCGACGGCGGCGCCGCCGCTCGATCCACCGGCGCCGAGCGCAAGGTTCCACGGCGTGCGAGCCGGCGGTGCGGCGAGGCTTTCGGTGTAGGAGGCGAGGCCGAACTCCGGCGTGTTCGTCTTGCCGAGGCTGACTCCCCCGGCGTCGTCAAGGGCCTGCACGAGCTCATCCGACTCGTCGGGCACATAGTCGGCGAAGAGGCGGGAGCCGAACCTGGCTGGCACCCCGGCACGAAGGTACAGGTCCTTGTCGGCGAACGGGAGGCCCCAGAGCGGCGCGGTGCGCGGCATCCGCTCTTCAACGTAACGGGCCCTGGCCCTGGCCGCGTCTGCCGTCACCGTGACGAAGGCACCGAGTGCAGGATTGTACTTCTCGATGCGTCCGAGGTAGTGCTCGGTCAGTTCGCTCGGGCTGATTTCGCGGCTCTGCAGGGCCTGCCATTGCTCAAGGGCGGTCAGTTCGTGTGGATCAGCCATGACCCGAGCCTAGTTCGGCGACGGTCGCCAATCAGGCAGCACTGGCCGCGGCGGCACAACGAGGCTAGCCTCAATCCATGGCCAGCGCTTTGTACAACCCCATCGGCACCACCGCGCTCATCACCGGAGCGTCGAGCGGACTCGGCGTCGGGTACGCCCACGCGCTCGCCCAGCGCGGCGCGGATCTGGTACTCGTCGCCCGTCGCCAGGCCCGGCTCGAAGCCCTCGCGGTCGATCTCGCCGAGAAATACGGCACCGTTTCCACCGTGATTCCGCTCGATCTCACCGAAGCGGATGCCGTCCCCGAGCTGGTGCGCGACCTGCGCGAGCGGGCAATCACCATCGGCACCCTCGTGAACAATGCCGGATTCGCCACTTTCGGCACCGTGCTCGACTCGGACGAGGCCCGCGAACGCGAGCAGGTGGCGCTCAACGTGCACGCGCTGACCGCGCTGACCCACGCCTTCCTGCCCGATCTGGTCGAGACCGCCTCGCTGCATCCGCACACTGCGGCGCTGGTGAACCTGGCCAGCACGGCCGCATTCCAGCCGGTGCCGCACATGGCGGTGTACGGCGCGACCAAGGCCTACGTGCTCAGCTACACCGAGGCGGTCAGTTACGAAACGCGGGCGAGCGGCCTCAAGGTCACGGCAATCTGCCCAGGTCCCGCCGACACCGAGTTCTTCGCGGTCGCCAAGACCGGCGGCGGCAAGAAGGGCACACCGCTCACGGTCGACGAGGTCATGCGCGCCTCGTTCTCGGCGCTCGACCGCTCGGTCACGCCCTCGGTCGTGCTGGTCGGCGCCCGCAACGCCCTGCTCGCCCGGGTCGCGAGCATCTCTCCGCGACGTGCGGTACTCAACGCCGTCGGCCGCCTGAACACGCCGCGCGGCACGCACTGAGCCCGGGCACGCCCACGAGACGCCAACTTCGGTCCCTATGCCCCGCGACCTGCCAACGTCGGCCCCATGAGCCGGGCCGACGGGGCTACTTCAAACTCTTCTGCAGCAGAATAGTGCCGAGCCAGCGCTCGAACTTGAAACCGACCTTGCCCATGCGGCCGATCTCCTCGAAACCGAAGTCGCGGTGCAGCTTGATCGAGGCTTCCGCTCCCTGATCCGCGATCACGGCGATGATCTCCTTCAGGCCAGCCGCCTTCGACCGCTTGATCAGTTCGCCGAGCAGCTCGCGCCCGAGTCCTTTTCCGGTGGACGCGGCGCCGAGGTAGATCGAGTTTTCGACCGTGAACCGGTAGGCCTTCTTCTGTTTCCACGGGGCGACCAGGGCGTAGCCGAGAATCTGGCCGGCCGGTGAGACGGCAACGATGAACGGCATGCCCTGCTTGTTCAGGTAGTAGAACTTGTCGCGCCACTCGGGGAGAGTCATGGCATCTTCGTCAAAAGTGACGGTGCTGTTGGCGACGTAATAATTGTAGATTTCGCGAATGTGCGGCAGGTCCGTCGCCCGCACCTCACGCATCGTGTATTCGAACGGCGTCTCGACGGCGGTTTCCGGCCGCAGGTGGCGGGGCAACCGACGACGAGGCTCGTATTCTTCCTCAAGCACCGGGCACTCCCCTTTCTGGTTGATTCCAGATTACCGGAAGCTCCCAGTTCACCGATGCGGCCCCCTGCCCGGTCAACAGCCGGTTGGCGTTGCTGAATGGCTTCGAACCGAAAAAACCACGCCAGGCCGATAGTGGACTCGGGTGCACCGACTCGTGCACGGGCGTGTCGCCGAGCAGTGGCTTGAGCGCGCCGGCATCCTTTCCCCACAAAATCGCGACAAGCGGATGTCCCCGCCCGACCAGTGCGCGAATGGCCTGGTCGGTCACCGCTTCCCAGCCCTGGCGGCGGTGCGAACCGGCCGCTCCCACACCGACGCTGAGCACCCGGTTCAGCAGCAGCACGCCCTGATCGGTCCAGGCCGAGAGGTCGCCGTGCTCGGGTCGCGGCAGGCCGAGATCGGCTTCATATTCAGTGTAGATATTGCCGAGGCTGCGCGGAAGCGGGCGCACGTCGGCTTTGACGGCGAAGGCCAGGCCGATCGGATGGCCCGGAGTCGGATACGGGTCCTGCCCGACGATGAGCACCCGCACGGCGTCGAACGGCTGGCGGAACGCGCGCAGCAGGTGCTCCGCAGCGGGCAGCACGGCGCGGCCGGCGGCTCGTTCACGCGTCAGGAGCTCGCCGATCCTGGCCAGGTCATCGGCCACGGGTGCGAGGGCGAGCGCCCAGCCCGGATCGATGTCGCCGCTGGCCGCGAGGGCGTTGAGGTTCACGATCTCACCCGGCCGACCGGGCGCGCCCGATCAACCGGACAGGTACCTGATGGGGTGGCGACCGCCGCGAGCTGACTCGGTACGCGTGTTGCGGCATCCGTTGTGCAGGCTGTCATGCGCGGGTCAGGCGCCGATGGTGCTCACGAGCACACCGCCGTCGGCCTGGCTGACGTTCCAGACGCTGCCGGCGCCGAGCACGCGAAGTGCGCCCTCGCCGACCACGAGCACGGTGTTCTCGTCGATGGCGAGGCCGCCGTCGATCAGGCCGGCCTCGGTCGCCGCGATCAACCGGGACAGGCTGCCGGACTGGGCGGCGTGCGCGTCGACCGTGACGTCGAGCAGTCCGATGCCCTGGGCCAGGGTGATTTCGTCGAGGCCCTCGGAGACGTCTTCGGGCGTCACCTCGACGCCGCCGATGCGCCAGCCGCCGATCAGGGCTCGTTCGGCGGCGATCATGGCACCGGCCGAGAAGCCGAGGTAGGGCACGCCGGCCGACACCTGACGGCGAATCTCGCCGGCGATGGGAAGCAGTGCGGCCAGGTAATCGGGGGTCACGCCGCCGCCGATGAGAATGCCGTCGACGGTGCCCAGAGCGGTGAGGTCGCCGGTATCGCCGGGCGCGAGCACGGTGCGGCGGGTCTGCACACTGTCGCCGAGCGAGGCAGCCAGTTCCTCGGCGTGGGCGCTGCCCGGGCCGACGGTGATGATCGCCACGATCGGTTCGTCACGGCCAGCCTGTGCGGCGTGAGCCACAACCTCGGACAGGAACGTTCCGAACACCTGGGCATTGTGGGCCGGGTCTCCTCCGCCGCCGACCAGGTGCACGCTCACGCGGTGACCTTCGTTTCGATCGTGGCTGTGTCGTTGCTCGAAAGAGGCGCGTCAAGTGTCATTCGACAATGCTAACGAAAGACGCAAGCGCCGTGACCATAGGCACAATAAAGCGGATGCCGCGCTGCCGACCGGCAGCGCGGCATCCGCTCGTTGCGGTTTATCCGGCGCGAAGAAGAAGCGCTACGGAACCTGACGCTGGTCGAGCCCGTTGTAGGCCGACAGCGGGCGAATCAGTGCGTTGCTGGTCTTTTGCTCCATGATGTGAGCGGTCCACCCGGTGATGCGCGCCGCAACGAACAGCGGCGTGAAGGTGAGGGTGTCAAATCCCATCAGGTGGTAGGCCGGGCCCGACGGGTAGTCGAGGTTGGGCAGGATCGCCTTGCGCGTCGTCATCGCCGTCTCGAGGGCTTCGTAGAGTTCGAGCAGCTCCGGCTTCTCGTAGTGCAGGGCCAGGGTGACGAGCGCGGCCCGCATGGTCGGTACGCGCGAGTCGCCGCTCTTGTAGACGCGGTGCCCGAAGCCCATGATCTTGCGCTTCTCGGCGAGCGCCTGCGCGAGCCAGGGCTCGGCCCGGGCGGCCGAGCCGGCGCCGAGGCCGATCTCGGTGAAGGTGTGCATGACGGCTTCGTTCGCGCCGCCGTGCAATGCTCCCTTGAGCGCCCCGACCGCGCCGGTCACGGCCGAATAGAGGTCGGACAGGGTCGAGGTGATCACCCGCGCGGTGAACGTCGACGCGTTGAAGGAGTGCTCGGCATAGAGAATCATCGACACGTCGAAGGCGTTGACGACGACGAGCTCAGGCACCTCCCCGAAGGCCATGTGCAAAAAGTTCGCCGAGTAACCGAGGTCGTCGCGCGGCTCGACCAGGTCGAGCCCATGCCGACGCCGTTGGTCGTACGACACGATCGCGGGCAGCTGGGCGAACAGCCGAATCGACTTGGCCAGGTCGGATTCCGGCGACGGGTTCTCGGCTTCCGGATCGCTCGCTCCGATAACGCTCACCGCGGTGCGCACGACATCCATCGGGTGCGCGGTCAACGGCAACTCGTCGATGATGCGCTTGACGACCGGGTTGAGGTGACGCAGCGAACGTTCGAGGGCCTCGAAGTCCGCGAGCTGCTGGTCTGTGGGCAGTTCACCGTGCCAGAGCAGGTAGGCGACCTCCTCGAAGCTCTTCTTCGCCGCGAGTTCCTGCACCGGGTAGCCACGGTAGAGCAGCGAGTTGGTCTCCGGGTTGACCTTGGAGACCGCGGTTGTGTCGACGACCACGCCGGTCAGCCCCTTATAGACGTGTGGAGCGAGTGTTTCCGTGTCAGACATTGTGCTCCCCTTATACCTTGGACGAAATGTGCGGGTTCAGCGTGAAATCGAAGATACCCGAGTCGAACTGGCTATACGACGCGTAGTCGAGCAATTCGTACAGGTCGGCCCGGTGCTGCATCTCGGGCAGCATCGTCGTGAGCGAGCCGGTCTGCTCGATCGCATCGAGTCCGCGGGCCGCCGACCCCATCGCGAGGCGCAGCAACGACACCGGAAAGATCACCAGGTTCATGCCCACGTTTTCGAGCTGCTGCACGGTGTACAGCTCGCCCTTGCCGAATTCGGTCATGTTCGCCAGGATCGGCACCGAGACGGCCGCCCGGATCGTCTCGAACTCGGCCAGGCTGCCCATCGCCTCCGGGAAGATCGCGTCCGCTCCGGCATCCTGCAGCTGCTTCGCCCGAGTCACCGCGGCATCCAAACCGTCGACTGCACGGATGTCCGTGCGCGCCATCACGAGAAAGTTCGCATCCCGCCGCGCGTCGACCGCTGCGCGGATGCGCTTGATCGCGGTGTCCGCATCCACGACCTGCTTGCCGTCGAGGTGACCGCAGCGTTTCGGGTTGATCTGGTCCTCGATGTGCATTCCGGCCAGGCCGGCGTCTTCGAGGGTCTGGATGGTACGGGCCACGTTCATCGGTTCGCCGAAGCCGGTGTCGGCGTCGACGATGGCCGGCAGGTCGGTCATCCGGGCGATCTGCTGCGACCGGCCGGCCACCTCGGTGAGGGTGGTCAGGCCGATGTCGGGTAGGCCGAGGTCAGCCGAGAGCACGGCGCCCGAAATGTAGACGCCCTCGAACCCCTTCTGCTGAATGAGCTTGGCAGACAGCGGGTTGAACGCGCCCGGAAAGCGCAAAATCTTGCCGCTTTTTAGGCCCTGGCGCAGGGCAATCCGCTTGTCGGCGGCGGTCGTGCCGGCGTACAGCATTAGAAGATTCCGTTCGGCGTGGCGATCGAGGAGAGCAGTCCGGGCTTGGCCACGATGGTCAGGCCCCCGAGGTCGGCAGCACCAAGCTCGGGCAGGCGCTGGGCCAGCGCGAGGAAGCGTTCGATTTCGGACGCCTCCATCACCGGCGCGGCCAGGGTGCGGAACTTGTTGATGTACTCCGCGCGGGCAAAGGGGCGAGCGCCGAGCGGATGCGCATCGGCGACGGCAATCTCGTCCACGATGCGGGTTCCATTGGCCAGTTCGATCTCGACGCGACCGCCGAAGGCCTTCTCGGCCGGGTCGAGGGAATGGTAGCGACGCGTCCACTCCTTATCCTCGGTGGTTGTGACGGTCTGCCACAGGGCGATGGTGTCTGGGCGGCCGGCTCGCTCCGGGCTGTAGGAATCGACGTGGTTCCAGCTGCCGTCCTGCAGAGCGACCGTGAAGATATAGGGAATGGAGTGGTCGAGCGTCTCGCGGCTCGCGGTGGGGTCGTACTTCTGCGGGTCGTTGGCGCCGGAGCCGATCACGTAGTGCGTGTGGTGGCTGGTGTGGATGACAACGCTCGTGATAGCCCCGGCGACGAGCAGTTCGGCGTGTTCGTTGTGTAGCTTGCGAGCGAGATCGATCCAGGCCTGCGCCTGGTATTCGGCCGAGTGCTCCTTGGTATAGCTGTCCAGGATCGCGCGCTTGATGCTTCCGGGTTTGGGCAGCGATACGTCGTAGGAGCCCTCCGGGCCGTCGAGCAGCCAGGCGATGACGCCGTCTTCGCCCTCATAGATGGGAGTGGGGCTGGTCTCGCCGCGCAGCGCACGGTCGACGGCTTCGACAGCCATCTTGCCAGCGAAAGCCGGGGCGTGCGCCTTCCAGCTGGAGATTTCGCCCTTGCGGGATTGACGCGTCGCGGTCGTGGTGTGCAGCGCCTGACCGACGGCCTGAAAGATGGTTTCCTTGTCGAGGCCGAGCAGGGTGCCGATACCGGCCGCGACCGACGGGCCGAGGTGGGCAACGTGGTCGATCTTGTGCGCGTGCAGGCTGATCGATTTCACCAGGTCAATCTGAATCTCGTAGCCGGTGGCGATGCCGCGAATCAGGTCGCTGCCGGTCAGGCCGCGGGAGGCCGCGAGGTGCTGGGCGACCGCCGTGATCGGCGGGATATTGTCGCCGGGGTGCGAGTACTCGGCGGCGAGGAACGTGTCGTGATAGTCGAGTTCACGCACGGCCACACCGTTGGCCCAGGCCGCCCACTCCGGGGAAACCCGGCGGGCGGGGGCGAGGCCGAACACAGTCGCTCCGTCGCCGCCAGTGGAACGCGGATGCGCGAGCGCCTGCGAGCGGGCGGCGATCACCGGGCGACGAGTCAGGCTGGCCGCCGCGACGGAGGCGTTGTCGATCACCCGGTTGATGACCATCTCGGTCACCTCTTCGGAGACGAGGGCCGGGTCGGCGGCAACCTCGGCGATTTTCCAGGCCAGCTGGTCCTCGCGGGCCAGATTCTCGTCGCTCTTGTGAACTCGAACGTGGTGAAGCTGCACGGTGGATCCCTTCGTTAGGTGACCAGGGCCGCTAATTGGCGACAGTGGCCGAGCCCTCATCGATCGCCGCGAGGACGCTCTGGAGGCTTTGATGAAGATGAATATGGGTGGCATGGGCCGCCAGCGACGGATCGCCGGCGATAATGGCGTCGAGAATCAGCAGATGCTCGGCCGCCGCGGCATGGAGCCGCAGCGGATTTCTCCGGGCCAACCGACGAATTCGGGCCAAGTGCGTGCGTACGGCGCGCAGGGCGCCGACGAGAAAGGGGTTGCCGACCGCGACATCGATGGCATCTTCGAGTTCATCGATCAGCCCGTAGTATCGGTGCACTCCGACGTCGCCCTGTTCCAGCAGTTGCGGAGCATTGACGAAGCCCTCACGGAGCAGGGCGAACGGGGTGGGATCACGGCGAATCGCCGCCAGACGAATGGCCTGCACCTCGAGCGCCTGGCGCAGTTCGTAAAGTTCGGAAATACTGTCGACCGAGATGTCGGTGACTTCAAAGCCACGGCCTCGGCGACCGACGACGAGTCCGTCGGCAATCAATCGGGCCACCGCTTCCCGCAGCGGGGTGCGTGATATGCCAATACGCTCGGCCTGTTCGACTTCGAGCAGGGCAGCCCCTGGTGCGAGGAGTCCGTTCAGGATCTCCCCGCGCAGCTGACGGTACGCTCGCTCACTGGCGCGGAGCGGCACGTCTAACCCCAACATTGCGGTTTCTGTATACACAACTCAGATCCTATTCCACAATGCTGGGTTATATGCAATACTTCAACCACTCTTTGTATACAGAGGCACTTCGATGGAGAAGATAGACATGAACGGCGAATCAGGTGCGAGCTACCGGGATGCGTGGCGACGCAGCATTTCGTCGACGGAAGCCTTCTGGCTTGAGGCGGCTGAGGGCATCGACTGGATCACGCAGCCCCGTCTGGCGCTCGCTCCCGACGGCCCGGCGACCGGCAGCTGGTTTCCCGGCGGCACTCTCAATACCAGCTACAACGCACTCGACCGCCACGTGCTGGCCGGCCGCGGCGCCCACACCGCGCTGATCTATGACTCCGCCATGACCGGCACCCGGGTCAAGCTCAGCTACCTCGACCTGCTCGGTCGCGTCGCCAGGTTCGCCGGCGTGCTCCGCGCCAACGGCGTTGGCACCGGCGACCGCGTCGTCATCTACCTGCCGATGATTCCCGAAGCCGTTGTCGCCATGCTCGCCTGCGCCCGCATCGGCGCGGTGCACTCGGTCGTGTTCGGTGGTTTCGCCGCAACCGAACTGGCCGTGCGCATTGATGACGCCCGCCCGAGTGTCATCGTCACGGCATCCGGCGGCCTGGAGCCTGGCCGCGCGGTGGAATACCTGCCACTGGTCGACAAGGCCATCGCCCTGAGCCAGGGTTCGGTGCACACCGTGATCGTGCAAGGCCGGGACAGCATCCCCGGCTCAGCTGCTGACTACCAGAACCATTCAGAAGCGGATGTCGTCTGGCTCGACTGGGCAGCCGAAGAGGCCAAAGCAGCGCCGGCCGACCCGGTCGCCCTGCGCTCCGAAGACCCGCTGTACATCCTGTACACGTCCGGTACGACCGGTAAGCCCAAGGGCATCATCCGCGACAACGGCGGCCATGCCGTCGCCCTGAACTGGTCGATGCGCAACATTTACGATGTGGGACCGGGCGACGTCTACTGGGCCGCATCCGACGTCGGCTGGGTGGTCGGACACTCCTACATCGTCTACGCGCCGCTCCTGGCGGGCGCGACCACGGTCCTCTATGAGGGCAAGCCGATCGGCACCCCGGATGCCGGCGCCTTCTGGCGCGTCGTGGACGACTACAAGGTGAAGGTTCTGTTCACCGCGCCGACCGCCATTCGGGCCATCCGCCGGGTCGACCCCGACCTGCTCGAACTGAAGAACCACGACGTTTCGAGCCTGACCAGCCTGTTCCTGGCCGGAGAACGACTCGATCCCGAGACCTTTCACTGGGCCAACAATGGGCTGCACTGCCCGGTCGTCGACCACTGGTGGCAGACCGAGACCGGGTGGGCGATCTGTGCCAATCTGCTCGGCATTGAAGAATTGCCGACCAAGCCGGGTTCGGCCACCGTCCCGGTGCCCGGATACGACATTGCCATTCTGGATTCCAAGGGCAAGCCGATCGAGAAAGTCGGCAAGGACGGCAACATCGCCATTCGGCTCCCCCTGCCGCCCGGAACCCTGCTCGGGGTCTGGGGCAGCGAGGAACGGTTTGCGAGTTCTTACCTCACCGCTTTCCCCGGCTACTACGCCACCGGCGACTCCGGCCATTTCGACGCCGACGGCTACCTGTTCGTGATGGGCCGCACCGACGATGTGATCAACGTCGCCGGACACCGGCTCTCCACCGGCTCACTCGAAGAGGTACTCACCCTGCACCCGGCCGTCGCCGAGTGCGCGGTGCTTGGCGTGCACGACCCCCTCAAGGGCCAGCGCGCCGCTGGTTTCGTGACCCTCAAAGTAGGCACTAGTGTCGACCACGACGTTCTGGCCGCCGAACTCGTCGCGCTCGTCCGGGAGCATGTCGGCCCGGTTGCAGCATTTCGCGACGTCACCATACTCGACCGACTGCCCAAAACGCGGTCGGGCAAGATTCTTCGCAAAACCATTCGGCAGATCGTCGACGGTGAAGAATATTCCGTTCCCCCCACTATCGAAGACCCCACCGTTCTCGACGATCTCAAACGAGCGCTGACAGCATCCGTTTTGTAGACCACCGGTCGAGACCACGCTCCGCCCCCACCTCGCACCCACAAATTTTTCCACAGCCCTTATTTTTCGTCCCTGAGGCAAGGAGGCCCCATGAGTGAAGCAATGAAAAACGCCCCACCGAAGTCCCGTATCGACTACGAGGCGTACGAGAAGACGCCCCAATTTTTGCATATGAAGAAGACCCGCAACCGCTTCGTGGTGCCACTCTCGATCTTCTTCCTGGTCTGGTACATCGCCTACGTGCTCGCGGCAGCCTACGCGCACGACTTTATGGCGACACCGGTGTTCGGCAGTATCAACATCGGACTGCTCCTCGGACTGGCCCAGTTCGTCACCACGTTCGCCATCACGATGAGCTACGTAACCTTCGCCAACCGCAAGATCGACCCCCTGACCGCAGATCTTCGCACCGAACTTGAAGGGCTGGAACAGCGATGACCGCTTTGCAACTCCTGGCCGAGACGGTCAAGCCGGTTGAGAACAACCCCGTTCTCAACATCTCCATCTTCCTCGCCTTCGTGGCGGTCACGCTGATCATCGTGATCCGCTCGGGCCGCAACAACAAGACGGCGGCGGATTACTACGCTGGTGGCCGTTCCTTCACCGGACCGCAGAACGGTTTCGCCATCGCCGGCGACTACCTGTCAGCGGCATCGTTCCTCGGCATCGTCGGCGCGATCGCCGTCACGGGCTACGACGGATTCATGTACTCGATCGGCTTCCTCGTTGCCTGGCTCGTCGCCCTGCTGCTGGTCGCCGAGCTCATGCGCAACACGGCCAAGTTCACCATGGCCGACGTGCTGTCCTTCCGCCTCAAGCAGGGCCCCGTGCGAATGGCAGCGGCCACGACCACCCTGGCCGTGTGCTTCTTCTACCTGCTGGCACAGATGGCTGGTGCCGGCGGACTCGTGTCGCTGCTGCTCGGCATCAACGACAAGCTCGGCCAGTCCATCGTCGTCACCGTCGTCGGTGGCCTCATGATCGTCTACGTCCTCGTCGGCGGCATGAAGGGCACCACCTGGGTGCAGATCGTCAAGGCGTTCCTGCTCATCATTGGCGCGTTCGCGATGACCGTCTGGGTGCTCGCGATCAACGGCTTCAGCCTGTCGACCCTGCTCGACAGCGCGGTCGCCGTCTCCGCTGCCGGCGCCGACATCCTGGCTCCGGGCCTGAAGTACGGCGCCAACCCGCTCGACTTCATCTCCCTCGCCCTCGCCCTGGTGCTGGGCACCGCCGGCTTGCCGCACGTGCTCATGCGCTTCTACACGGTTCCGACCGCGAAGGAAGCTCGTCGCTCGGTAGTTTGGGCCATCTGGCTCATCGGCGCGTTCTACATCTTCACCCTGGTGCTCGGTTTCGGTGCGGCATCGCTCGTCGGTGCAGAGACGATTGAGGCCGCTCCGGGTGGAGTGAACTCGGCTGCTCCGCTACTCGCGCTCGCCCTCGGCGGACCGCTGCTGCTCGGCTTCATCTCGGCCATCGCCTTCGCGACGATCCTGGCCGTCGTGGCCGGTATCACCATCACGGCGGCAACGAGCTTTGCGCACGACATCTACGGATCCGTCATCAAGAAGGGCAAGGGAAACCCCGACGACGAGGTCAAGGTCGCTCGTCGTACCGTCGTCGTGATCGGCATTCTCGCCATCGCCGGTGGCATCGGAGTGCAGGGGCAGAACATCGCCTTCCTGGTGGCACTGGCCTTCGCCGTCGCGGCGAGCGCCAACCTGCCGACCATTCTCTACTCCCTGTTCTGGCGTCGATTCACGACCCGCGGCGCGGTCTGGAGCATGTACGGCGGACTCTCCTCGGCGGTTCTTCTGATCATCTTCTCGCCGGTGTTCTCCAGCACCGACACGTCCATGTTCGGAGCCGGTGTCGACTTCGCGATCTTCCCGCTCAGCAACCCGGGCATCGTCTCGATCCCGCTCGGGTTCTTCCTGGGCTGGCTCGGATCGGTCACCAGCACGACGAAGGAGAGCCCGAAGCTCGCTGCAGAAATGGCAGTGCGCTCGCTCACCGGGCACGGCGCCGAAAAGGCCGTGGAGCACTAACCCGCACACACAGAACGGGCCGGCCAGGATCTCGCGATCCCGACCGGCCCGTTTGCTGCGCCCCGCCTGTCGCAGACAAGCTCGCGTTGGCCGATGGCGATCTCGGCGAGCTCGATCAGCGGATAGAGGCGTTCCGCAGACAAGCTCGCGCCGGTCTTTATGGGAGCGGCGGCGGCGGGTTTTCCGCGGGGTTGCGAGTTTTGAGGGTTTCCGGGGGCCGCCGCACGCTTTTCGCGGGGGTCCCCGGAAACCCTCAATGTTTGAGCGAGGAGCGGATGACCCGCCGACGCCGCGGGCCGCGCGCAAAGCCGCGGGCCGCGCGGAGTAATGCGGCGAGGTTACTACTCGCGCACCTTCAGCGGACCACGGGCGATGCGGGTCGGGGCCGCCTGGGCGACCGGCTTGATCACGATCAGGTCGAGGTTCACGTGTGCCGGGCGCTCAACGCTAGACACGATGGTCTCCGCGATGTCCTCCGCCGACAGCGGATCTGGCACGTTGTCGTAGGCCGCGAACGCCTTGTCGGCGTCACCGTTGAAACGAACCAGACCGAACTCATCCGTTTTGACCATGCCCGGCGCGATCTCGATCACCCGAATCGGCTCACCGGAGAGCTCGAGGCGCAGCACCTCGGTCATGGCGTGGGCAGCGAACTTGGCCGCGTTGTAGCCGCCGCCGCCGAGATAGGCCACGTGCCCGGCGATCGACGTGATGGTGACGATGTCGGCCGACCCGGCCCCCGAGTCGATGCCTAAGCGCAGCAGCGGCAGAATCGCCGTGGTGACCCGCTTGACGGCGAGCACGTTGATCTCGAACATCCAGGCCCAGTCCTCGATACTCCCGGCCTCCACCGTGTCGAGGCCCTTGGCGCCGCCGGCATTATTGACCAGGGCGTGCACCGGGCCGGTGGCGGCGAGGTAGTCGCGCAGGGCGTCGACATCCGCTTGCAGCGTCAGGTCAGCGGTGAAGACATCCGCTCCTGTGTCCGCTCGCAGCGTAGCGAGGCGGTCGGCCCGCCGCGCGACCCCGACCACATCCCAGCCTCGCAGCCGGAACAGGCGAACGGTCGCCGCTCCGATTCCCGAACTTGCTCCGGTCACAACCACTCTTCGAGTACTCATTTCTCCATTGTGGCGGGAGAATGGATTCAATGAGCGCACTTGGCACCGCCACCACTCGACCGCAGAAGCGTCGCCTACCCCTCTGGGACAACGCGCGCTGGATCGCGGTCACCCTCGTGGTGATCGGCCACGCCATTCTCAAACTCATCGGCGAAGCGGATGCCGCCTACACGCTGTACCTGTTCATCTACGCCTTTCACGTGCCGGTTTTCGTTGCCGTGAGCGGCTATTTTGCCAAGTCGGGGCCGCCCGACGCGCGACAGATGCAGCGGCTGCTCACCGACATCGTTTTTCCGTACCTCATCTTCGAAACCATCTGGACCGGGCTGCGCTGGATCCTCGGCGGCAAATTTCTGCTGGATTACTCCAGTGCCAGCTGGACCCTCTGGTTCCTGCTCGCCCTGCTGATCTGGCGGATCGCATTGCCCTACCTGGTCTTGCTGCGCTATCCCCTCACCATCAGCATTGTGATCTCCATCGGCGCCGGCTACATCTCGTCGATCGATGGCACCTTCACCCTCGCCCGCACCCTCGGGCTGCTCCCGTTCTTCGTATTCGGCTGGAAACTTCGGCAGTGGCTGCTGACCGACAACTGGCTCGAACTGCGCGCGGAGCTGGTCTGGCGCTGGCGGGCCGGGGCGCTCGGGCTGTTTGGCGGGCTATACCTACTGATCGCCCTCAATATCGAGACCCTGCGCGAGCTGCAGGTGCGCCGTTTTCTGCTCTACGACGAGGCGTACGCGACATTTGATTATTCCTCATGGTGGGCCGGTGGCATCCGTTTGGCCGTCATGCTGCTCGCCTTCGCGCTGATCGTGGCGTTCCTGATACTGATCCCCCGGCGCACGACCTGGTTCAGTGAGCTCGGAGCGGCCACGATGTACATCTATCTGCTGCACACCTTTCTGCTCTACCCGCTGCGCGAAACCGGTGTACTCGACGGGCCCCAACCGGGCTGGATGCTTCCGGCGATGATCGTGCTGAGCGTGGCCATCTCGATCGTGCTCTCCCTGCCGATCGTGCGGAGGGTAATGCGGCCCCTGGTCGAGCCGAAAGCCCGGTGGCTGTTCCGGCCGAGCGCTGCGACACCGACCGGCACGATTGTGCTGCCGCATCGCGACCGAAAGTAGCCTCCGGCAGAAGATGACGCCGTGTTGCGGCATCCGTTGCAGGGTTCACACCTGCTCCATATGCTCGTGGCCAGAGCGCTGGAAAGTCCGCGCCGAGTGATCCGGAGGCTATCGTGACCGACAATTCTTCATCGTGGAAGTTTGAGACCAAGCAGGTTCACACCGGAGCACACCCGGACCCGACCACCAACGCTCGGGCGACGCCGATCTACCAGACCACCTCGTATGTCTTCAACAGCGCCGAGCACGCCCAGAACCTGTTTGCGCTGGCCGAATTCGGCAACATCTACACCCGCATCCAGAACCCCACCCAGGCCGTCGTCGAGGAGCGCGTGGCCGCACTCGAGGGGGGCACCGCGGCGCTGCTGCTGTCCAGCGGACAGTCGGCGTCCACTTTTGCGGTGTTGAACATCGCCCAGGCCGGCGACCACATTGTCTCGTCGAGCTCGATCTATGGCGGCACCTACAACCTGTTCAAGTACACCCTGGCCAAGCTCGGCATCGAAACGACCTTCGTCGAGGACCAGGATGACGCGGCCGAGTGGGCCCGTGCGGTGCGCCCGAACACCAAGCTGTTCTTCGCCGAAACCATCGGCAACCCGCGCATCAACGTACTCGACATCACGCTGGTCGCGGATATCGCCCACGCTGCGGGAATTCCGCTGATCGTCGATAACACGATCGCGACGCCGTACCTGATTCGCCCGTTCGAGCACGGCGCCGACATCATCGTGCACTCGGCCACGAAATTCCTCGGCGGCCACGGCGCCGTCATCGGCGGGGTTCTCGTCGACGGTGGCAAGTTCGAGTGGTCGAAGAACGTGGAGAAGTTCCCCGGACTGACCGAACCCGACCCCTCATACCACGGCGCGAGCTACACCACCGCGGTCGGTGACGGAATCGCCTACGTCATCAAGGCTCGCGTGCAGCTGCTGCGTGACCTCGGAAGCGCCATCGCCCCGGCGAGCGCCTGGCAGCTCATCCAAGGCATCGAGACGCTCAGCCTGCGCATCGAACGCCACGTGCAGAATGCCCAAGACATCGCCGAGTGGCTCGACAACCACGACGACATCGCCTCGGTGAACTACGCCGGCCTGCCCTCGAGCCCCTGGTACACCAACGCCAACAAGTACGCCCCGCTCGGCGTCGGAGCGGTGCTCTCCTTCGAACTCAAGGGCGGAGTCGCCGCCGGCCGCGCCCTCGTCGACAATCTGAGCCTGTTCAGCCACCTCGCCAACATCGGCGACGTGCGTTCCCTGGTCATTCACCCGGCCTCGACCACGCACGCCCAGCTCACCCCGGAGCAGCAGCTCACCGCCGGCGTCACCCCGGGACTGGTGCGGCTCTCGGTCGGAATCGAAAACGTGGTTGACCTGAAAGCCGACCTCGAGGCTGGCCTCGCCGCGGCCCGCGCCGTCGTCAAGCGCGACCGCGCCGACGCCTGACCGGGTCGCTGGGCCCGGGCGCACAACGTAACATGCGCCCGGGCCGTCCATTCGACCGACAGAATGGACGGGTATGGAATGGCAATCATCAGCAGACACGGTCCCGTCGAGCTTCATCACCGAAGCCCAGGCGCGCTCGCTCCTCGGCAAGCCTCCGGCGACCGGTGCCTGGCGTGACGGTGACCCGGTGGGAAACCGGCAATTCGCCCATCTCGGCCCGCTGAGCTTTGAGGCCGGCGGCAGCCTCCCCATGGTGCGGCTCGCCTACGAGACCTGGGGCACCCTCAACCCGGCCGGAGACAATGCCGTGCTCGTGCTGCACGCGCTCACCGGTGACAGCCACCTGGCCGGCACCCCCGGCCCCGGCCAGGAGACCGGTGGCTGGTGGGACGGCATCGTCGGACCGGGCCTCGCCATCGACACCGACCGGTGGTTCGTCGTGGCGCCGAACATGCTCGGCGGCTGCCAGGGCAGCACCGGGCCGGCATCGCTGGCTCCGGACGGTCTGGAGTGGGGCATCCGTTTTCCCTATCTCACAATTCGCGACCAGGTCAGCGCGCAGCGCGTTTTCAGCGACTGGCTCGGTATCGGCCGCTGGGCGGCCGTGATCGGCGGGTCAATGGGCGGCATGCACGCCTTGGAATGGGCGATCATCACCCCCGAGCGGGTCGAGCGCCTGATCATTTTGGCCGCGCCGCCAATCACCACGGCCGATCAGATCGCCGTCAACTCGGTTCAGATCGAGGCGATTCGCACCGACCCGGCCTTTCGGGCCGGCGATTATTACGATGAAGCAGATGGTGACGGACCGACGCGCGGGCTGGCCCTCGCCCGCCGCATGGCCCTGTTGAACTACCGCAGCCCAGCCGAACTCAACGCACGCTTCGCGCGGGGCTGGCAGAGCGATATCAGTCCGCTCGGCGCCAACGGTCGCTTCGCAGTGGAATCGTATCTTGACTTTCACGGGAATAAATTCACCAGGCGCTTCGACGCCAACAGCTACATCGTGTTGGTCGAAGCCATGAATTCCCACGATGTCGGGCGCGGCCGCGGCGGTGTGGCGACCGCCCTCGGCCGGGTCACCGCCCGGTCCGTTGTCGTCGGTATCGACAGTGACCGACTGTTCCCAGTCGACGGCCAGCGCACCATCGCCGCCCACCTGCCGAACAATATCGATGGCCCCACCGCTGTGGTGCTGGAATCCGGGTATGGTCACGATGGCTTCCTCATCGAAAACGAAGCGATCGGCGCCCAAATACGGCGGGTGTTGGACTAGGGAGAACTCTCCGGCGTCCCGCCCGGTATGGTGCAGATAGACATGTTCATCTCCCACCAGACAGGCACCCATGCAACGCATCCTCAAGGAGCGAGACCGGCTCCTTCGCAGAGCGGTGCAGGCGGCCGGGCTGACCGGCTCGGCCACGACGCTGGCGTGCTTGTTCGTACCCGGTGGCGTTACCGGAGACGCGCGCATTGCGGCGGTGGCGCTCGTCCTGCTGCTCGCGGCCGCGCAGTACCTGCTCGGCAGCACCGGCGCCCTGCGCTGGGCGGTGCTGATCGTGCTGTGCGGGGAAGGAACGATCCTGATCGTGGGCTTCGCGAGCCACCCCGGAGTTCCACCCAACCTGATCGAGGAAAGCGTGATCGGCATGGTGGCGACCGCGCCCATGTGCGCGATCGCGGCGGTACTGATCACGAGCGCGCGCCGGCTGCTGCTGCTCGGCGCCTGCTTCGCGCTGACCGTCGCGACCGTCGCCGTCGTGACGGTGGACGCCGCCGACCGGGTCATTCTGCTCACCCTGACGGTGACTATATGGCTCTCCTTCACGCTCGCCTCCTGGTGGATCGCGCAAAGCGTCCCCCGCGTGATGCACCGAATCGCCGCGATCGGGCGTGCCCACCGCGCCGAACGGCACGCGAGCGAACTGGAGGCGCAACGCCGACAGGACGCCCGGTTGCTGCACGATACGGTGCTCGCGACGCTGACCCTGCTGGCCCATTCCGGCGTCGGAGTGAGCCCGGCCGCCCTGCAGAAACAGGCCGGGGACGATGCGCGGCTCCTGCGTCAGTTGCGGCTCGGTGGCCTGCCGACTCCGAGTCGTTCCGGTGGGTATACCCTCGAACCGGCGTCGGTGCTGACCCTTGGCGACACGCTCGCAGCGGTGCGTCAGCGCTTCGAGCGTGTCGGCCTGACCGTCAACTGGCACGGCAGCGGGCAGGTGCAGTTGCCCACCAACGTGCTCGATTCCTTTCTGCTCGCACTGTCTGAGTGTCTCGAGAACGTGCGCCGTCACGCCGGTGTCGACCATGCCGACGTGACGATAACGGATGACGACACCACCGTTCGCGCGATGATCACCGACACCGGGGTCGGCTTCGACCTCGGCCAGGTCGGCTCGGAACGGCTCGGCGTCGCCGAATCGGTCATCGCCCGGTTGCGTGACGTGGGGGGCAACGCGCGCCTGTTTTCCTCGCCGGGTGCCGGAACGACGGTTGTTCTTGAGGTTCCCAAATGAGTCCACTGAGCGACACCGCACCCATTGATATCGTTCGCACGCGCGGTGTGGGTGCGCGCCTGCTGGGCGCACCGGACGAGCGAAGCTGGGCGACATCAGCCGCTGGCCAAACGACCAGAGCGGCACTGTCGCCGCTGCGGTTTCCGCGGTCGAGCCTGCGTGGTGACGGTCATTTCACGGTCTTCCGCTCGGATCAAAACGGTTTGGGTGCCCGCCACCTCGGTATCGGGATGAGCATCAGTGGGGCCGTCATCGCCGTGTTTTTGCTGGCGCGGCTGGCGCTCGAGTGGGGCCAGACTCCCACCCCCGTTCTGAGCATCGCGGCCTGGCTGCTGCTCGCGGCGACCGCCGTCGGGGTGAACCTGGCGGTGCACAGGCTGGAATCTCGATTGCCGCTGTGGCTGTTTTTGATCGCACTCGGCGCCTGCGCGATCGTGGGCGCGCTCGACCTGGCTGGGTCGTGGGGAATTCCTGGCACGTCGGCCTTCCCCACCGCGGCCCCGGCCATCGGGGCCTTCCTCCTGTCGATCGTCACTCTCCGGAGGTCCCGCGATATCACCCTGGCGGCGCTCGCCCTCGGCGTCGCCATGGGCGGGACGACGCTGTTTGAGGAGCGTAGCGGCGTTCTGACCCTCGGGCCGGATATTCTTTCGATCTCCCTGGCTGTCGTTCCGCCGGTGGTCGGCGCAAGCATTGTGCAAGCGTTTCGGCGCATGGTTCAGCGCGAGCTCGACCTCGTGCTCGTGCAGAGCACCGTGTCCCAGCCGCGGTTCGCGGTCGGCATGCTCGCCTCGGAGCAGCTGGCCCGACTCGACCTCGATGCGGAGACCCTGCTCGACGATGTGGCCCAGGGACGCACAGCGCTTCCGTTGGCCGCGTCGACGGCCACGACGGCTGCATCGCTCGCCACCCAGTTGCGCGTGCACCTGATCGAGGGCCGCACCGAAACCTGGCTGCACCACGCGATCACGGAGAGCGAGTTTCTGGGCCCCGTCGTTGCCCTGAGCGACCCGGCCGGGCTGGCCGGGCTGTTATCGCCGACCCAACGTGACGGGCTGCTCCTGACGATTTGGCTGCTGTTGGGGGATACCCAGCGATCGGGAGCATCCGTTTCACTGCGGTTCGGACCGATTGCCCCCACACATAGGGTGGGGCTGCACCACCGGGTGCGTTTTCCGATTGAATTGACCACAACTGGGGTATCGCGGCGGCGTGTCGATCCCGAAACCTGGCAGGCGATTCGTGCGGTTGGTCCGCACGTGGACTCCAATTGGGCCGGAAGCTTGCGGGTAGACATCGAGTGCAGTGTGGACAATCCAGCTGATGCTTAGTATCGGGGATATAGACGATAAGGTGCACTCATTAGGAGGCAACACATGACGACGACACCCCGTCCCATCCGCTTGGCCCTTGTTGACGACCACAAGATGCTCCTGGGGGCGCTCACCGAGTGGATTCGAAGCGCCGCTGACGACATCGAGATGGTCGCGGCGGTGACGACCTGGCCCGAGTTGCTGACCCACCCCGAGTTTCCGGTGGACGTCGTGCTGCTCGACCTCGATCTCAAGGACAATATTCCGGTGTCCCTGAAGATCTCCACGCTCAAGACGACCGGGGTGAAGACGGTGCTCATGAGCACCTACTCCGAGCCGGCTCTCGTGCGCGAAGCCCTCGCCGCTGGCGCCCTCGGCTACCTCGTAAAGAGCGAGGAAGCGAGCATGATCGTCGATGCCATTCGTGCTGCCTACAACGGCAAGTCCTACATCTCCGCTGAGCTCGACTACGCGCTCAACTCGACCGAGAACGTTGAAGGTCCCCGCCTCAGCGCCCAGGAACGCCGCGTCATGGCGCTCTACGGCGCCGGTGAGCCGGTGAAGGCCGTCGCCTACCAGCTCGGGATCTCCGAGGAGACCGCCAAGAGCTACCTGAAGCGCATTCGCGAGAAGTACCGCCTCGCCGGGTACGACGTGGGTACCAAGGTCGCGCTGCGCAAGCGCGCCATCCACGACGGCATCCTGCTGCAGACGGACTGACGTTCATTTACCGACCGGCTCCATTTTTCGAAATGCGGGCCGGTTCGTTTATTAACGCGGCTTCGATTGAGTGGATGCCGGCAGGCACGCGCCGACGTCAACCCTTGCGGACGACCGGGATCAGCTGCGTGCCGTAGGGCACGTGCTGGCCCCGCAGGCGGCGCCGACGGTCGATGCTGAAGGTGAGCAGGGTCAGCAGCACGCCGAGCGCGCTCAGGGCGACACCGATCCAGACCGGGGCCAGGTAGCCGAGCCCAGCGGCGATGGCCACGCCGCCGAGGGCCGCGCCGAGGGCGTTACCGACGTTGAGCGAGGAATGGTTGAGCGCCGCCGCGAGCGACTGACTCTCGTGCGCGACGTCCATCAGTCGGGCCTGAATGGTCGGCGAGAGAGCGGATGCCGCCGCACCGATGAAGAACATGCCGATCACCAACCCGATTAGCGACTGCGCAGAGAGACCGAGCGTGACGAGGGCAGCGATCAGCACGGCGAAGGAAATGTACATGGTACGGCGCACGCTCCAGTCGGCCAGCGCTCCCCCGGCGAAGTTGCCGACTGTCATGCCGAGGCCGATGACGACGAGAATGAGCGGAACCGCTGCGGCCGTGAGCCCGGTGATGTCGATCACCAGCGGGGCGACATAGGTGTAGACCGCAAACAGGCCGCCGAAGCCGATCGCACCGATCGAGAGCGTGATCCAGACCTGCAACTGGCTGAACGCTCGCAGCTCGGCGCGCATGGTGGCCTTGGGGTTGCCGGCCTGAAACGGCACGAACACGGCGACGGCCACGAAGGTGAGCGCGAAGATCGCGGCGACGACGAGGTAGGCGATTCGCCATCCGCTCACCTGACCGATCCAGGTGATCGTGGGCACCCCGATGACGTTGGAGATGGTCAGCCCGGAGAGCACGATGGCGATACCGCGAGCCCGTTTGCCGGGGCCCATCAGGCGGGCGGCGACGAGCGAGGCGATGCCGAAGTAGGCGCCGTGCGGCAGCCCGGCCACAAAGCGGGCAACGAGAACGGTCTCAAAGGTCGGCAGCAGGGCCGAGGCGATCGTGCCGAGCGTGAACGCGGTCAGCAGGGCCAGGAGCAGTTGTTTGCGCGGCCAACGGGCCGCCGCGGCCGCGATTGTTGGCGCTCCGACGACGACACCGAGAGCATAAGCCGAGATCAGCCAGCCGACCTGCGCGTTGGCGGCATCCGGCGCCGCAGCATAGAGACCGGGCAGCAGGTCGGCGGCCAGGTTCGGCAGCAGACCCATGGCAACGAATTCGGTCGCGCCGATGCCGAATCCGCCCAGGGCGAGGGCGAGCAGGGCAAGACGAATACGGGTCGACGACAGCTGCGTCGACCCGTCAGGAGTGAGGGGCATGCAACAAGCCTAAGCCCAGGCCGGCTGGAGCGGACGATTCACTCGGAGAGGGCGGTCTCCAGGCGCTCGAGCTTGCCGGTCAGCTCTCCGGTGTGGCCGGGGCGGATGTCCGCCTTCAGCACGAGGGAAACACGCGGCCCGAAGGCGCCCACCGCCTCGGTCGCCGCCTTGATCACGGCGAAGACTTCATCCCAGTCGCCCTCGATGGTGGTGAACATGGAGTCGGTGTGATTCGGCAGTCCGGATTCGCGGACGATGCGCACCGCTGCGGCAACCGCATCGTGCACGGATCCCTGCGAGTCGGCGGCGACGGACGGTGCGACAGAGAATGCGACGAGCATGAGGGGCTCCCTAGATGAGTGGTTTGATGGTGAGTGGTTTGGGGATGAAACGGTCGCGGGCGGGCCGGCCTGACCTGCCCAGTCGGTACAGCGTGAAGAGCGCCCAGCCGAGCAGCACGAATTCGAGCAGGTTGCGCACGGTCAGCACCAGAATCATGAGGGGATGGGCCACCAGCAGCCAGTCGTAGAGGTACGGGTAGACCAGCTGGGTGAGGGCGGCGAGCACGAGTGCGAGCAGCGCCGGCGTGCGCCAGGCGCGCCCGTTCAGCACGAGCCCGAGAATGATCGGTGCGGCCAGCCAACTGATGAACTGCGGCGACCCCACCTTATTGACGGCGATGAGGGTCACGGTCAGGGCGAGGGTCAGCGGCGGAAAGACCGCCAACCAGCCGACTCCCCGCCGCTGGGCCCGCACTCCGAGCAGCAGCACGGCGGCGGCGGCGAGCGCGAGCAGCGGAGTCATCACGGCGCTTGCGGCGGCGGTGCCAGCGCCGGCGACTTGAAAGGTGAGGATCTGCTGGTCGTAGTAGATGAAGCTGCCGGCCACGTTGAGCACGGCCTGCCACAGCCACGGCACAGCGATGGGTGATTCAATCTGGATCCCCCGGCCCGCCTGCTCGCCCACGAAACTCAGCACGTGGATGCCGCTGCCGCGAGCCAGGCTGAGCGCCCCGGCCGCGGCGACGACCGCCGCGGTGACGGCTGCGGCGACCCCGAGCATCCGCCAGCGCAGTGTGGACGCCACAAACAGGGCGGCGAGGGCGGCCACCGGCCAGATCTTGATCCAGGCCGCAATGGTCAGCAGCACCGTGCCCCAGAGCGGACGGCGCCGCAGGCCCAGCAGGGCGATGATGCAGAGCGGCACCGTGACCGCATCGATGCGCAGCAGCGCAATCGGGCCAAGCAACGCCAGGAATGCCAGCCACCACCACGCCGCGGGTCGGTGTGTGCGCAGGAGTACGAAGAATGCCCCGGCGTTCAGCACGGTGATTAGCCCAAACCAGGTGCCGAGATAGGCCGGGCCGCCGAGGGCGAGCGCGCCGACGACGGGTACGAGCGCGAGCAGCGGGTAGACGAAATTCTCGGTGACGCCGACGATATTGCCGGCCGCGGCGTCCTCGGCCCATCCGCGATACACCACTTCGACATCGCCGAGCGGATACCCCGGCCCGAACAAAGCCAAAGTGATCAGCAGCAGGTGCACCAGCACGAAGGCCGACCACAGCGCGGCGAGCGGATGCCGCAGCGCCGGCCGCGCGCCGGTTGCCCCGTGGGGCTCGTCGTGAATTCGCACGCTTTACCTTCGCACAGGCGGCGGCCCAGGGACACCGCCCGCGCAGCTCACCCGGGAGTTTCTCGCCCGCGTTCCGCTCTGGCGCGCCGGAAGGGCATCGCGACTGCGCGCCGCGCACACGTCAGCACGCCGAGCGAGCTCAGCGCGCGGGGTCAAGGCGCGGGTCAGCGCGCCGCGCGAGCCCCTGGCGCGCTGCCATAGTCCAGGAACGCGGCGACGGCCCGCGGCACCGCATCGGCCACGTCCAGGGCCGCGATCGGACCGCCGGCGGAAGCGAGGTTCGCCGCTTCGGCGTGGATGAGCGCTGCAGTGGCGGCGAGCGGGGCGAGGGACGCGGCATCCGCTTCGAGCTGGTCGGAGTGGGTCGCGAGCAGCGCCCCGAGAATGCCGCCGAGCACGTCGCCGGACCCGGCCGTCGCGAGCCAGGCCGGCCCGGTCGACACGGTCAGGCGGGCGCCGGCCGGTGAGGCAATGTGGGTGACTGCTCCCTTGAGCAGCACCGTGACGTCAAACAGCCGGGCGGCGCGAATGGCCCATTCCCCCGGATTCGCTGCGATCTGCGAGGCTGAGCCCGGCTTGGCCTCGCCCGCGAGCATCGCGGCCAGTTCGCCGGCATGCGGTGTGATGACTGTCGGTCCGATTGCGTGCGAGACCAGGTCGAGGGCGCCGGCGTCGATGACGGTGGGCAGGCCCTCGGCGAGCGCTTTGTCGAGGGCAGCGCTGACGGCATCCGTTCTCGTGGCGGCGTTGATGCCGGAGCCGAGCAGCCAGGCCTGTACCCGTCCGGGCAGGGTCACGATCTCGGGGCGGCGCTGCAGGACCAGGTCCTGAGCGCGGCGCGGCCCGAGGTAGCGCACCATGCCGACGCCGGTGCGCACGGCCGCGTCGACGCCGAGCACCGCTGCGCCCGGGTAGTCCTTGGAACCGGTGCGCACTCCAAGCACACCACGGGAGTATTTGTCATCTCCGGCCTGGGGCCGCGCGATCCAGTCGCGGGCCTGTTCGGCCTCCCATTCGAGCCAGCCGCGCGGTTTCACCATGCCTCCACGATAGGTCGTTTCGGTTCAGCACGATCACACCAACGGATGCCGCGAGCGGCTGCCTTCCGGACACGCCCGGTCCGTTGGAGCACCCCGGGAGACCACGACCGGTCGACTTTGCACGGGCGCACCCGTTTCGGGCTCGGACATCCGCGCCACGGTGGATTCAGGTCGCGGACTGATCAGCCACTGACGGTTGAATTCGCGGAGTCCTCGCGCTCCCGATCTCGGCGCGCGCTACGTTAACCGGCCTAGCGGCCACCCAGATCGGGCGCGCTCATCCACTGATCGGCGCGAGCCTCTGCACGCGGGCGGACCGAAAACCCAGTAGTTCTCCCGGCAATCACAGTGTCCACCGAGAGAAGACGTGGGTAACACCCCAAGTAGGCTCAAAATTCGGCGCAGGCCGGAACCCTCTGACGTCCACGCCCACCGGGGGGCGAGTCATCACGGTCATCTATTTGGAGGTCGTATTGTCTGTAGCTTTTTCTCTTTCGCGAGGAGCGTCGAAGCGGATGCTGGCGGCATCCGTTGTCGGCCTGCTCGTGGCCAGCTCGATAGCGCTGATCGCCGCTCCGGCGCAGGCCGCGACGTCGGGCTTTACCGCTGCAAACGGCATCCGATACGGTGCCAGCGACGTCGACGGAACGATTACCGCCATTGGCTATGACGGGTCGGCATTGACCGTTGAGATTCCCGACACGGTCACAGAAGCGGGCGCGGAGTACACGGTCACTGCCATCGGGGCCGAGGCCTTTAAATATTGGGGCCTTACCGGGGTCATCATTGGCCAGAACGTGAAAACCATTGGCCAGATGGCCTTCAGCAGGAACTCCGTGACCGGGCCTATTATCATTCCGGCGTCCGTGCAGACCATCGAAGACGATGCGTTCAGCTCAAGCGGTACTCTAACGTCACTGGACATTCCAGCGTCAGTGACACACATCGGCGAGGCAGCTTTCGGTGGCACTAGCCTGAGCTCGGTCACTCTGCATGAGGGGCTCGAAAGCATTGGTCAATACGCATTCTGGGGAAACCCGATGACGGCAATCACCATTCCGGCGTCAGTGCAGACCATTGGCGCGAACCTCTTCTGGGACGGCCACGTCGTAGCGGTGACTTTCGCCGGCGCAGCGCCGACACTCTGGAGCACTGACGCCATCAATCCGGACTCGGGCCACGTCGATCCGTCACTGGGCGACGCTGAGGGCTTGACGGTGCACTATCTGTCGACGTTCGGAGTTGACGGAGGGCGTGCCAATGGG
Source organism: Cryobacterium sp. Hh11 (assembly GCF_004404045.1). Taxonomy (NCBI): domain Bacteria; kingdom Bacillati; phylum Actinomycetota; class Actinomycetes; order Micrococcales; family Microbacteriaceae; genus Cryobacterium; species Cryobacterium sp. Hh11. The sequence continues at coordinate 27,949 of NZ_SOHF01000035.1, read as the reverse complement.
TTTACGACGCCGACCTGGATGGGCTACAACACCGTGATTGACCCGATCGTGTCGTTTGACGTCACCGGGCACGACGCGATTGCTAAACAGCGCTTGGTTGCAGGCGAGCGGGCCACGGCTCCTACTGTCACGGATGCAGGCTTCGATGGCTGGTTCACCACGGCAGACTTCACGACGCCGTTTGATTTTTCGGTCGCTCCGACCGACGACGTGACCGTGTACGCGAAGTGGCCCGTAGCCGCGGTGGTTATTGGAGAGCCGGTTGTTGAGCCGGTCGCGCCGTCGTCGCCGACCCTGACTCTTGACCTCGGCCTGGCCGTTGGCGACGTCGTCGCCGGCGCCCCGGTGACGGTGTCCGGTGCCGGGCTCAAAGCCGGCTCCGACTACACCGTCATTCTGCGCTCCACCCCGGTACTCCTGGCCGGCGGAACGATCGACAGCTCCGGAGCGTTCACAGCCAGCGCTGTTCTGCCGACCGGACTGTCGGCCGGACAACACACCGTGACCCTGACAGGCACGGCCACTGACGGCTCTTCCCTGTCTCGCGTTGCCTTCCTGACGGTCAGCGCGACCGGGACGGTCACCTACCTCTCCTACACCGCAGCGGATGCTGCCACCGCAGCGCTCGCGGCAACCGGATTCACGGCCGCGCCGCTCGGCTTCGCCGCGCTGCTGCTGCTCCTGGCCGGAGCCGCGCTCGTCGCGGCCCGACGTCGGAGCGTCGCGTAACGCATCCACTGAAGTCGGCCGTCACCGCGTGAATCATGCGGGTGACGGCCGACTTGTGCGGTCGGAGCGCTGCGACCCGCCGCGAGCGCGCCCGATCTGGGTGCTCGCTACGGTAACGGGCGTAGCGGCCAGCCGAATCGGGCGCGGCCATCCGCTGATCCCTTTTGCTGGAACAGAAGCACCCATCCCAGTAGTTCGTAACGAAATCCCAGCACTCCCACTCTGGGCAAATGGGGGGGTGCTCGAAGTAGGCTCAAAATTCGGCGTGTGTCGAAACCCTCTGACGACCACGCCCGCCGGTGGCCGAGTCGTCACGTTCATCTACCGGGAGGTCGCAGTGTCTGTAGGTTTTTCCCTTTCGCGAGGGGCGTCGAAACGGATGCTAGCGGCATCCGTCGTCGGTTTACTCGTGGCCAGCTCGATCGCACTGATCGCCGGACCGGCACAGGCCACGACGGCAGGCTTCACCGCCGCGAACGGCATTGTCTACGGACCGAGCGCTGGTGACGGAACGATTACCGCCATTGGCTATACCGGGTCGGACACGACCGTTGTGATTCCTGCCACGGTCCTAAAGGACAGCATGACCTACCCGGTGACCGCCATCGGCGAGTACGCGTTCATGGGGAAGGACCTGAGCTCTATAATCCTCTCCGACGGGCTCATTAAAATTGACAGTTATGCCTTCGGCCAAAACCCGATGACGGCTATCACCATTCCGGCGTCAGTGACGTACATCGGGCAGGACATCTTCTATGACGGCGTAGTCGTATCGGTGACTTTCGCCGGCCTCGCGCCAACAACACTCGACGACTCTAATGCCAGCTATCCGCCGCTGGGTTGGGGTTTGAGGAATGAGGGTGTGACGGTTACGCCTGTGACGGTGCACTATCTGTCACAGTTCGGGGCCACCGGCGGGTTTACGACGCCGACCTGGATGGGCTACAACACCGTGATCGACCCGATCGTGTCGTTTGAGTCGAACGGGCATGGCACTATCGGTGCGCAGCGCTTGATTGCAGGCCAGCTGGCTGTAGCTCCTACTTTTACGGGTGAAGAGGTCGGCTGCTGGACCAGCGATGCAGCGTTGACGACAAAGTTTAATTTTTCGGTCGCTCCGACCGACGATGTGATCCTGTACGCGAAGTGGACCCCCTGCACGGCATTCACCACCGCAAACGGCATCACGTACGACACGAGTGCTGGCGACGGAACGGCGACCGCCGTCAGTCTTACGGATGCGGCGTCGAGGATCGTTGAGATTCCTGACACGGTCGAAGATATGGACACGACCTACCGGGTCACCGCCATCGGCGACCGCGCCTTTGCGTATAAGAGCCTCACTGCAGTCACCATCGGCCGGAACGTGACCACCATTGGTTTCGCAGCCTTTCAATCCAACTTGTTGACGTCGATCAGTATTCCGGCGTCCGTGACGACTATCGGCGGTAGCGCGTTCCACACGAACAGCTTCCTGACGCTACTCGACATTCCAGGGTCAGTGGAAAACATCGGCGACGCGGCGTTCGCTAACACCGGCCTGACCTCGGTCACCCTGCACGAGGGGCTCGAGTCCATTGGAGGGTATGCTTTCGCAAACATCGCAGGTCTTACGGCGATCACCATGCCAGCTTCAATGCAGTCCATCGGCGCGAACATTTTCTACCGGACCCCCGTCGTATCGGTGACGTTTGCCGGCGCAGCGCCGACGCTCTTCGCTGACAACCTCGAGCCGTCGCTGGGTAACGCTGAGGGCTTGACGGTGCACTATCTGTCGCAGTTCGCAGTGGACGGCGGGTTTACGTCGGGCGCGTGGACGGACTATCTCACCGTGATCGACCCGATCGTGTCGTTTGAGTCGAACGGGCATGGCACTATCGGTGCGCAGCGCTTGATTGCAGGCCAGCTGGCCGTCGATCCTGTTCCGACGGATGCAGACTTTGATGGCTGGTTCACCACTGCAGACTTCACGACGGAGTTTGATTTTTCAGTCGCTCCGACCGACGATGTGACCGTGTACGCGAAATGGCCCCTGGCCGTGGTGGTTGAACCTGAGGCACCTTCGTCGCCGACCCTGACGCTTAATCTCGGCCTGGCCGTTGGCGACACGGTCGCCGGCGCTTTGGTGGCCGTGTCGGGCGCCGGGCTGAAAGAAGGTTCGAGTTACACCATCATTCTGCGCTCCACCCCGGTACTCCTGGCCGGCGGAACGATCGACAGCTCCGGAGCGTTCACAGCCAGCGCGAATCTACCGACCGGACTATCGGCCGGACAGCACACCGTGACCCTGACGGGCACGGCCGCTGACAGTTCGATCGTGTCTCGCGTCGCGTTCCTGACGGTCAGCGCCACCGGCACGGTCACCTACCTCTCCTACACCGCAGCGGATGCTGTCCTGTCCGTCACCGCGACCTCCACCACCACGGCACTCGCGTCAACCGGATTCACAGCAGCGCCATTGGGCTTCGCCGCGCTGCTGCTGCTCTTGGCCGGAGCCGCGCTCGTCGCGGCCCGACGTCGAAGTATCGCATAACGCATCCACTTAAAAAACGGCCGTCACCGCGCGAACTACACGGGTGACGGCCGTCTTATGGCGGTCTCGGCGAGCTCGACCAGCGAATTGGGCGAGTTCCGCAGCTGCGCCAACTACTCGCGGCGGGTGGCGTCCTGTACTTCGCCGACAAGCTCTTCGATAATGTCCTCGAGAAAGAGCACCCCGGTGGTTTCGCCCTCGGCGGTGAACGACCGCGCGAGGTGCGCGCCAGAACGGCGCATGGTCGCGAGGGCATCTTCGAGGTCGGTGTCTTCAAAAATTGAGATCAAGGCACGGATGCGCTTGGCCGGGATCCGCCCCGAGTAGCTGTCCGGCGCGGCCAGCGTTGCTTCCCCGACCGATGCGATATCGAGGTCGAGAACGTCCTTCAGGTGCACGTATCCGGTGAGATAGCCCTCGGCATCGGCCAGCACGTACCGGGAGAACCCGTGGCGAGTGACGGCCTTCTCCACGTCGGCCGGGGTGGCCGACTCGGGCAGACTGACCAGCTTGGACAGACCAACAGCCACGTCGCGCACCTTGAGGTTGGTGAACTCGAATGCCGCGGTCAGCGCGCCGGTCCCGTCGCTCAGCACACCCTCTTTGGTGGACTGCGTGACGATCGTGGCTACCTCGTCGAGCGTGTACGCGCTGGTCGCCTCATTCTTCGGCTGCACGCCAAACAGCCGCAGCACACCATTCGCGCAGGCGTTGAGCGTGACGATCACCGGACGAAAAACGCGGGCGACGAACACGAGCGGCGGGGCAAGCAGCAACACGGCCTGGTCGGGGACGGAGAAAGACAGGTTTTTCGGTACCATCTCGCCGAACACCACGTGCAGGTACGAGACCAGCAGCAGTGCGACGATGAAGGCGATCGTGCCGATCAGAGCCTCGGGCAGGCCGGTCAGGGCCAGTGGCACCTCGAGCAGGTGGTGGATCGCCGGTTCGGAGACGTTCAAAATGAGCAGCGAACAGACCGTGATGCCCAGCTGCGAGGTCGCGAGCATGAGCGTTGCGTGTTCCATCGCCCAGAGCGCGGTCTTGGCGCTGCGTTTTCCGGCCTCGGCGAGCGGCTCAATCTGGGAACGACGTGCCGAGATGACGGCGAATTCCGCTCCGACGAAGAAGGCGTTGGCGGCGAGCAGCACGACCAACCAGGCAAGTCCGGCCCAGTCGCTCATTTGTCGCTCACCTTCTTTCGATCAGTCTTGGGCCCGGGCGGAACCGCCGGCTCCGGCGCCACCTCCGGGGTGAAACGCAGTCGGTCGATGCGACGCCCTTCCAGACGCTCAACGGTGAGGAATCCGCCCGGCACCGGCACGCGGTCGCCGGTGACCGGCAACCGCCCCAGCTCGCTCATCACAAAGCCGGCCACGGTCTCGTAGGGGCCCTGTTCCGGCACGACGACACCGGTACGATCGAGCAGTTCATCCGGCCGCAGCATTCCGGGAAAGGTCAGCGAGTCGGGGGAGCGCACGACGCCGGCCCTGGCCCGGTCGTGCTCGTCGGCGACCTCGCCGACCAGTTCCTCGACCAGGTCCTCCAGGGTGACGACGCCGGCGGTTCCGCCATATTCGTCGACGACGATCGCCATCTGGTAGCCACGACCGCGCAACTCACCGAGCAGGTCGTCGAGTTTCATCGTTTCGGGAACGCGAACCGGGTCGGTCTGCAGGGCCGAAACCGGCACATCCGCTCGCCGATTGCGCGGCACGGCCACCGCCTGTTTGACGTGCACGACACCCGCGACGTCGTCGACGCTCTCGTCGACGACCGGGAACCGGGAAAAACCGGTGGAACGCGCGAGGTCGATGATGTCCTGCGCCGAATCGGTGCGGTGGATACTCGCGACCCGCGGGCGCGGAGTCATGACATCGGAGGCGGTGTGTCCGGAGAACATCAACGTGCGGCGCAGCAGGGTCGCGGTGTCCTTCTCGAGCAGCCCAGCGCTGGCCGAGCGGCGTACGAGCGATGAGAGCTCTTCAGCGGTGCGGGCACCCGAGAGCTCCTCCTTGGGTTCGATGCCGAACGCGCGCAACAGGCCGTTGGCGCTGTTGTTGAGCACGAGCACGGCCGGTTTGAACACGGCGGTGAACGCGGTCTGAAACGGAATGACCAGCCGAGCGGTCGGAATCGGTAACGCAAGCGCAAAATTCTTCGGGACCAGTTCGCCGATGACCATCGACACGAGGGTCGCCGAGACGATGGCGATCGTGGTGCCGAAGACGGGAACCAGGTCAACCGGCAGCCCGGCCGCGGTGAGCGGGCTGCGCAGCAGGGACGAGAGGGCCGGTTCGATCGTGTACCCGGTCAGCAGCGTGGTCAGGGTGATGCCCAGTTGCGCACTCGACAGGTGGGTCGAGGTGATTTTCAGCGCCGCGATGGTCATGGCGAGACGGGTTTCCCCGCGATCGCGGCGCGCTTCAAGGTCGGCGCGATCGAGATTCACCAGGGCGAACTCACTGGCGACGAAGATGCCCGTTCCCACCGTGAGGATGAGGCCGAACCCGAGCATGATCAGCTCAGACAAGGATTTCACCGCCGGCAGTCACGGGCGAGGGTTTGTCAGGCGAGGGTTCAGCGGTGGGAGGGTCATCCATTATTCCTCCGAGTATACCGGGCGCACCTGCCTGCGCGCCCGGCCACACCCATTAGCGCAGCACGAGAACCGTCCGGCAGCGCCCGGCCACATCTACCAGGAGACCGGCAGAGCCTTGCCCTCTTCGTACCCGGCCGCCGACTGAATACCCACGAGCGCTTTCTCGTGAAAGTCGGCGACGGTGGTGGCGCCGGCGTAGGTGAACGACGAGCGCACGCCAGAGGTGATCATGTCGAGCAGGTCCTCGATCGACGGCCGCAGCGGGTCGAGGTAGATCTTCGAGCTCGAGATTCCCTCGGCGAACAGGGTCTTACGGGCGAGGTCGTAGGCGTCGAGGCGATCGAAGCGTGCCTGAACGGCCTTGGTCGAGGCCATTCCCCAGCTTTCTTTGTACAGCGCGCCGCGGGCATCCGTATTCAGCGTTCCTGGCGCCTCGGTCGTGCCGGCAAACCAGGAACCAATCATGACGGATGCCGCCCCAGCGGCCAGCGCGAGGGCCACGTCCCGCGGGTAGCGCACTCCCCCGTCGGCCCAGACGTGCGCGCCGAGCTCACGGGCCGCGGTGGCCGTTTCGAGCACGGCCGAGAACTGGGGCCGACCGACGGCGGTCATCATGCGGGTGGTGCACATGGCGCCCGGACCGACTCCCACCTTGACGATCGTGGCGCCGGCACCGACCAGGTCGCGCACGGCGTCCTTGGTGACGACGTTGCCGGCCACGATCGGCAGCCCGAGGTTCAGGTCGGCGACGATGCCGAGGGCACGCAGCATGCCGTCTTGGTGGCCGTGCGCGGTGTCGATCACCAGAATGTCGACGCCGGCGGCGGCGAGGGCGCGGGCCTTGGCGGCGACGTCGCCGTTGATGCCGATCGCGGCAGCGACCTTGAGCCGACCGCGGGCGTCCAGTGTCGCCTGGTACAGGGTGGAGCGCAGGGCGCTCTTGCGGCTGAGCGTTCCGACGACGGTGCCGTGGTGCAGCACCGGCGCGAAATCGATGTCCGCCTCCGTCATCAGGTCGAAGGCGCGGCGCGGCCCCTCGACGTCGTCGGCGTCGAGCGCGGCGAGTTCACCGTGCAGCAGATCGCCGAGGCGCGCATCGGGCAGCGCGGTCGCCAGCCGGCTGGCGACGATGCAGCCCAGGTAGTCTCCGCTGGTGGAGTGGATGACGATTCCCTGGCCGGGCGAGGCCGGAACCTGCCGCAACGCCATCTCGACGGTATCGTCCGGGGCAAAGGTGAACGGCGTGTCGAAACGAACCGATTGGGCTTTGACCCAGCGAATAGCGGCATCGAGGTCCTGCAACGGCATGTCCTGCGGCAGCACTCCGAGCCCCCCGCGGCGGGCCAGCGAGGCAGCCAGGCGTGGCCCGGTGACCGAGTTCATATTCGCCGACACGATCGGAATCGTCGCGTCCGTACCGTCATTGGGTGCCAGGGAGACATCCAACCGGCTAGTGACAGCCGATTGTCCGGGCACCAAAAACACGTCGGAGTAAGTCAAATCATGGCTGGGCGTCGTTCCATAGAACTGCATACCAAGAACGCTAGCCGTTCGACAGGGTGTTAGTGGTCGCGCGGGATGGGATTAGGCTGGGCAGTAAGACTGACCTGGCGGTCACGATCGTCAGCGACAGGCTCAATGAAAGCGCAGAATGACCCGGCAACGGACCTTGCCGAGGGCATCCAAATTCAAAGCAGAGAGTGGGCGATCCCACGGTGTCAAGCCAGGTAACCGGTGGAGCTTCTGACGAGACAACGTCAGGCGAATTCGGAGCAAACGAGTGGCTCGTTGACGAATTGTATGAGCGATTCCTGATCGACAAGAACTTGGTTGATGAGTCGTGGTGGCCGGTGTTGGAGAGCTACAACCAGACCGCGAACACTCCCATTCCAGCGGATGCTGCCCCCGCAGCAGCGCCAGCAGCATCCGTTTCACCGGCGCCGGCCGCAACCGCCGCAGCCGCAGCCCCGGCCGTACCGGCAGCGCCAGCTCAGGTGACTGAGAACCAGCCGACGGCCCGCACCACCTCGAGCGCGCCGAAGCCGGCCCCGGTTCCCGCCGACGCTCCCGTCACCAGCCCGCAGGCCGTCGTCACCGACGAGTCAGCGCCGGTCAAGCAGGACAAGGTCGTTCCGCTGCGCGGTATGGCGAAGTCACTCGCGACCAACATGGTCACGAGCCTGACCGTGCCGACCGCGACAAGCGTGCGCACCATCCCGGCCAAGCTGCTCATCGACAACCGCATCGTCATGAACAACCACATGAAGCGGGCACGCGGCGGCAAGGTCAGTTTCACCCACCTGATCGGCTGGGCGCTGATTCGCGCGCTCAAGATGTTCCCGAGCCAGAACGTCTACTACGACGAGGTCGACGGCAAGCCCTCTGTGGTCGCTCCCGCCCACGTCGGCATGGGCCTGGCCATCGACATGCCCAAGCCCGACGGCACCCGCGCCCTGCTGGTTCCGGCGATCAAGCGTGCCGACACGATGACCTTCGGCGAATACCTCGCCGCCTACGAAGACCTCGTCACTCGCGCCCGCCAAAACAAGCTCACGGCCGACGACTTCGCCGGAGCGACCCTGTCGCTGACCAATCCGGGCGGCATCGGCACCGTGCACTCGGTGCCCCGCCTGATGAAGGGCCAGGGCTGTATTATCGGCGCCGGCGCCCTCGACTACCCGGCCGAATTCCAGGGCTCGAGCGTCAAGACGCTTACCGGCCTGGCCATCTCAAAGACCATCACCCTCACCAGCACCTACGACCACCGCGTCATCCAGGGTGCAGGGTCGGGCGAGTTCCTCAAGATCGTGCACGAGCTTTTGATCGGCCAGCACAACTTCTACGAAGAGATCTTCTCGGCGCTGCGCATCCCGTACGACCCGATCCACTGGGCCCCGGACATCAGCGTCGACCTCGCGAGCGCCGTCGACAAGACCGCGCGGGTGCAGGAACTGATCAACTCGTTCCGCGTGCGCGGCCACCTGATGGCCGACATCGACCCGCTCGAGTACTCACAGCGCAGCCACCCCGACCTCGACATCGCCACCCACGGGCTCACGTTCTGGGACCTCGACCGGTCCTTCGTGACCGGCGGTTTCGGAGCGAAGCGCCAGATGCTGCTGCGCGACATTCTCGGTGTGCTGCGTGACTCGTACTGCCGCACCACGGGTATCGAGTACATGCACATTCAGGACCCGGCCCAGCGCAAGTGGGTGCAGGAGAAAATCGAGAAGTCGTACGTCAAGCCCACCCACCACGAGCAGATGCGTATTCTGGCCAAGCTCAACGAGGCCGAAGCCTTCGAAACGTTTCTGCAGACCAAGTACGTCGGTCAGAAGCGCTTCAGCCTCGAGGGCGGCGAGTGCACCATTCCGCTACTGGACACCATTTTGCAGGGCGCCGCCGAGCAGGGTCTCGACGAGGTCGCGATCGGGATGGCCCACCGTGGCCGCCTGAACGTTCTCACCAACATCGCCGGCAAGACCTACGGCGAGATCTTCCGCGAGTTCGAGGGCACGCAGGACCCACGCACCTTACACGGCTCCGGCGACGTGAAGTACCACCTCGGCACCACGGGCATGTTCCGCGGTGAAGACGGCGCCGAGATTCCGGTATCGCTGGCCGCGAACCCCTCGCACCTCGAGGCCGGTGACGGCGTGCTCGAGGGCATCGTGCGCGCCAAGCAGGACCGCAAGCCGATCGGCACCTTCTCCACCCTGCCGATCCTCATCCACGGCGACGCCGCGATGGCCGGCCAGGGCGTCGTACTCGAAACCCTGCAGATGTCCCAGCTGCGCGGCTACCGCACCGGCGGAACCGTACACATCGTGGTCAACAACCAGCTCGGGTTCACCACCCTGCCGCAGGATGCCCGCACCAGCGTGTACGCCACCGACGTCGCCAAGACCATCCAGGCGCCGATCTTCCACGTCAACGGGGATGACCCGGAGGCCGTGGTACGCGCCGGCGAGCTAGCCTTCGCCTACCGCCAGGAATTCAAGAAGGATGTCGTCGTCGACCTCATCTGCTACCGCCGTCGGGGCCACAACGAGGGCGACGACCCCTCGATGACGCAGCCGCTGATGTACAACCTGGTCGAGGCCAAACGCAGCGTGCGCAAGCTGTACACCGAGGCGCTCGTCGGCCGTGGTGACATCACCGAGGAAGAATACGAAGCCGCCCACCGCGACTTCCAGGATCGCCTCGAGCGCGCCTTCCTCGAGACCCACGCTGCCCAGACCGCGTCGATCCCGGTCATCACGCCGGAAATGGCCGCCACGGCCAAGGCCGAGGCTGAAGCTCAGGCCCGTGAAGACGCCGCAGGTGAGCCAGAGACCACCGGTGTCCCGGAGAGCGTCATCCAGCTCATCGGTGATGCATTCAACAACAAGCCGGCCGGTTTCACCGTGCACAATAAGCTGCAGCAGCTGTTGCAGAAGCGCCTCGACATGAGCCGTAACGGCAATATCGACTGGAGCTTCGGCGAACTGCTCGCGCTCGGCTCGCTGCTGGTCGAGGGCACCCCGGTGCGTTTTGCCGGACAGGATGCCCGCCGCGGCACGTTCGTGCAGCGTCACGCGGTGCTGCACGACCGGGTGAACGGCCAGGAATGGCTGCCACTGGCCAACCTCAAGGACAACCAGGCCCGATTCTGGATCTACGACTCGCTGCTGAGCGAATACGCCGCCATGGGCTTCGAGTACGGCTATTCGGTGGAACGCGCCGACGCACTCGTGCTCTGGGAAGCCCAGTTCGGTGACTTCGCCAACGGTGCGCAGACCATCATCGACCAGTTTGTGTCCTCCGCCGAGCAAAAGTGGGGCCAGCGGTCATCCGTTGTGCTGCTGCTGCCGCACGGCTACGAGGGTCAGGGCCCTGACCACTCCTCAGCCCGCATCGAACGATTCCTGCAGCTGTGCGCCGAGGAAAACATGACCGTGGCGCGCCCGTCGACGCCCGCGTCGTACTTTCACCTGCTGCGTCGCCAGGCCTACATGCGTCCGCGCCGTCCGCTCATCGTGTTCACGCCCAAGTCGATGCTGCGCCTGCGCGGAGCGACGAGCGCCGTGTCTGAATTGACCAGCGGCAAGTTCGAAGCGGTCATCGACGATGCACGCGTGAACGACAAGAACGCCGTCAAGCGCGTTCTGTTCATGGCCGGAAAGATCTACTACGACCTGCTGAACGAACTCGAGAAGAACCCGAACCCCGAGATTGCCCTCGTGCGCGTCGAGCAGTTCTACCCGCTGCCCGCCGTTGAGCTGAAGAACGTCGCCGCCCAGTATCCGAACGCCGAACTGGCCTGGGTGCAGGACGAACCGGAGAACCAGGGAGCCTGGCCGTTCTTCTACCTGGAGACCAACAAGCTCGGCCCGCGCGCCATGCGGCTGTTCTCCCGTCCCGCGTCGGCCTCGCCGGCGGCAGGTTCGGCCAAGCGCCACGCGGTCGAGCAGGCCAAGCTGCAGCGCGAGGCGCTCACGCTGTAACCGCACGTGAAAATGGAGGGTGACCCAGGGGTCACCCTCCATTGGTGTTTCTGCGCGGCGGCGGGCGCGGCTTTGCGACCCGCGCCTGGCCGGTTGCAACCGGGGCCGGCGCGACGAACACGTGCCGTCAGCGGATGCGCGCGGTCACGCCGCCGCTCGCGGCACCCCGCGCTAGAGTGCCACGATCCATGACGAGCGCCACGAGGGTGCGGCGTGGCCAGCCCGCGTGCGAGCGCGGCGGCATCCGTTTGCCTACCAGCGAACAGCGACAGGCGATTGAGCGTGCGCGCTCAGCTAGTGCGAGGCCTGGAGGGCGCGCAGCTTGAGCAGGACCTGGTCGCGCAGAACTTCGGGCGCGGTTTCCTTGCAGGCGCGCTGCATCACCTCGGTCATGGTGCGTCCGATCAGGTGTTCGGCGCTGCAGTCGGTGCAGGTCGCCAGGTGCTCCTGAATGTCGGCCGCATCGTCTTTGCGGAGTTCGTTGTGCAGGTATTCTTCGAGTTCGGCCTTGGCCTTCTCGCAACCACAATCGGTCATTTGCTTGCGCTCCCGGATGTTTTCTGTCCCTGGCCTAGTCCGCGCTCGGCCGCATAACCGGCCAAGAGCTCACGCAGGAGTCGCCGGCCACGGTGCAGGCGGCTCATCACGGTGCCAATGGGTGTTTTCATGATTTCGGCGATCTCCTGGTAGGAGAATCCTTCGACGTCGGCGAAGTACACGGCGAGTCGGAAGTCTTCGGGAATGGACTGCAGGGCTTCTTTGACGGCGCTGTCCGGCAGATGGTCGATGGCCTCGGCCTCGGCCGACCGTCCCGACATGGCGGTCGTCGATTCGGCGCCGCCCAGCTGCCAGTCTTCGAGCTCATCAATGGTGCCCTGATAGGGCTCACGCTGCTTCTTGCGGTACTGGTTGATGAAGGTGTTGGTGAGGATGCGGTACAGCCAGGCCTTGAGGTTGGTGCCCTGCTCGTACTGCGCGAAAGCGGCGAAGGCCTTGACAAAGGTCTCCTGCACGAGGTCCTGGGCATCGGACGGGTTGCGGGTCATGCGCATGGCGGCCGCGTACAACTGGTCGAGGAACGGCAGGGCCTGTTCTTCGAACAGTCCGCGGGTCTGCTCGCGCAGCTCGGCCTTGGTCGGTGCAACCAGTTCTGTGTCGTCAACCGGAATAGATTCCGAATTGACGGGCGTGTCTGAAGTCATCACGGGCAATTCTAGGCCGTTCCCCACAGCCAGGGGTCGTTCTAACAGCATTGACACCGTCACGGGCCTCCCTCAGATTGCTATCACCGACTATTCTGATAACCGATGTTGATCTCGAGATATTCCAAGCCGGAGTTCGATCCGTACGGCGACAATTCACCGACCGAAGTGGATGTCTGGTGGCCGGCGCCGACCATTGGCGCGCCATTGCAGGCGGTGCTGGCTCTGCCGGGCTCGAAATCCCTGACCAACCGGGAGCTCGTCGCATCCGCTCTCGCCAGTGAACCGTCTCTGCTGCGCGCGCCGCTGCACTCTCGCGACAGTGATCTCATGGTCGATGCCCTGCGGCAGCTCGGCGCCACGATCGAGGCCGTTGCGGGCGACGGGGCGTTCGGAACGGACCTGCTGGTGACCCCGCCCGAGGAATTGCTTGGCTCCACCACGATCGATTGCGGCCTGGCCGGCACGGTCATGCGTTTTCTGCCCCCGCTCGCAGCCCTCGCGCTCGGCCCGACCACGTTCGACGGCGATGCCGGTGCGCGACGCCGCCCGATGGGTCCCATCATCGGCGCTCTGCGCGACCTGGGCGGCGATATCAACGACGATGGCAAGCACGCCCTGCCCTTCACCGTGCACGGCCGCGGAGCGGTCACCGGCGGAGCCGTCACCATCGACGCCGGCAGCTCAAGCCAGTTCGTGTCGGGGCTGCTGCTGGCCGGCGCACGCTTCGAGCAGGGGCTGCACCTCACCCACTCCGGCGAACGGCTGCCGAGCCTGCCGCACATCGAGATGACCATCGAGGTGCTGCGCGCGCGCGGCGTCGACGTGTCTACGCCAAACGTCGGCGAGTGGATCGTCGCACCCGGTCAGCTCGCCGGTCGCACGGTCGACATCGAACCCGATTTATCAAACGCGGCACCCTTTCTGTGCGCCGCGCTCGTGGCCGGCGGCAGCGTTACCATCACCGGCTGGCCGGAGACGACGACGCAGGTCGGGGCCGACCTCGCCCAGCTGCTGCCGTTGTTCGGCGCCGTCGTCACGCGCGCCGGTGACCGGCTCACCGTCACCGGGGGCGACCACATCGTCGGCGTCGATCTGGATCTCTCCGCTGGCGGGGAACTCGCCTGCACCCTCGTCGCTCTGGCCGCCCTGGCCTCGACGCCGAGCACGATCACCGGCATCGGGCACATTCGCCACCACGAGACCGACCGTCTCGCCGCACTGGCGACCGAGATCAATCGGCTCGGCGGCAAGGTCACCGAGCTGCCCGACGGCCTCCGGATCGAACCGGCGCCCCTGCACGGCGGCCAGTGGCTCAGCTACGACGACCACCGCATGGCCACGGCCGGTGCGCTGATCGGCCTCGCCGTGCCCGGAGTCGAGGTCGAGAACATCGGTACGACCGCGAAGACGCTCCCCCAGTTTCCCGAGTTGTGGCACGCGATGATCTCCGAAGCGGCGCTGTAGATGCCCGTGCCGCCGCCCGCTGACGGTTCTGAGGGTCTTGCCGAGGACCTGGCCGGCGATCCCGGCGACACCTGGTGGGCCTTAGCCGACGACGACGAACCGGAATTCGACGAGTCGAGCGTGCGCGTGCGCCCCGGCCGCAAGGGTAGTAAACCGCGCTCCAAGACCAGGCCGAGCCATCAGGATGCGCTGACCGGGCGCATCCTCTCGGTAGATCGCGGTCGCTACACCGTCATGCTCGACGAGAATCTGCCCACCGAGCGTCGAATCACAACTGCGCGGGCCAGCGAGCTGCGCAAAAAGGCCGTCGTCAACGGCGACCGGGTCGACATCGTCGGCGACACCACCGGAGCCGAGGGCAGCCTGGCCCGCATCGTGCGCATCGTGCCGCGCGACACCCTGCTGCGGAGGAGCGCCGACGATACCGACGCCGTCGAGCGCGTGATCGTGGCCAACGCCGACCAGATGCTGATCGTGGTCGCTGCGGCCAACCCGGAGCCGCGCATCCGCTTGGTGGATCGTTATTTGGTCGCGGCCTATGACGCCGGCGTGAAACCCATTCTGTGCATCACCAAGACCGACCTCGCCGACCCCGCCGCGTTCCTGGCCAACTTCGCCGGCCTCGACCTTCCGGTCTTCCAGAGTGGTGAGGGCGGCATGCCGATCGCCGAGATCTCGGCCGCGTTGGTCGGGCACGACACGGTCTTCGTCGGGCACTCCGGCGTCGGCAAGTCCACCCTGGTGAACGCGCTGGTGCCCGGCACCAACCGCGCCATCGGCGTCGTCAACACCGTCACCGGGCGCGGACGGCACACCTCGTCGTCGACGGTGTCACTGCGCCTCGAAACGGATGCCGGCCGCGGCTGGGTTATCGACACCCCCGGCGTGCGCTCCTTCGGCCTCGGTCACATCAACACCGACAATATTCTCAAGGCCTTCACCGACCTCGCGACGATCGCGGAGCGCTGCCCGCGCGGCTGCACTCACCTGCCCGATTCGCCGGACTGCGCGATCATCGACGCGGTTGAGGCCGGCGAGCTCGGCGACACCGGCCGGGTGCGCCTCGACTCGCTGCAACGGCTGCTCGCCACGTTTGCGCCCGCCCGCTGAGTCTGCTCTCGATACGATGGAACCATGACGGATTCAGCGCGCCTTGCAGTCGGCGATACGGCCCCCCAGTTCACCCTGACCGACCAGGACGGGGCATCCGTTTCGCTTAGCGGTTTCGCGGGCAGCAAGGTGGTCGTGTATTTCTACCCGGCGGCGATGACCCCCGGCTGCACGACCCAGGCCTGTGACTTTCGCGACAACCTCGGGTCGCTCAAGTCCGCGGGCTACCAGGTGCTAGGCCTGTCGAAGGATGCCCCGGCCAAGCTCAAGACGTTCCAGGAGCATGATGCGGTTAACTTTCCGCTGCTGAGCGACAGCGCACTCGACGTGCACCGCGCCTACGGTGCCTGGGGCGAGAAGAACCTCTACGGCAAGATCGTGACCGGCGTGCTGCGGTCGACGTTCGTGTTGGACGAAGCCGGCGTCATCACCCACGCCCTGTACAACGTCAAGGCCACCGGCCACGTCGCCAGCCTGCGCAAGAAGCTCGGCATCGACGCCTGACCGTCTAGCGGTCAGGCGGCCGTGGTCAGGCGGCCGTGGTCAGTCGGCGTCCGGCTTCGGTTCGTGACTGGTCGCGGCGACGACCTTCGGAGTGAAGACCAGCACGAGCACCACGATCGAGGGGGCGAGCAGCGCCCAGCCGACGTCGGGGCGGGCGTAGATGCCCTGGAAGCAACCGACGGCGATCATGATCTGTACGAGCTGCCAGGTGACCGCGGCTCCGCGAATCCACGAACGCCCACGCAGGGCACCGACCGTGATTGCGCTCACCCACACGGCCGCGACGGCCGTCAGTGCCAGCAGGGCGAGCGCGCCACCCATCGAGGTCGGTGTATCGATGAGCAGTTCGAGCACCCACCAGGCCGTGAGCGCCCACAGTGCGAGCGCCTCCAGAGCTACGAGCCCTACAAGCACACCCAGCAGGGGGGCGCGACGAAGCGCCCGGAGGTCGATCCGAGCTGGGCGCCGCGCACCAGAGTCGCTGTTCACAGCGAAAAGCCATACAAAACTATTGATTTGATACCTCTATTATGGGACGATATTTGAGGCCCGGTTGACGCTCACAGGGACGTGAGCTGTTTCAACGCGGTTATCGCGCAGATCCCACTTTCCTGCAACCGGCCATCACCCTGCAACTCTGGCCAATCGGCCGTGCACCCATGTAATAAAAGGAGCATCCCTATGGACTGGCGCGATAAAGCTGCCTGCCTCACCGCTGACCCGGAACTTTTTTTTCCGGTCGGTAACACTGGACCCGCTGTGGACCAGATCGAGAAGGCAAAATCGGTGTGCGCTCGCTGCAACGTCACGGAGGTCTGCCTCCAGTACGCACTCGAGACCGGTCAGGACTCTGGGGTCTGGGGCGGCCTGAGCGAGGACGAGCGACGTGCGCTCAAGCGTCGCGCCGCACGCGCCCGTCGCGCTTCCTAGCAAAGCCGGCACCGCTACAGAACGCGAGCCAACGGCCGTCCGGTATTCCCGGAGGCCGCGGGCTCGTTTTTTTGTGCTCTGCGAGCAGCCGGGCCGCGCGACCGCGCGGAATCGGCATCCGCTCGCCGGGCCCACCTTATGTCCCTGGGCCCAGTTTCTAACCTGGGCCCAGGGACGGGGCCCAGGCCCCGTCCCGAAAGGGCTAGGACTCCTGCATGAAGCGGAGGGGGATCTCGATCGTGACCTCGGTGCCGCTGCCCATCATGGTGTGCCAGTCGATGGTGCCGCCGAGCTCGCCCTGAATGAGCGTGCGCACGATCTGGGTGCCGAGCCCCGAACCGACTTTACCTTCCGGTAATCCGGCACCGGTGTCTCGCACCATGACGGTCAGTGTCTCCTCGCTGCGCTGCGCCTCGATCGACACCTCGCCCTCGCGCCCGGCGAGGCCGTGCTCCACAGCATTGGTGACCAGTTCGGTCAAAACCAGCGCGAGCGGCGTCGCATAGGCGCTGGGCAGGGTGCCGAAGCTACCCGACGATTTGGGATGCACGGTCGTATTGTGAGCGGATGCGACCTCCACCGTGAGCAGCAGCACCCGCTCGAAAACGGCGTCGAAGTCGACGATCTGGCTGAGTCCCTCGGACAGTGTGTCGTGCACGACGGCAATCGCAGCGACCCGCCGCATCGCCTGGGTCAGCGCCTCGCGCGCCCGGTCGGACTGGGTACGCCGAGCCTGGATCCGCAGCAGCGAGGCGACGGTCTGCAGGTTGTTCTTGACCCGGTGGTGAATCTCCCGGATGGTGGCATCCTTGGTGATCAGCTCACGTTCCTGGTGCCGCAGTTCGGTAACGTCTCGCGACAACACGATCGCGCCGACGCGTTCGCCGCGGTTGCGAATGGGAATCGCCCGGAGCGACACCGTCACGCCGCGCGCTTCAATGTCGGTGCGCCACGGTGCCCGCCCGGTGACCACCAGGGGCAGCGACTCGTCCACGACGGCGGTGCCGGTGAGCAGGCCGGTCGTCACCTCGGCGAGCGATTCCCCCTCGAGTTCCTCGATGAAACCCATGCGGTTAAACGCCGAGAGCGCGTTGGGGCTGGCAAAGGTGGTCAGTCCGTCGACATCGAGCCGGAGCAGCCCGTCGGAGGCGCGTGGCGCGCCGCGGCGCGGACCGGTCGGAGCGCCGAGGTCGGGAAAGTCCCCGGACGCGATCATGGCGAACAGATCGTTGGCGCAGTCGTTGAAGGTCAGTTCCTGGCGTCCCGGCGTGCGTGCCTCGCTCAGGTTGCTGTGGCAGGTCAGCACCGCCACCGGGGCATCCGTTACCGCAGCACCGGTCGTGCTCAGCCGGCGCAGCACCGGGATAGCCCGCACCCGGGTCGGCGTCTCCTCATACCAGTCGGGAGCGGTGGCGTCGACGATCCTGGCGGTCTCGAACGCCTCGGTAACCTGATTGCGCCACTCGACCTTGATCTGCTGCCCGACGAAGTCGCGATAGAACAGTGTGGCGGCACTCGACGGCCGGGCATGCGCGACGGCGACGAAGCTACCAGACTGCGCCGGAACCCATACGACAATATCGGCGAAAGCGAGGTCGGCCAGCAGCTGGCCGTCGGCAACGAGCATGTGCAGCCAGTCCACGTCTTCCGCGCTGCTGCGGCCCTGGGCAAGAACGAGATCACTGAGAGTCGACACGATCACTAGCCTAGATCCCCGCGCGCTTCCCCCGGCACCCGCTGTGGTGATGCCACACCATTGGGTCCATGATGAGAACATGCACACACCGGCGGGCACTAAAGATCGCACCTTGATCGTCATCCTCGGCACTATCGCCGCCCTGGTGCTCGTCGCCCTCGTGGTGGTCTTCACCCGCGGCGCACCGGCACCGTTCGACCCAAGCACCCCGGAAGGCGTGGTGCAGGCCTATTCTGCGGCCGTCATCGCCGGTGACGAAGATGCGGCCGAAAAGCTGCTCACCGCAGAGGCCTTGGTGGGCTGTGGGCCCGTCGAACACGGTCCAACCAACAGCCTTCGCGTCGTACTGGTGTCAACGACGGTTCGCCCCAAATCAGCCGATGTCGTCGTGTCCCTGGTCACGTCCTACGACGACGGCCCGTTCGGCGCCTCCGAGTATGAGTTCGAGAGCAATTTCGACCTGGTCAGGGCGGACGGTGCCTGGCTGATCGAGACAGCTCCCTGGGAACTGTCCATCTGCCCGAACCCGACGGTAACGAAGTAATGTCCATCGTGGTTCTCCTCGTCCTCGTCGCCGTGCTGGGCGTGGGCATGACCGGCATCGTCATCGCTGTGCGCCGATCTCCTGGACAGCCCGGTAGCACATCAACGCCGACGGCACGCCGAGTGGTCGTGTACATCCTGTTGTTCGCGCTCGTGGTCATCGCCGCGATCGGCCTGAGCGGCCTCCTGGGGCGCGCCCTCGATACCGGCACCAACCTGGCCGGTATCGATGTGACCGGACTCGCGCGGTCCCTCGCCTTCACCCTGATCGCCGGCCCGTTCGCCGCGCTGCTCTGGTGGGTGCTGTGGCGGCGGATGGCGAGCGCGGAGCGGGCGTCGATCTCCTGGGGGCTCTACCTGGCCGGCCTGCAGACGGTCGCGCTCGTGACCGCGGCTTCTGCCCTGCTCGGGACCCTGGCGGCACTGGTGCGGGGCGACTGGCAGCCGCGCACCCTCGCGGTCGCGCTGATCTGGACGCTGGTGTGGGCCTGGCACCGGTGGATGTCTCGACACCCGTCCAAGAGTCCCCTGCAGTTGACGAGCGTCGCGCCCATTCTGAGCGCGATTTTCGGCTTGCTGATCGGAGCGGTCGGGGCGGTGACCGCGCTCGCATCCCTGGTCAATGCGGCCGTCGACGCGCTCCAGTCCTCGATCGTCATTGGCGACCCCTGGTGGCGGCTGGCCCTGCAGGCAGGCGTCTGGTTTCTCGGCGGCACCTTGATCTGGTGGTGGCAGTGGATGCGGGAGCGCGCCCGGCTCGTGCGCGGTGTGCTGGCCGATCTCACCCTCGTCGTCCTGGGGATCGCGGCCGCCGCTGCCGCGTCGCTGGTGGGAACGGGCACGGTGCTGTTCGTGCTGCTCCGGCTGGCCTTTGCCCGGGAGCATCCGCTGGACGATATTCTCGATCCGCTCGGCACCGCCGTGGCGACCGCTCTGGTCGGCGCTCTAATCTGGGCCTACCACCACGGTCTGCTGCGGCAGCGAGCGCTGCCGACCCGGCTGGCCGCCACCCTCGTCGTTTCCGGCTTCGGTCTGGTGGCTGCGGCTACCGGGCTGGGAATCATCGTCAATGCCCTGCTGTCCGG
The DNA here is from genome assembly GCF_004404045.1 of Cryobacterium sp. Hh11. Taxonomy (NCBI): domain Bacteria; kingdom Bacillati; phylum Actinomycetota; class Actinomycetes; order Micrococcales; family Microbacteriaceae; genus Cryobacterium; species Cryobacterium sp. Hh11. Next base: position 8,062 of record NZ_SOHF01000035.1, on the reverse strand, counting down.
CCTGGCACCGGTCGTGGTCGGGTCGGACACGCGCTCCCTGCTGCTCGGCGGGCTTAGCGCCGCAATCGTGGGTGGCCCGGTCTGGTGGGCCGCCTGGAAGCCGCTGCGCCCGGTCGATCCGGTGTCCGCCCAGGTGACGGGCCGCCGGGTCTACCTCATTCTCATCTTCGGGATCAGCGCGATCGTGGCCATTATCACCCTGCTCGTGATCGGCTACCGCATCTTCGAATTCGTCCTCGACGACCTGAGCCGACAGAGCCTGCTCGACCGGGTGCGGGCACCGTTGGGGCTGCTCGTCGCCACCGGCCTCGCCGCCGGCTACCACTTCTCGGTCTGGCGGAGGGACCGCGCTGCGCTGGCTGAGGCCGGGCTGCCCGGCCGTGCCATCCACCGGGTCATTCTGGTCACGGCCGGCGACCCGACCGCGACCCGCGACCTCATCGCCGAGCTGACCGGCGCCGCAGTCACGGTCTGGCAGCGTGCGACCGCCCCCGACGGCCCTGCACCGACCAACGATGCACCGATCGACGCTGCACCTCGCGACGACGTCCTGCCATCGGCCGAGCGCCTCGGCCTGGCCTTGGCCGGGGTCACCGGAGCACGCGTGCTCGTCGTCGTGGGCGTCGGCGGCAGCGTCGACGTCATCCCGCTGCAGAACTGACCAGCGCAGGCCTGATCGATCAGTACTGGTCAGATCAGATCGCCGGGGCGGCCTTACGGCCAGGCCAGCGCACTCGCCGCGGCACCCGCTCGGTTTGGCCGACCGCAACGACGATCAGCTCATCGAGCACAAATCGACGGATGCTGACGCGCGCCGGGGACTTCGGCGCCCCGTCCCGCAGGGTGTGGCCGGTCAGTACGGCGGTATCGAGCGCGACCTGGTCGTGCGGCACCAGAACGGCGGAGTCGATGTTGCCGAGCAGCTTGAGGGTTCTCAAGACCTGCCCACGCGGATTGAGCCCCAGGGCGCTCGCCCGCACCTGATTGATCACAACACTCACGGCACGGCCGGTCGTGACCTCGGCGAGGTCCACCCAGGACCGCAAAAACCGCGCCATGCCGATCGGGTCGGCCAGTCCGCAGGCGACGACGTGGTCGGCCATCCGCAGCGCGGTCACAGTGGCCGCGTTGCGGCGCGGTGCCAACAGATCGCTGCTCAATTCCTCGTCGCTCTCCAGATTGAATCCGGTGTCCAGCACCACGTAATCCACCCAGTGTCGCAGCGCATCGATCGTGCGGGTGACCCGCTCGGTCGACAGTTCCGGCCAGCGAGACGGCCGGCCGAGACCGGTCAACACCCAGAAGGCGCCCTTCGGGGAATTGTAGCGCTGGGCGATGCGCTCGAGTTCTGACCGGTTCAGGCTGTCGCTGCCGGCCAGACGGCAGGCGGCGGCAAAGCCGGGAGCCTCGTCGAGCATGCCGAGCCGCGGTGCGATGGACGCGCCGTAGGTGTCGACGTCGGCCAGCACCACGGTGTGGCCGGCCGCGGCAATTTCGGCTGCAATGTTAATGGCGAGCGTGGTACGCCCGGGCGCCCCGGACGGGCCCCACACCGCGATGACGGAGCCGGCACTCAGCGCGCCGCCGGTGAAGTGCCGATCCCCGACGCGCAGCGGCACCACCACGCCCGAGACGAGCAGGTCTTCGATCTCCGCCCAGTCACAGGGCAGGGCCACGGTTTCGTACAGGCCGAGCGAGCCGGCGTGCCGACGTTCCTGTTCCGATGCGGCGATGGCGACGACCCGGATGCCCCGCTCATCGCAGGCGGCGATCAGCTGGCCGGTCAGAGACTCCCGCCGACCACTGACCACGACGACGTGCGGCTGGCCGTGCGACAGCGATTCCAGAAAATCGCGGGCGGTATCCACGCGCGTCACCACACTGTGCCCGCACTCGATGATGTCGGCCAGCATGCGCTGCTCGGTCGTTCGGTCCAGCACGAGCGCGATCCGGGCCATCAGGGAACCACGGGGGTATTGACCGGCACGATCGCGAGGGCATCACCGTTCATGATCGCTTCGAGCACGTCGGCGACGTTCGCCTTGGGCACGAGCAATTCCACGGATTGACCATTGTCTGCGGCGATAATGCCGGTCGGGATCACGATCCGCACCACGACAGCCTGCGCCACGAGAATCGTCGGCGGCGCGTATTCGCCCGGCCCGGTCGCCCGCGCCGACCAGATGTCCACCACCGAACCGGACACGACCCTGGCTGCCAACCGGCCGGGAACGTCTACGACGACACTCGTGGTCAGCTCTCCGGCTGCTGCTCCGACCGCGGAGCGCGCCACGAGTTCCCCGGCCAGGATGGTCTGGGTGACCAGCATGCCCGGCTCGACCGAGGGCGACAGATAGAGGTCGGCGGCTCTGCCCAGCCGTACCCGGGTTTCAACGAGGTCGGTCTTCGTGAGGCGATCGCCGACGGTGAGCGTGTGGCGTGCGGTGTAGACCGCCGTGGTCCGGTCACTGCCGACGACGATCGCACTCACGCCGGCAATCGACGCGGCCACGAGCACGAGGCCGATGACGAATCGGGGGTCCACCCAGAAGCGGCGGCGCGTACGTGTGGAACCGGGTGACATCATCCGCTACCTCGCTTGTCTGGAAGGATTCGCTCTTATCGTGGCCCACTGTGCCACCCGGTGAAAAAGTTCTCCACAGGGCAGCGTCATTTCAGCCGGATGACATGGATCTGCCAGATCGGCACGATGCGGTAGTGAGCGATTTCGGGGCCACGGCGCAACGTTCCGAGCGGATGCACCGCCAGATCAATGTGGTCCCGCGCCACCCGGTCGATGGTTCCGGCCACCACACCGGCCCGGGTGTCCAGCTCCACGGCGCGCCGGCGACGGCACAGGTTGCGCAGGACGAACGGTAGTCCGACCCGTTCGACTCCCCGACCGGTCGCTGCCGATTCCACGGCCAACGACGCCCTGATCTGTTCCTCGTCGAGCAAGACTGCGGCGATGGCCGCGAGCGGGACCACGCACTGGCCGCGAGCGCTCTCGGAATCGAGCAGGTCGGCCGCAAGCCAGTCCCGGCCCAGCGCGGTCGGACGCAGGGCGAGCGTTTGGCCCGACACGAGCACCACGCGCAGCCGCAGGGCGCTGCCGAGGCTCGCGGACCGCACCACGTTGCTCAGCCGGGTGCGCAGGGAGAGCTTCTCCAGGCGCTCCCGTTCCTCGTGCAGGCACAGGTCAGCGACCTCGGCCTGCAGCTCGTAGTCGAGCTGCCCTTCCAGGTCATCAAACAAATCATCCCAGCGCACACACCGAAAGTAGCCGAACCTGGGCGTTCTCGCTCACGTTGTCCACAGGCTCTTTAAGCCCTCGACAGTGCCGGAACAATGCTGCTTAGGTTTCCGCCATTGCAGCTCGTGCTCGACCTCAGGAGGCATCATGCCGTCACCCGGTAGCAGCGAATCGAATGCGCAGGCCCTCCGGCGGGAGCGAACCGAAGACGACGAGTTCTTCGGTCCTCAGCCCAGTACCATGGCGGAGCTCCCCGATCCGGAACCGCTGCTTCGGGCCCTGGCGATCTGCGCCTTCGAGGTCATCGCCGGAGTCCGACAGATTGAACACCTTGCGAGCTGGGTAACCGACGACGTCTATGCCCATCTGCGCGTTCGAGCGTCGATCGCAGCGCGGGCGCGCGCCGTCACCGGCCAGGTTGCTGACCGCCCCCGGCTCGCCATCGGCCACGTCACCCAGGTGAAGCGCGACACTGGAGGCCTGGACGCCGTCGTCGTCGTGTTCGAGCGGCACCGGAGCTATGCGGTCGCGATCTGTTTGGAGGGGATGGACCGGCGGTGGCGAGCCTCGGTCCTGGTCGTGCTGTAAAGCACGGCCAAAACCGAGGGCGACCGAAACGCTACGTTGTTTTCTTACCCTGTGAGCGACGCTCCGCCCGGTTCACTGGGGCAGCACCCTCGGTTTTCTGACCGAAGGCTCCACGCTGGGGCGGTCCGGCCGGCTCGGTCGGTTCGTCATCGCTGGCAGCGACGGTGGCCGTGCGTCTGGCTCGATCGGTGGCGGCCTGCTGAATCTGACCGCGCTGGTTGCGCACCTCGACTCCACCCGAATCGCTCGGGGCGGTGTAGCTGAGCTTCTCCTCGGGGGAATCGGCCGGGGACAGCCCCTTGGCCGCGACGACCGGTCCGGCGACGGCTCCGGATCCGGCCGTCACCTCGACGTCGAGGTTGAACAGGAACCCGACCGTTTCTTCGCGAATCTGTCCCATCATCTGCTGGAACATGGCGAAGCCTTCACGCTGGTACTCGACCAAAGGGTCTCGCTGAGCCATCGCGCGCAGACCGATGCCGTCCTTCAGATAATCCATCTCGTACAGGTGGTCGCGCCAGCGGCGGTCGATGACCGACAGCACCACGCGGCGTTCGAGCTCGCGCATGGCCGGAGAACCGAGGGACTCTTCCCGGCGGGTGTAGGCGAGCTTGGCGTCGGAGAGAATCTCGCGGCGCATGAAGTCGCGGTTGATTTTGCCCTTGTCGCCGGCCTCTGATACGACCTCGTCGATGGTCAGTCCCACCGGGTAGAGCGTCTTGAGCTCGGTCCACATGGCATCGAAGTCCCAGTCGTCGCCGTTGCCTTCGCCGGCGTGCACGTCGAGCACCTCGTCGATGACGTTGGTGAGGAAGGTCTGGGTGCGCTCGTGCAGGTCGTCGCCCTCAAGGATGTGCCGGCGGTCGCCGTAGATCGCCTCGCGCTGGCGGTTGAGTACGTCGTCGTACTTGAGCACGTTCTTGCGAATCTCGGCGTTGCGACCCTCGACCTGCGACTGGGCGCTGCGAATGGCCCGGCTGACGACCTTAGACTCGATCGCCATATCGTCGGGCACCCCCTGGCGCCCCATCAGTGCTTCGGCGGCGCCGGCGTTGAACAAGCGCATGAGGTCGTCGGTGAGGGAAAGGTAGAAGCGGCTTTCGCCCGGGTCGCCCTGGCGACCGCTGCGTCCGCGCAGCTGGTTGTCGATGCGACGGGACTCGTGCCGTTCGGTGCCGAGCACGTACAGGCCACCGGCGGCGATGACCTTGTCGGCCTCTTCCGCCACGTCGGCCTTTACCGCGGTGAAGACGTCATCCCAGGCGAGTTCATACTCGTCGGGGGTCTCAATCGGGCTGAGACCCTTCGCGTTCATCTCGGCGACGGCGATGAACTCGGCGTTGCCGCCGAGCATCACGTCGGTACCACGACCGGCCATGTTGGTGGCCACGGTCACCGAACCGAGGCGACCGGCTTGGGCGACGATCGCGGCCTCACGGGCGTGGTTCTTGGCGTTGAGCACCTCGTGCCGCACGCCCTTCTTGGCGAGCAGACGCGACAGGTATTCGCTCTTTTCAACGCTCGTGGTGCCGACCAGAACTGGCTGCCCGGCCGCATGGCGTTCGACGATGTCCTCGACGACCTGACGAAACTTGGACTCTTCGTTCTTGTAGATCAGATCGGACTGGTCGAGGCGCTTCATCGGCTTGTTGGTGGGGATGGCCACCACGCCGAGCTTGTAGGTGCTCATGAACTCGGCGGCCTCGGTCTCGGCTGTTCCGGTCATGCCGGAGATCTTGGAGTAGAGGCGGAAATAGTTCTGCAGGGTGACCGTGGCCAGGGTCTGGTTCTCGGCCTTGACCGCGACACCCTCCTTGGCTTCGATGGCCTGGTGGATGCCCTCGTTGTAGCGACGGCCCATCAGGATTCGGCCGGTGTGCTCATCCACGATGAGTACCTCGCCGTTCATCACGACGTAGTCCTTGTCCTTCTTGAACAGGGCGTTCGCCTTGATCGCGTTGTTCAGGAAGGAGATCAACGGGGTATTGGCCGATTCGTACAGGTTGTCGATGCCGAGGTAATCCTCGACCTTTTCAATGCCGGGTTCGAGCACACCGATGGTGCGCTTCTTCTCGTCGACCTCGAAATCTTCGTCGGGGACCAGGCGCTTGGCCAGGCTGGCGAACTCGTTGAACCAGCGGTTGGCTTCGCCGGAAGCGGGTCCGGAAATGATCAGGGGGGTGCGTGCCTCGTCGATGAGAATCGAGTCGACCTCGTCGACGATGGCGAAATAGTGACCGCGCTGCACCATGTCGCTGGCCTGCCAGGCCATATTGTCGCGCAGGTAATCGAAACCAAATTCGTTGTTGGTGCCGTAGGTGATGTCGGCGGCATACATTTCCCGACGCGCAGCCGGAGTCTGGCCGGAGATGATGCATCCGGTCGTCATACCGAGGGCGCGGAAGACGCGGCCCATGAGCTCGCTTTGGTAGCTCGCGAGGTAGTCGTTGACCGTGATGACGTGCACACCGCGGCTGCTGATCGCATTGAGATAGGCGGCGGTGGTGGCGACCAGGGTCTTGCCCTCACCGGTCTTCATCTCGGCGATGTTGCCGAGGTGCAGTGCTGCCCCGCCCATCAGCTGCACGTCGAAGTGCCGCAGCCCCAGGGTTCGGGTGCTCGCCTCGCGCACGGCGGCGAACGCCTCGGGGAGCAAGTCGTCGAGCGATTCGCCGTTGGAGTACCGCTCCCGCAGGGTGACGGTCTCGTTCTTGAGCTCCTCGTCGGTGAGCTCGTGGAAGTCCTCTTCCAGCGCGTTGATGGCTTTCGCGTAGTTTTCCAGGCGGCGCAGAACGCGGCCTTCACCAACACGAAGAACCTTTTCAAGAATTGACGCCACGAATGTACTCCACTAGTCAAACGGTGCAGACACGCGCTGCGGAAGCTCGATTGAACCGCTCCCGCAGCGCCTGCCTGCGCCTCTCGTCTGGCAGATGCCAGAGCGCCGACCTGGTCGGCAACTAAGGCAATGCTAGTTGGTCAGTTGGCACGCCCGCTGGCAACGGGCACAGCCTCGTGCAACTCACTGACGGCACTATCGAGTTCGATGACTCCATAGTCCCAGCCCTTGCGGCGGTAGACCACGCTCGGACGCTTGGTTTCGATATCCTGGAACAGGTAGAAGTCGTGCCCGACCAGCTCCATGAAGTAGAGCGCATCGTCGACCGACATGGGCGCAGCGGCGAAGACCTTGCGACGGATGACGACGGGGCAGTAGTCTTCCTCGTCCGCGACGGCGGGGGCATCCGCGTGCACGATGGGAATCGCGCCGGTGCGCACCCGCTCGAGCGTTTCGGGGTTGGCCGGCGTGATGTCGATGACGCTGAACCCGACCGCGGATGCCTCGTGCAGCGAGGTGGGGCGGTGGGCTCCACCGCGGTGCACCTTCTTGCGGTCCTTGGCGCGGCGAACACGCTCGAGTAAACGGCCGAGCGCCACGTCGAAAGCAGCGTACTTGTCGGATCCGTCCGCTTCGGCCCGAACGAGCGGACCCTTACCGATCAGGGTGAGTTCAACCCGGTCGTTGCCGACGGCTGCACCGTTCTTCTCGTGGTGGCGGCTGACCTTGATTTCGAGTGCGAGGGCCTTATCCGCGAGGAGGGCGATTTTCTCGGCCTTCTCCGTCGCGTAATCCCGGAAGCGATCAGTGATCCCAAGGTTGCGTCCGACGATGTTAGTTTCCATGACGACCTCCAGTTTGGCGGACCGCCCTCAAACCGGGCGATCATTGCGCGCCTTTGTCTCCACCGTAGCTGGGGCGGTGGGATAAGTCACAGTATTTGTTAACCAGTTTGTGCGACGGGTCGTTATCGCGGCAGCAGACGCCGTGTTTCCGCCAGTGTGGCCAGGCCAACGACGGTGCCGCCCGCAGCGAACACGGCACGGCGCGCCTCGAGGAGCGTGGCGCCGGTGGTCACGATGTCGTCGACCAGGATTACAGCGACTCCGTTGAGTGGATGTCGGGCCATGAGGCTGTGGTCTTTGTTCGCGGCGCGCTCAGCACGGCCCAGACCGACCTGGTCGCTGACCACGCCGCGTTGGGCGAGCAACGGGGCCGGGTGGAGGCCAGCGCGATGCAGCAGTGCATCGACCGGGTGGTAGCCGCGGGCCCGCCAGGCCCCGCGCGAGGAGGGGATGGTCACGAGCTCGATTCCGGCCGGGCCCGGCGCGACCCGGCTCGGCGCGACCCGGCTCGGTGCGGGCAGGCTCGGTGCGGCGGCG
>NZ_SOHF01000028.1:0-90222 GCF_004404045.1 Cryobacterium sp. Hh11 | reverse complement strand
CGCTGCGACGAGCGCGGGCCGCGGCCGGTCGGCTGCTCGCCTCAGGGGCTCGCCGACCCGTGCTGGCCCGCCGCCTCGGTGCCTCGCCGCCTCGCCGGCCCGGGCTAGGCTGGCGCGTATGACTGCTGACAGCGCCGCCCGAATCATCGCCCTGCCGAACACGCCGGCCCCGAGCATCGCCGAGAGCGCGTTCGTCGCTCCGGGCGCGGTGATCGTGGGCAATGTCACCCTCGCCGACCGGGCCAGCGTATGGTACAACTCCGTGCTGCGCGCCGAACTGGAGCCGATCACGATCGGGGCCGGCTCGAACCTGCAGGACAACGTCTCCTGCCACGTCGACACCGATTTTCCGCTCACCCTCGGCACCGGCGTCTCGGTCGGGCACGGCGCCGTGCTGCACGGCTGCACGATCGAAGACAATGTGCTGGTCGGTATGGCCGCGACCATTCTCAACGGCGCCGTCATCGGTACCGGATCCCTCGTCGCTGCCGGAGCCGTCGTGCTCGGCGGAACCGTGGTGCCGCCCGGATCCCTCGTGGCCGGCGTTCCCGCCAAGGTTCGACGCCCGCTGACCGACGACGAGATCGACAGCATCCGTCACAATGCGCAGAACTATTTGGAACACACCGAGCTGCACCGCGCCGCCCTCGCCCAGCCGTAACAAAACGGATGCCCCGCGCGGCCGCTACTGCCGGTAAATAGGCGACGCACCGTACGAGGCGCACGACGGCAACGGCGTGTAGCGAAACTCACCGGCGTTAGCTACGGCTGGCGGAACCGTCGGCAGAGGCGCTACGCGAGCAGCGACTGCTCGGCGGCCTTGACGACGTTCGAGACCAGCATCGCGCGAGTCATCGGGCCGACGCCACGCGGATTCGGCGACAGGTGCCCGGCGACAGCAGCAACATCGGGATGCACGTCACCGGTCAGGCGGCCTTTGCCGGTGACTTCGTTGTGCACGCGGGTGATTCCCACGTCCAGGACGGCGGCGCCCGGCTTGATCCAGTCGGCCTGGATCAGGTGCGGCACTCCGACTGCGGCCACGACGATATCGGCACGGCGCACCTCACCGGCGAGGTCGACCGTGCGCGAGTGCGTCAGGGTGACGGTCGCGTCGAGGCCTTTGCGGGTGAACAGCAGGCCAAGCGGGCGACCGACGGTCAGGCCGCGCCCGACCACAACGACCTTCTTGCCCACGATCGGCACGTCGTACCGGCGCAGCAGCTCGACGATTCCGGCCGGGGTGCACGGCAGCGGGGAGCGCAGTTCGCCCTCGATCCCGAGCACCAAACGCCCGAGGTTGGTCGGGTGCAGGCCGTCGGCATCCTTCGACGGATCGATCAGTTCGAGCATCGCGTTCTCGTTGTGGCCGACCGGAAGCGGCAACTGAATGATGTAGCCGGTCACCTCGCGGCTGTTATTAAGATCCTTGATGGCGGCACGCACGTCGGCACTGGTCGCCGAGCCGGGCAGGTCGATGCGAATCGATTCGATGCCAACCTCGGCGCAGTCGCTGTGCTTGCCGGCGACGTAGGTCTCCGAGCCGGGATCATTGCCGACCAGCAGGGTGGCCAGTCCGGGCACGACACCGTGCGCGCGCAGGGCCACGATGCGATCGCGAAGCTCAGCCTTGATATCAGACGCGGTCTTGACGCCGTCGAGTGTAATTGCCGTCATTTGCGGTTCCCTACTGTTGTGGTTCAGGTCGGTACTGTCGTCCAGGTCACTCGGTCGGGGCCCGGGCCCGTCCGCGGGCCCAGGTTATAACGTGGGCCCAGGGACGGGGCCCAGGCCCCGGACAAAGGTGCGGCGGGGGTACATCGCGCGCGTAACTCGCAGGCAGGCACGAGAAGACGGATGCTGCCGGCCAGGCCGGCCGGCAGCATCCGTTCTCGAAGGAGCTACTGCTCCAGCCCGGAGTACAGCGGGAACGCCTGCGTGAGCGCTCCGACGCGGGTGCGGAGCGCGGCGATGTCGGCGCCGGGCTTGAGTGCCGCGGCGATGACGTCGGCAACCTCGGTGAACTCGGCGTCGCCGAAGCCGCGGGTGGCCAGGGCCGGCGTGCCGATGCGCAGGCCCGACGTGACCATCGGCGGGCGCGGGTCGAACGGAACGGAGTTGCGGTTCACCGTGATGCCCACCTCGTGCAGGGCATCCTCGGCCTGCTGGCCGTTGATCTCGGAGTGGCGCAGGTCGGCGAGCACGAGGTGCACGTCGGTTCCGCCGGTGAGCACGTCGATGCCGTGCTCGCGCGAGTCGTCAGCGGTCAGGCGCTCGGCGAGAATTCGGGCACCGCGCAGGGTGCGCTCCTGACGTTCCTTGAACTCGGGCTCGGCGGCGAGCTTGAACGCGGTCGCCTTGGCGGCGATCACGTGCATCAGCGGGCCGCCCTGCTGGCCGGGGAACACGTTGGAATTGAGTTTCTTGGCCAGGGTCATGTCCCGCGAGAGGATGAAGCCCGAGCGCGGGCCGGCGAGGGTCTTGTGCACGGTGCTCGACACGACGTCGGCGTAGGGCACGGGCGAGGGGTGCAGGCCGGCGGCGACGAGTCCGGCGAAGTGGGCCATATCCACCCAGAGCAGCGCGCCGACCTCGTCGGCGATGGCGCGGAAGGCTTCGAAGTCGAGGTGACGCGGGTAGGCCGACCAGCCGGCGATAATGACCTTCGGCTTGCTCTCGAGTGCTTTGTCGCGCACGACATTCATGTCGACGCGGAAGGTCTCCGGGTCGACTCCATAGGCGACCGGGTTGTACAGCTTGCCGGAGAAGTTGAGCTTCATACCGTGGGTGAGGTGGCCGCCGTGGGCCAGCTCGAGGCCGAGAATGGTGTCGCCGGGGGTGGCGATGGCGGAGAGGACTGCGGCGTTCGCTGTGGCGCCGGAGTGCGGCTGCACGTTCGCGTAGGCGGCTCCGAACAGGCTCTTGGCCCGGTCGATGGCGAGCTGCTCGGCGACGTCGACGTACTCGCAGCCGCCGTAGTAGCGGCGCCCCGGGTAGCCCTCGGCGTACTTGTTGGTGAGCACGGAGCCCTGCGACTGCAGCACGGCGCGCGGAACGAAGTTCTCGCTCGCGATCATTTCGAGGTAGTCGCGCTGGCGGCCGAGCTCCTGCTCGAGCACGGCGGCGATCTCAGGGTCAACGACCGAGAGCGGTTCGTTGAAGGTCGACTTCAAGACGGTAGCGGAATCAGGCACGGAGTTCTCCTTATATATGGATGTTGCGGCCCAGGCGTGCGGCCACTAACCGTGTCAGTCGCTCCCCGATGGTGACCCATCTTCGTGCTACGCCAGTTGCGACTCGACCATCATATCAGCGGATGCCGCCGCGCGCGTCTTTTCGTGGCGCTGGTCGGCGCGGCTCCGGTCGTCGCGGCACTCGGCAGCCTCGCCGCCACCGCTAGCTCGGGCTGCCACGATCGCTAATGAGTGCCGCGAGCCACGCTGGGGCGAGCGGGCCGGGTCAGCGGGCAGCGCGGCGATCGCGCAGCTCGTCAACGATGAGCAGGTCGGGCCGCAGGTGCTCGGTCTCGTAGGCGGCCCGACCCACGAGGTGCGCGGCCATCGGCGCGGTCAGCGCCTGAAACACCACGATGGCGACCACGAGGGTGACGGTGCCGACCGAGAAATTGTTGATCGCGACATCCGCTGTCACGGCCATGAGCCCGAAGATCTGCGGCTTGGTCGCGGCGTGCAGGCGCGACAGAACGTCGGGAAAGCGAATCAGCCCGATTCCGGCGGCGAGGCACATCGCAGCGCCGGCGAGCACCAGAATAGCCGTCAGCACGTCGTGCAACAGGGCGCTCATGCGCTGTCCCTGGCCGGCAGAAAGCGGGCGACGCTGAGCGATCCGAGCACCGCGAACAGCGCCAGCACGAGCAGCACCGGCAGGGTGTCGGTGTGCCGGTTGAGCGCCATCTCCGCGGCCAGGGCGCAAATGATCGTCGCGACCAGCACATCGGAGGCGATGACCCGGTCCAGCACGCTCGGGCCGACGACGATACGGTAGACGGCCAGGAGGGCGCCGACCGCGAACATGATCGACGCGACGACGGCCACAATCTGCAACATCATGAGGTTCCCTTCAGGCGAGTTGCGCGCCGATCTGCGGGCCGCACCCCGCGCATCCGTTCAACGTCTTCGCTTGAGCCGAACCCGCGCACAATGCGTCGCTCGGTGTCCAGTACCCGGCGGCGAAAACTCTCGATATCGCGAGCGCTCTGCATATTGAGCACGTGCAGGTAGAGGATCGACGATTCCCGGTCGATGTCGACCACGATCGAGCCGGGAACGATCGACGTGGCCACGGCGGTCCAGGTGAGAATGAGGTCGCTGCGGGTGCGCAGTCGAATCTCCAGAATGGCGTTCGACGTGACCAGCCGCGGCTTCACGGCCAGCCAGGACACGTCGATCGAGGCGCGCACAATGTCCAGGATCAGTCGCACGAAGAATACGACGGTGTTCAGCGGATGCAGCCGCCCACTCAGCTGCACCGGCACCAGATAAAACGCCACGGTAACGACGATACCGACGACGAGCGCGACGAGCAGATTGAGCCAGGAGAATTCGCCCCAGAGCAGCATCCACAGCACGATCAGGGCGATCAGCGGCGGAATCTGGTTGCCGACGGCGCCCCGCCGTTCGCGCGGCGTAGTCATCGGGAACCCCCCTCGAAGTTGGTGCCCACGTTGCTGTCTTCGATTGAACCGGTACCGTTCGGGAACACGGCATCAATGTAGGTCGACGGCGAGCTGATATTGGCGGCAGCCCGGGTGGCCAGGGCGAAGATCGGCCCGGCGAACACCGTCAGCCCCAGGGTCAGCACGAGCATGGAGGTGGTCGCGCCGACCATGAGCGGCGAGATCGTCTTCTTCAGCACGAGCCCAGCGTCCTGCGGGTCTTCAACGAGCTGCGCCGACATCGACGAGGTGTAGTCCTTCACCTGTTTCTTCGGCCGCCAGAACGCCAGGTTCCAGGCCCGGGCGAGGGCGTAGAGGGTCAGCAGCGAGGTGAGCGCGCCGACCCCGATCAGCACGTAGATGAGCGGGTCGGCCACGATCGTGCCGGCCTGAAACAGGGCGATCTTGCCGAGAAAACCGGAGAACGGCGGGATTCCGCCGAGGTTGAGCGCGCCGAGAAAGAACAAAATGGCCACCAGCGGCGACGATTTCAGCAGCCCGCCGAGCCGCGACAGCGAGGTGGTTCCGCCGACCCGATCGATCAGCCCGGCGGCCAGAAACAGGGTCGTCTGCACGGTGATGTGGTGCACGACGTAGAAGATGGTCGCGGCGATGGCGAGCGGGGTGCCGATCGCGATCCCGAACAGCATGTAGCCGATGTGGCTGACCAAGGTGAACGACAGCAGCCGTTTGATATCGGCCTGGGCGAGCGCGCCCAAAATGCCCACCAACAGGGTCAGCGCGGCGACGACCATGAGCGGCGTCGAGAACTGATTGTCGGGAAAGAACAGTGTCTGGGTGCGCAGAATCGCGTACACCCCGACCTTGGTGAGCAGCCCGGCGAAGACCGCCGTGACCGGGGCGGGCGCGGTCGGGTAGGAGTCCGGCAGCCAGAACGACATCGGAAAGACCGCGGCCTTCACCCCGAAGGCGATCAGCAGCAACAGACCGAGAATCAGCTGAATATCGGCGGGGAGATCGGGCATCCGCTCGGCGATGAGGGCGAGGGTGACCGTGCCGGTGGCGCCGTAGATGAGGGCGATCGCACTGAGGAACAGCAGGGACGACACCAGGCTCACCACGATGTAGGTGATACCCACCTGGATGCGCGCTCCCGTACCGCCAAGGGTCAGCAGCACATAGCTGGCCGAGAGCAGCATCTCGAAACCGACGTACATGGTGAACAGGTCGCCGGCGACGAAGGCGTTGAACAGGCCGGCGGCCAGCACGAGGTAGGTCGGGTGAAAGATCGAGACCGGCGTTTCGAGGTCACCGTCGATGATGCCCTGGCCGACGGCGAACAGCAGCACGCCGAGCAGCATGATCGCCGAGATGAGCAGCATGATCGCCGACAGTCGGTCGACGACGAGCACGATGCCCCATGGCGCGTCCCAGCCGCCGACCTGCACCACGGCCGGTCCGTGCCGGTCGACCAGGACCAGCAGTACGGCGCTCATTACGGTCGCCGCCCCGAGGCTGAGAACGCTCACGAGAACCTGCAGGCGGCGGCGCTGGCCGAGCATCAGGGCGACCGCCGCACCGAGCAGCGGCAGGCAGACGATCAGGGGAACCAGGGCGGTCATCGCGCGTTCCTCTCGTCTGAAGCGGATGCGCCGGCGCGGCCGGCAGCATCCGCTTTCGACGTGTCTTCATCGCTGGTGGCACCGTCGCCGCGCTCGAACTCGTCGATGGACTCGGCGATGGCATCGTCATCGTCGGAGGAGGAACGGAAGGTCGCGTCGGCGTCGCCGGCACTTTCGGTGGCGTGCTCGTCGGTGAGGGTGTCGCCCTCGTCGCCGAGCTGGGCCAGCCACCAGGACCGGTAGATGAGGGCGAGCAGCAGCGCGGTGATGCCGAAGTTGATCACGATCGCGGTGAGCATGAGCACCTGCGGAATCGGGTCGACCATGTCCTGAACGCTCGTGCCGGTGACGATCGGCGAGCTGCCGGGGCGTCCGCTCATGATGAAGATGAGCAGGTTGGTGGCGTTGCCGACCAGCAGAAATCCGATCAGCACCCGGGTCAGGCTGCGTTCGAGCATGACGTAGACGCCGGCCGCGTACATGACGGCCATGACGATGACGAGGGTGAGGGAGGCGCTCATCGCGTGCCTCCTCCGTTCGGGATCTCGTGCAGGGGATGGATGTTCAGCCCTGCAGCCGTGTCGGTCGAGGGCTCGGCCGGGACAGCCGCGTCATCGGGCGCGGGCCGCGGGCCGATTTCGTCGTTCTCGCTCTGCCGATCGATCTCACTGCCGAGGCTGCGCAGAATGTCGTAGGTGAGGCCGATCACGACGAGGTAGACGCCGATGTCGAAGATGGTCGAGGTGCCAAAGGACAGGTCGCCGAGTACGGGCACTGTGGCGGTGAAGTAGGCCGATTCGAGGGGGATCCCGTCGAAGAACAGCGAGACGACGGCCATTCCCACGGCGAGGATGACGCCGAGGCCGAGGATCTTGCCCGGGTCGATCGGTGCGGCTTCGCTGAGTTCGTAACGCCCCCCGGCAAGGTAGCGGGCCACCAGGGCGAGGCCGGCGAGCAGCCCGCCAGCGAAGCCGCCGCCGGGCAGGTTGTGGCCGGCGAAGAGCAGGTAGATCGACACGATCATGGCCGGGTGGAACAGCAATCGCACGAGCACTTCGATCAGGATCGACCGGTTGCGCGGGTCGTTCTTGCGCCCGGCGAGCAGGAACGCCTGCCGGGTGACGGCGTGCCCCTCGCTGGACAGCTCCGGGTCGGCGACGACGCGGCGCCGGTTGGCGCCCGCGCGCAGGCTGCGGGATTCCTTCAGGCGCGGCAGGACCGAGTAGCGGCCGGAGACGAACAGCAGGCTCGCGACACCGGTCGCGACGACGATGAGCACGGACACCTCGCCCATGGTGTCCCAGGCGCGAATGTCGACGAGCATCACGTTGACGATATTGTCGCCGTGCCCGTCGTCGACCGAGAGGCGCGGCAGGGCTCCGGCGATGCTCGCAAAGTCGCGGGCGCCGAGGGCGATGAAACCGATCGTGCCCATGACCAGGCCGACCAGGCTGCCGATCAGCAGGCGGCGTTTGCGGCGCACCGGTTTGTTGTGCTGGGCGATGTTCGCCGGCAGGCGGCGCAGCACGAGCACGAAGATCACCAGGGTGATCGATTCGACCAGGGCCTGGGTCAGGGCGAGGTCGGGCGCACCGTGAAAGGCGAACAGCGCGACGAGGCCGTAGCCGGTGACGCCGGCGAGGATGACCGCGGTCATCCGCTGCCCGACCCGAGCCGCCATCACCGCGCAAATGGCCATGATCAGGGCAATCAATACCTGGCCTGGATAGTCCCAGAGCACGATCGTTTCGGGCCAGGTACGGTTGACGAACGCTGCGAAGCCGAGGGCGACCACGAATACGCTGAGAATCGTGCCGAGGTACTGCGGCAGCCCTCCCTGCTGGGCGAAGTGGGTGACCCGGGCGGCGACCCGGTCGACACTGCGGATGGCCTTGCCGTAACCGCGGCCGGCGTCGATAACGTCGGGCACCTTCGCCTGCAACCTGGCCACCCCCCGGCGAGCGCGGAACAACAGCGCGCCCAGAATGAGAACGACGGCGCTGAGATACAGCGCCGGCTCGAACCCGTGCCAGAGCGCGAGATGGTAAGGCGGCTCGGTGATGCTGCCGGCGCCCGGCACGGTGTCGGCGTAGGGCGCGAGCAGCGGGTCGAGCAGCGCGGCGAACAGACCGAGTCCAATCGTCGCGACGGTGAGCACGCCGGGGGCGAGCAGAGTGTCCCACGGGCTCGCGTGCAGCACGGTGTCCGGCTGTTCCCTGCGCGTTCCAAACGCACCCCAGAAGAAACGGATGCTGTAGGCCACCGTCAGCACGGATCCAACGGCCGTGCCGATGAGGGCCGCGTAGCCCCAGCCGGATCCCCCGACACCGGCGTCAAGCAGCGAGGTGAAGACGGCTTCCTTGGCAACGAAACCGAACAACGGGGGCAGCCCAGCCATCGACGCGACGGCGACGAGCGCGATCAGCGCGAGCGCCGGAGCGCTGCGGCCGACGCCGCTCAGTTTGCGCCAGTCCCGGGTGCCGGCGCGGTGGTCGATCACGCCGACGACGAGAAAGAGGGTGGCTTTGTAGAGGGCGTGCGCGAGCAGCAGGGCGGCCCCGGCGAGCGCGGTGTCGCGGGTATTGAATCCGATCGCGATCATGAGAAAGCCGAGCTGGCTGACCGTGCCATAGGCAAGCAGCAGCTTGAGGTCGTACTGGCGCAGCGCACGCCAGGCCCCGACGACCATGGTCCAGACGCCAAGCGTGACCAGCACCGGCAGCCAGCCCTCGCTGTCGGCGTAGCCGGGAGCGAGCCGGGCGACGATGTAGATGCCGGCCTTGACCATCGCGGCGGCGTGCAGATAGGCGCTGACCGGGGTGGGCGCGGCCATCGCGGCGGGCAGCCAGAAGTGGAACGGCACGAGCGCACTCTTGGAGAGCGCCCCGACCAGGATGAGCAGAATCGCCCAGGTACCCATCGTGCTGGTCACCGGGTTGGCGACGATATAGGCCAGGCTCGTGGTGCCGGAGGCGACCGAGATCATCACGACGCCCACGAGCATGACCAGGCCGCCGAAGGTCGTCACGATCAGGGCTTGCAGGGCGGCGCCGCGACTCTCCCGTTTATGGGTGTAATGCCCGATCAGCAGGTAGGAGAGCACGCTGGTGATCTCCCAGAACATGAACATGATCACCAGGTCGTCTGCGGTGACCAGGCCGTACATGGTGCCGGCGAAGGCCAGCAGCAGCGCGGCGAACCGGCCGAGACTCGGTTCGTCGTTGGTAAAGTAACGCGCGCAATAGATCAGCACGAGGGCGCCGACGCCGGTGACCACGAGGGCGAGCAGCCAGGCCAGGGTGTCGACCCGAAAGGAGAGGCTGATGCCGAGCTGCGGAATCCACGGAATGGACTGGGTCACGGCCCCACCCGCGGTGACCGTGGCGGTCTGGGTGAGCGTGTACGCAAACGCTCCGGCCGGCAGCAGGGCGATCAGGTAGAAGACGCGGGTGCCGACGCGCCGGGTGAGCCACGGCGTGAGCACCGAGAGAACGACAAACGCGAGGAGGAATTGAACCATGCGGCCTCCAGGCTTGTCAGGTCGGGGTGTGAAGGTCTAGTCTACCCGCCGACAGGGGACGGTCTGCCGTCGGCGCCGCAAACGTGCAGCGGTCGCCTCCGGTGCGGTCCCGGGCCTGGACGAAGTCAGAGTGATGAAAACGTCAGGAGCGGCGGCGGCGGACCAGGTCGGTGACGACCACGAGCGTGAGCGCGACGACGAGCAAACCCACGTAGACCAGCGGCACGAACTGGAGCCCGACGGTCTCGATCAGCACCGCGCCGAGCAGCGCGCCGCCACCGATTCCAGCGTTGAATGCGGTGGTATAGAAGGCGGAGGCGGTGTCGCGAATCTCCGGGGATGCGGCGTGCAGCATTCGGGTCTGCATCAACGGTGGCAAGGTTCCGAAAGCCATTCCCCAGAGCACGAAAGCGGCGAGCGCGACCGGCAGAGTGGCGCTGAACAGGGCGAGCAGGGTGACGCTCACAGCGCTGGCCGCCAGACCGAGCACGAGGCCGAGCGTCGGACGCGGACCGAAGACGGTGCCGACGAGCAGCAGCCCGATCGCCCCGGCGACACCGTAGGCGAAGAGCAGCGGTGCCAGCTGGCTCGCGGCGACGCCGAGACCGTCGAGCAGAAACGGCGCGATGTAGGTGTAGAAGCTGTAGTGGCCGACCATGGTGATGCCGGTGATGAAGCAGATCAGCACGACAGCGGGAATGGTTGCGTCGCGGCGACCGCCCTGGGGAGCGGATGCGGCGGCATCCGTTGTGGACGTGCTTGTGGAATGCCGGGCGACCGGGGGCAGGAATTTCCAGACCAGGGCGGCGCCGATCAGCATGAGCACGCCGAGGGCGACGAAGGAGAGGCGCCAACCGAGCAGATGGCCGGCCGCGGTACCGAGCGGCACACCGAACACGAAGGCGAGCGTTCCGCCGGCGACGGTGATCGACACGGCGCGGCCGATTTGCGCCTTGGGCACGAGGTGGGCGGCGTAGGCACCGACCACCGACCAGAACAGGCCGTGGGCGACGCCGCCGAGCACCCGCGCCGCGACGACCAGCTCGTAGGTCGGCGCGATGGCGGTGAGCACGCTACTGAGCGCGAAGATGACGAGCACGATGATGATGAGTCCGTGCCGCGGAAACCGGCGGGTCAGGATCGCGACGGGCGCGCTGGTGACGACGACGGTGAACGCAAACCACGACACGAGCAGACCAATCTGGCTCTCGGTGACGTTCAGGCTCTCGCTCATCTCCGGCAGCAGGCCGGTCGGCAGCATCTCGGAGGTGACCGACAGAAAAACGGCGGCGGCGAGGGTGATCAGGCCGACCCAGGGGAACGGCTGCGTGGCCTTCGCGGCAGGGGTGCGCGGCACGGTGGGCAGAAAGATGTTGGCGGTATTGGTCATGGATGCACTCATACTGGTGGCTCGGCGGGCGTCCGGTCGTTCGCACCGGAGCCGGCTGCGCGCCGACGTGCGCGCCCGGGGCCGGCTTGTTCAGCGCGACCACGTCGAGTGTACCGGACGGTGCTGGCGGGTCAACTGGGCGGGCAGGCAGCCAGTGCGTCGGGATCGAGCAGGGCTCGGGCCGGGGCTGAAGGTCAGCAGCATCCGCTCGTGGCGCCGGCGGGTTCGGCCGGTCAGCAGCATCCGCTCGCCGGCCCGGTATTCTGGTCGGATGACTTCTCCGCATCACTGGGTAATCACGCTGGTCTGTGCCGATCAGCCCGGAATCGTGCACGCCGTCACCGGCGCGATCGTGCAGGCGCACGGCAATATCTCGGAGAGCCAGCAATTCTCCAACGCCGACACCGGACGATTTTTCATCCGCCTGCAGGTGCAGTCCCCGGTGACCCGACCCGCACTCGAGGCGGCGCTCGCCCCGGTGATCGAGCGCTACGCGATGGCGTCGATCATCGATGTCGTGGGGCGCCCGCTGCGCACGCTCGTGCTCGCGTCCTCGGCCGGGCACTGCGTCAACGATCTGCTGTTTCGCCAGCGCGGCGGCCAGCTTCCGGTGGAGATTCCGCTCGTGCTGAGCAATCACGGCACCCTGCGCGACCTGGTCGGGTTCTATGGCGTGCCGTTCGAATCACTGCCCATAACGGATGCTGCCAGCAAGGCCGACTTTGAAACTCGCGTCATCGAGGCGGTCGACGAGCTCGATATCGAACTCGTCGTGCTCGCCCGCTACATGCAGATCCTCTCGCCGGAGCTGTGCGCACGGCTGGGCGGGCGCGCCATCAACATTCACCACTCATTTCTGCCCGGTTTCAAGGGTGCCAACCCGTACCGCCAGGCGCATGCCCGCGGCGTCAAGCTCATCGGCGCGACCGCACACTTCGTGACCGGCGACCTCGACGAAGGACCGATCATCGAGCAAAACGTCGTGCGCGTCGACCACTCGCGCACTCCGGCCGAGCTGGTGTCGATCGGGCAGGACGAGGAGAGCCGCACGCTGACCCAGGCGGTGAAGTGGTTCGCCGAGAACCGGGTGCTGCTCGACGGTGCCCGCACGATCATCTTCAAGTAGCCGGGGACGGGGCCCAGGCCCCGCACGGCCTGAACCACCCAGCACCCTCGCGCGGCCCGGGCCCACCTTACGGTCCGGGGCCCATGATCTATCGTGGGCCCGCTATCCGGGCCCGGGCCCGGAAAGCGACGGCACGGCGGATCGGTAAGATTGACGGGTGACAGACACGCGCGCCCTGCCGAAAATCGGCCCCAACGACATGCTCCGGTTCGTGCTCGAACTCTTCGCCTTCATCAGCCTCGGCATCTGGGGCTTCCTGGCCTGGCCGCTCCCCTGGCCCGGGGTGCTGGTCGGACTCGCCGCCCCCGCCTTCGCCGTTTTGGTTTGGGCGCTGTTCCGCTCCCCCAAGGCGGTGTTCCGCCTCGACCCGTTCGGCAAGGCGTTCATCGAAATCGCCATCTTCGGCGCGGCGGCCATGGCCTGGTGGGACCTCGGATTCCCCATCATCACGGTGATCTTCGCCGTCGTCGCGACGGTCAGCGGCGTCATCTCCGGTCGCACAGAGCTGCGCTAACCCGTTGCGCGAGAGCGCAAAAAGTGCCCGATTGAACGTGTCAAACGGGCACTTTTTGCGCTCTCGCGGGGCTAGGCCAACCAGGCCACCGCGGCGGCGACATCCGTTTCGGTGATGCCGTGGCCACCGGGGCGCAGCTCCGACTGCACCTGCGCACCGCGCTCTTCGAGCATGGTCGCGAGCTTCTGCACACTGCCGAGCGGAGCCATCGGGTCGGTTCGACCATTCAGTAGCAACACAGCGGATGCGCTCAAATCTCCGGCAGCGACCCGCGCGTCGATCCCGCGGTCGGCGTCGAGCGAGGGCGCGAGCGGATGCATGCCGGAGAACGCAATCACGCGAGGCAGCACCGCCGGGTGCAGAAGCGCCGTCGCCAGGGCAATATTGGCGCCGTTGGAAAAGCCGACGGCAACAATCGGCCGGTCGCCGAGCGCGTAGGTGGCGCGCGCCCAGGTCAGAAACGCGGCGAGGTCGTCAGAGCGTCGGGCCACGTCCGCGGTGTCGAACACACCCTCGGACAGTCGCCGGAACCAACGATTCATGCCGTTCTCCTGCACCCGACCGCGCGGGGCGAGTATCGCAGCGGTGGGATCGAGCGCGCTGGCGAGCCCGGCGATCTCCTGCTCGTTGCCCCCGGTCCCGTGCAACATCAGCAGCACGCGGGCGTCGTTCGAGCCCGGGCGAAACAGGTGCGGCCACTCGGCCTGCGGCGTCGCGTCGCTCATTCGGTGACCGAGGCGGTGACCGGCGCTGGAGCATCCACTACCGCCGGGTTATTCTCGGGCGGCAGCACGATCGGCGCCACCGCGTTTTCGATGGCCTCGCGGCTCGGCTCGAGCCACGGCGGCAGCTTGAGCGAGCGACCAAGTTCGAGCAGCGGCTCGTCGATGTCGAAGCCGGGGGTGTCGGTGGCGAGTTCGAACAACACGCCGCCGGGTTCGCGAAAGTAGATCGAGGTGAAGTACTGGCGGTCCAGGATAGCGGTCACGCCGTAACCGCGGTCGGCGAGCTGTTCACGCCATTCGGCCTGGGTGGCGCGGTCCGGCACCCGGAAGGCCACGTGGTGCACGCTGCCGCCGGCGGTCAGGCCGGGGGTTCCGGAGGGGTCGGCGAGCACGTCTACGAGGTTTCCGGGCGCGCCATCGCCGGCACCAACGCGAGTGCGGCCATCCGTTTCAGAGATGACGTGCATGCCGAGGTCGTCCGTGAGCACCTGGACGGTCTTCGCCGGGTCGGCGACGGTGAGCACCGACGAGTGCTGCCCACGCACCGCGAATTCAGCGGGAACGGATGCGGAATCCCAGGGATTGCGCGGATCCACCGTTGAAGATGCCACCAGGTCGAGCTGAAGCCCGTCGGGGTCGCGCAGCGAGAGCCGCTCCTCGTGGGACGAGCGCCCGGTCACGGCGGATTCCACACCGAGCTTGGCGAAATGGTCCTTCCACCAGCCGATGCTGCCGGCCGGAACGGAGAACGCGGTCGTGGTCGACTGGCCGGCGCCGGTGTGGCCGCTGCGAATGCCGGTCCAGGGAAAAAAGGTGAGCAGCGAGCCGGGCCGGCCGGAATCGTCGCCGTAGTACAGGTGGTAGGTGCCCGGGTCGTCGAAGTTGACGGTTTTCTTGACGAGACGAAGTCCCAGCCCGGTCACGTAGAAGTCGATGTTGCGTTGTGGGGCACCGGCAATCGCGGTGACGTGGTGCAGTCCGGTGGTCTGTACTGTCATGAGGTCCTCCTGGCGAGTTTGATATTCATGCAAACGCATGAACGTGCCGCGGTATTCCCAACCCAACCGCTCACGCGCGCTTTCCTGTGACTATTTCGGAAAATCGGCCACCGACGCCGTGCGAGCGCCCCGCAATCATGCGGAAGTTCGGCGTGCGGCATTGGCCTGTCCTGAATAAGCCACCCGCGCGTGACCGACCTGACGCCGCCCCATCGGACTCAGGCGGCGACGCGGCGCTCGGACGGCATCCGCAGCGCATAGGCGGCGGCGATCAGCAGGAACACGGCGCCGACGGCAAATCCGGCCGAGAACGAAAAGGCGTCGACGAGCAGGCCGGCAACCAGCGGACCGACGATCGCACCGGCATCCGCGCACATGGAGAACATCGAGACCGGGCGGCCCCCGCGCGCGCCGGCCGCATCGCCGACCGCCGCGGCGGGAGCGGTGCCCATGAAGGCGGCGGCGACCCCGTAGACGCAGAGCAGCGCGCCGAGCACCCAGATGTTCGGCGCAAACGAGATGGCAACGATCGCGAGCCCGGCCACAGCGAATGCCCCGATAATGGCCGGTTTACGGCCGACGGTGTCGACAAACCGGGCCGCCGGAGCGAGCGCGAGCGCCTGGGCGACGGCTGCGGCAGCCAACGCGATCCCGGTCCACGAACTCGTCCCCCCGAGCACGACGACCACGAACAGTGGAATGAGGGTGGTGCGCACCCCGAGCGAGGTCCAGCCCTGCGCGAAATTCGCGAGGCAGGCCGCGCGAAAGCGCTCGTCCCGCAGCACGGTGCGAAACGGCGTGCGCACAGCGGATGCGTCGGCGCCGGCCAGCGCGCTGCCCCGGCCGCCCGAGCGCAACAGGAACAGCCCGACCAGGCCGGCCACGGTGAGGGTTCCGGCGTAGAAGAAGAAAGGTGCGGTCAGCGAGATGGTCGCGAGCAGACTGCCGATCGCCGGGCCGGCCATGCCACCGATGAGGAATCCGCCCTGGTAGAAGCCGATCGCGCGGGCCCGGCGGCCCGGTTCGGCCGTGCGCAGCAACAGCGTCATGGCCGACACGGAGAACATGGCGGAGCCGATGCCGCCGGCCCCGCGCAACAGCAACAGTTGCAGGTAGCTGTCGGCCGCCCCGACCAGTCCGCTCGAGAGTGCGACAATGCCGATTCCGACGGCGAGCACGGTTCGTTCCCCAGCCCAGTCGATCAGGCGACCACAGGCCGGGCTGAACACGAACCGCATGAGAGCGAAGGCCGAGACAACCGCGCCGACCTCGAGGTTGCCGACACCGAAGCTCTGCACGTAGACCGGCAGCACCGGCACGACGACGCCGAAGCCCACCATTACAAAGAAGGCGATGACGCCGAGCACGATCACGTCGCGGTTCAGCCGCGGTTTCGGGCTGACGCCCGGTTCGGGTACAGCGGATGCCCGGAGTCGCCCCCGCATCCATCCCGCCAGTCGCATCCCTCCAGCCTAAACTGCCCAGCCTCGAAACCCGTTCCCGGCCCGGGCCCACCTTAGGGAAGCGGGCCCATGATCCATCATGGGCCCCGTTTCCGGGCCCGGGCCCGGAAAGCACCGGAGCGGGAGCAACGCGGAAGTACGAGTGGGGGCGACTGATGCTTGATCAGTCGCCCCACGTCGCCGGGCCCACCTTAGGGAAGCGGGCCCATGATCCATCATGGGCCCGGTTTCCGGGCCCGGGCCCCGTCCAGATTGCGGTTAGGGACCGGGCACCACTGCCGCGGGGGCTACCGCACGATCAGCAGCGAGCGCGACGCGCTCTTCGCGGCCGCGACCAGGTCGTTGCCGGCGTACTGCCCGGCGACCTTGTAGAGGCCACGGCTGAGCTTCGGCAGCGTCACGCTGCCGCGCCCGTTCTCATCGAGCGCCACCGTGAAGCGGCGCGTGTCGACCGTGATGGTGGCAGTGTCGCCCACTTCACCCTTGCTGGTGACCGTGATCGACGCGGTGACGCGACTGGAGAAGAACACGGCTCGGTGGTTGAGGCTCACCGCCACCTTCGCGGCGTACTTCAGCACGACCCCGGCCGAGGTCGCCGTTGCGCTGGCCCCGTCCGGCACCGACGCAGTGACCAGCACGGTCAGTGTCGTTCCGGCGAGCGCCGCCGTCGGCTTGAACGTCGCCGAAGTCGCGCCGGCGATGTCGACGCCGTCGCTCTGCCACTGGAAGCCGAAGGTCAAACCCGCGGTGGTCCACTGGCCGGGGTCAGCCGTCAGCACCGAACCAATCTCGGGCGTGCCCGAAATGCTCGGCGCCACCGTGTTCAGTACCGGTTCGCTGCCTTCGCTCGCCGCGATGGCGAGAACCGTTGACGCCGAGCTGTCGCCATAGTCGACCACGCCCAGATACGGCGTGTTCGGCACCAGGCCGGCCCAGCTCAGCGCGTACGTGATTGGCACACCCTGCGGCCCCTGAATCGTCGGCGGCGTCGCCGCGAACCCGTTCGTGGGCTCGCCAGACGAAACCGAAAACGTGTTCACGTCAAACGCGGTCGTGCCCGAGAAGACGTCCACGATGACCTGATAGAAGCCGGCCTCCGGGTCGCTTAGGTCGACATGCTCATCGGCGGATCCGGTGGCCGACTGCCAGCCGGCGATCGGGTTGCCACCCGGGCCGTCGAGCAGCAGCACGAACAGGTCGAGGTCGGAAGAATCATCCACGGCGTTCAGGTCGAACCGAGCCAGCCGGTCGCCCTGAATCTCCACCTCGTAGGCGAACTGGTCGCCGGTCGTGCCCGCATCGGTGTGCGGGCTGGACGGGTCGTCGGCGTTGTTCTGGTGTACCCCGTTGGCCAGGCCGCTGAGGTTCAGCGCCACCGGCTCCGACCCGCCGGGGGCGACGGTCACATCGACCGTGCCGTCCACGCCGGCGCCAGCCACCTCGGTC
Organism: Cryobacterium sp. Hh11; assembly: GCF_004404045.1. NCBI lineage: Bacteria > Bacillati > Actinomycetota > Actinomycetes > Micrococcales > Microbacteriaceae > Cryobacterium > Cryobacterium sp. Hh11. The sequence continues at coordinate 72,782 of NZ_SOHF01000028.1, read as the reverse complement.
GGGGCGATGACGGTGACCGGACGAACCGCGATCGGGCTGTGCACGATGGAGAAGAAGTCGCCAGGGTCACCCGAGCCGCCATCGCCGTAGCCCCAGTCCAGCGAGCCGGTGGCGAAGACGTCGAGCGGGGCATCCGTTCTGGTGAACGTCACCGTGTAGCTCTGCGTCTCACCGACGCTCGCGAACGTCATCTCGGCTGGAGAAACGACCGCATCAATGCCGGCAATCTCGATCGGAGTGGCGGTGTAGGTGCCGACCTGGACGGCCGTCACCGTGCGGGTGATCGTCTCCGGCGCCGTGAGGGCACCGATCTGGATCGACGCCAGGTTCAGGTTGCTCGCGTCTATCGGCGCAACGCCGGCATCGAACCCGATCCCCTGCAGGTAGGCCAGCCAATCGGCCGGACCACTCTGGTAGATCAGCCCTGGAAAGTCCATTGCCGACGGGGTGACTTCTCCGGCACCCTGCGCGAACGGGTCGGTCACGCGCACACCGGCGGAATCGACGGTGTCCAGCGCGGTCGTCATCATGACCGACTTGATCTCGGCGGGCGTCGCGAGCGGCCGCACCCCGAGATAGAGCGCGGCCAGGCCGGCGATGTGCGGGCTGGCCATCGAGGTGCCGGAGAGGAACTGGAACGTCGGGTCTTCCCCGGCCGCGTTGGCACCGTCGGCGAGAATTCCCACGCCGGGGGCCGCGATATCGGGCTTGAGCAGGTCACCGCCGTCGGCCAGCAACGGTCCACGCGAGGAGAATCCGGCAACCTGCGGCACCGGAGTCTGCTCGGCCGTCGTGTTGTCCGGAGTGAACGTGACCGTCGCACCGCCGGTCGCCGAGTAGGCGAAGATCGGGTCGAAGGCTGGCGCATCGAGGTGGATGCTCGGCACCGAGTGCTCGTCCGGGTCGACGTCGAGCGGGGTGCGGTTGACCAGCACCATTCCGCTGCCGCCGGCCCGCAGAACCTCGGCCGATTTGGCGACCCGGTCGTAGACGCCGCGCTCACAGAACACGATCGCGCCGGCCACCTTCGCCGTATCGAGCGAGTTCGGCGCGCAGAGCAGCGCGTCGGCCGGCTCGAAACCGTCGACCGACACGAGATCAGCCCGCACCAGAGCACCCGACAGCGGCGTCGCTCCCGGCGTACGGTCCACGGTGATCGACGCTCCGGCGTAGGCCGAACCGTTGCCAAGGGTGGCCGTGGCTTCGAAGGCCGGAATGGTGCTCGCCGCGACCGTGGTGATCCATGGGGCGACGTTGTCGACGGTCGACGGGCCAGGGCCGGCGTTTCCAGCGGATGCCGCCACAAAGATTCCCGCCGCCGCAGCTCCCAGAAATGCCTGGTCAAACGGCGAAAAAGTGGTTTGAGCCGGGCTGCCGCCGATTGAGAAGTTGATCACGTCGACGCCATCGGCGATCGCCTGGTCGAGGGCTGCCAGAATGTCGGAGCCGGCGCAGCCGTCATCATCCGCTGTCGTGGCATCGGGGCCGGACCAGCACACCTTGTAGGCCGCGATTTTCGCGGCCGGAGCGACACCTGAGATGGAACCGAAGTCGACGCCGTTGACGTTGGCGGCGACCTCGAAGTTGCCGCCGGCGGTGCTCGCCGTGTGCGAACCGTGCCCGTCGCCGTCGCGCGGGGAGACGTACTCGCCGGTCGCGGCCGTGCCGATCTGGTCGGCGCCGAACCCGTCGAGGTAGTACCGCGCACTGACGATCTTGGTGCTGCAGTCGCTCGCAGCGAACTGCTCGCCGGTCTGGCAGGTGCCGGTGAAGGTGCTGCCGTCGGCCTTGTTCATGGTGATCGTGTCACCGTCGAGCCACGGCTCGTCGCCGGGCGTTGTGCCGAGCGCGTCGCCGGCGAATGACGGGTTTTCCGGCGCGATTCCTGAGTCGAGCACCCCGATCACCACGCCCTTGCCGGCTTTGCTCGGGCCACCCAGCTTGGACCAGACCCCGGTCGGGCCGCTCAACCGCAAATAGTCGGTCGACGACTCGGCGGTCAGGTGCAGGAGGGTGTCGGGAACCACCGACACCACGTTCTTCTTCGCGGCGAGCGCCGCCGCCTGCTTACCGCTGAGCTCTGCCGAGAATCCGTTGAGCCCGAACGTGTACGACGCCCCCACTGTGGCGTCAACGGATGCCGCCAGTTCACTCTGCAGGCGAGTCAGGTAGTCCCGGTAGGTTTCGGCCGAGCGACTCTGCGCGTCGAGTTTGGCGCCCAGGCCCGGCATCGTCGCCGAGAACCCGTTGACTCCGCCGCGATACAGGGCGACAGCATCGTCACTCAGGGTCACAATGTAACGGCCCGCGGTGAAGTCCATCCGCTGCCCGCTGGGCGAGCCGATGCTTCCGGCGAGGCCGGTTGCGGCTGACGCTGCCAGCGCGGGCGGAGCCCCGCCGACGAGTGTTGATGCGCCCACCAGGGCAAGGGTGACGGCGGCGGCGATTGTGGCGCGGCGGCGTGTGCGAGATGTTGACGCTGGCTTCAGCGCAGCATCCGGCGACGACATCGTGCGCCTGAAGAAAGAACTCACGTGGGTGTCCAATCCGATAAGGGTGCGAGGTGGTCTCGTTCCACAACAGAAACAAAAACTGTTCCGATGCACAGTTCGCTCGTGACCGTAGCGCGCTCGGCGACCCCCGGATAGGGGCAGTCCCCAGGTCCCGCAGGCGGGGAGTCTGGGTCAGCTCTGCACGACCTCCGACGTTTCCCAGGCGGCCGGCGCACTCGCCGGCTGACGCACCGCCGGCTCACCACCAGCGCGCAGATTCGGGTACCGCAGCGGGTCGGCATCCACTCGTGTACGCAAAAAGGACCCCGACCGAAAACGGTCGAGGTCCTTTGGGCTGGTGCGGGTTACGCCAGGCGGGTCTGCAGGTTCTCAGCGAGCGAGGCGAGGAATTCCTCGGTGGTCTGGTACGTCTGGTCCGGGCCGACCAGGAGTGCGAGGTCCTTGGTCATCTTGCCGCTCTCGACGGTCTTGATGACGACGTCTTCGAGGGTCAGGGCGAACTCAGCCAGGGCCGCGTTATTGTCGAGCTTGGCGCGGTGCGACAGGCCACGGGTCCAGGCGTAGATCGACGCGATCGGGTTGGTCGAGGTGGGCTTGCCGAGCTGGTGCTGGCGGTAGTGACGCGTGACGGTACCGTGGGCGGCTTCAGCTTCGACGATCTTGCCGTCGGGGGTGGAGAGCACGCTGGTCATCAGGCCGAGCGAGCCGAAGCCCTGAGCGACGGTGTCGGACTGAACGTCGCCGTCGTAGTTCTTGCAGGCCCAGAGGTAGCCGCCCTCCCACTTCATGGCCGAGGCGACCATGTCGTCGATGAGGCGGTGCTCGTAGCTGAGGCCGGCCGCTTCGTACGCCGTCTTGAACTCGGCGTCGAAGATGTCCTGGAAGATGTCCTTGAACCGACCGTCGTAGGCCTTGAGGATGGTGTTCTTGGTCGAGAGAAAGACCGGCACGTTGCGCTCGAGGCCGTAAGCCAGGGTGGCGCGGGCGAAGTCGGTGATCGACGAGTCGAGGTTGTACATGCCCATGGCGACGCCGTCGCCCGGGGCCTCGAACACCTCGAACGTGGACGGCTCGCTGCCGTCCTGCGGGGTGAAGGTCATGCTGAGCGTGCCCTTGCCCTTGAACCGAAAGTTGGTGGCCTTGTACTGGTCGCCGTAAGCGTGACGGCTAATGATGATCGGCTTGTTCCAGCCCGGCACGAGGCGCGGGATGTTGGAGATGACGATCGGCTCGCGGAAGATGGTGCCGCCGAGGATGTTGCGAATCGTGCCGTTCGGCGAGAGCCACATCTTCTTGAGGCCGAATTCTTCAACCCGCGCTTCGTCGGGCGTGATGGTCGCGCACTTCACGCCGACGCCGTGCTTCTGAATGGCGTGGGCCGCGTCGATCGTGATCTGGTCGTTGGTTTCGTCGCGCTTCTGAATGGAGAGGTCGTAGTACTCGAGGTCGATATCGAGGTACGGGTGAATGAGCGTTTCTTTGATGGCATGCCAGATGATGCGGGTCATCTCGTCGCCATCGAGCTCGACTACTGTTCCCTCAACCTTGATCTTCGACAAAAATATCTCCTCTTTATTCAGTGTGGCCGTCACGACCACCCTCGAGCTTACTAGAGGCCGGCAACTATCTTGACATCGAGATAAATTTGCGAGGTGAATTGCGGGGGCCAAACGCCCTCTCGACTACCGGCTACCCCGGACGCACGTTAGCCTGAACACATGGGTGAGCTGAAGCTGGAAGAATTATCCGCACGAAACATCGTCGCGGCCAACAATCTGAGCCTCAAGCCTGGCCAGGAACAATTCATTGCACCGGTCTCGTATTCGGTCGCCGCCTCGGTGATCAACCCGGCCACCTCGTGGCAGCGCGTGGTACTTCTCGACGGCGTCGTCGCTGGTTTCATCCACGGCAACTTCGACCCGAACTCCGAGCACGAAGAATTTCGCGCCTGCATCTGGCGCATCAACGTCAACGCGGAGACTCAGGGTCAGGGTGTCGGCAAGTTCGCCGCTGAAGCCCTCGCCGCTGAAGCCCGTGATCGCGGCTTCGACCACGTCAACGTCATCTGGGAGCCGGGCGCCGACGGCCCGGAGGCCTTCTTCCACCGGCTCGGTTTCGTCGATGTCGGCGAAACCCAGTTCGGCGAGGTCATCGGCTCCCTGCAGCTCTAATTTCTTTAGTGAGTGGGCCCGAGGACTTCGTCTCCCGGGTGCTCGGCGTGGTCGATTCGATCCCACCGGGTCGGGTGATGACCTACGGCGGCGTGGCCGCGCAGCTCGGTTCCCGCGCCGCCCGTGCCGTCGGCCAGGTAATGGCCCGCTACGGTTCCGACGTGGCCTGGTGGCGGGTGATTCGCGCCAGCGGGCATCCGCCGATCGGTCATGCGGCCCAGGCGCTGCCGCACTACGAAGCCGAGCACACGCCGTTGCTGCGGTCTGCCGCTGCCAGCACCATCGAAGCGGATGCCGCCTACCGCGTCGATTACCGCGCCGCGCGCTGGTCACCGCCCACGTAGCGTGCTCGATTGCCGCGCCGCGCGCTCGGCTCAATCACAGCGGTCGCCGCGCACATAACGGTGCCGGGCCCCAATCCTGGCCCGGCACCGGCATCTCGCGTTGAACCTTCAGCCTTGGTTGGTGACGCCCTGCTGCGAGGCCTGGGCACCCTGGATCAGACAATCACCGCCGAGAAACTCGCCGCCGCCTGGCGGGTGCTTCTGATGGAGGTACCGGGGATGGATACCGAGCATGCCTACAAACGGGCCAGACGGGTGCGCGTCGAACCAAAAGATGCCTCCGGCGCTCCCACCTGCGACGATCAGATCAGCAACTGGGTGACTGCGGTTCGCGCCGACCCACCAGACAAATGTGCTTGCGGCGGCCGTTCCGACAAGAACACCGCCTGCCATTCCGGCCAGCCTTCTCCGCCACCACTCCACAGTGACAGCAACGAGCTGAGCGTCGGGAACGTGAACCACGAGCGGCAAAACACGGTGCGCCAGTTTGCCCAGCACTCCGTCGCTCGCAGCAACAGCCGCCGCCGCCGCCGCAACGATTGCGATCGCCACCAGTGTGCACGTCGTCAACTTGGTTAAATCGATCAACGAGAAAGTGCTCATATCTGTATGCCTATGTATGAAGTTACGTCGTGTCGAGCTAATACAAACTTCACGACATAATCGTCATGTCGCCAGACGCATCTCCGAAACCCATCAATACCTCGGCCTCCTGCCCGACGAGTCCCGCCCTGCTCGACTACACAAATTGCCCGGCTTCGCGAGGCGCGGGAGCCCTGGCCGGACCCGAAGACCCGCGCATTGGCGCAACCGTAGCGCGGCACAAACTCGTTGGCCGGGGCGACGAGGAGGCTCGTCGCCCCGGAGGCCCTTACACCAGGGAGTCGCGCCAGGCGGCGTGCATCGTCGCGAAGCGGCCGGTCCCCGAGATGAGGTCGTTCGGGGTGCCGTCTTCCACGATGCGGCCGTGTTCCATCACGAGTACCCGGTCGGCGATCGCGACCGTCGACAGCCGGTGCGCGATGATCACGGCCGTGCGATCGGCCAGAAGAGTCTGCAGCGCCTCCTGCACGAGCCGTTCACTGGGAATGTCGAGCGACGACGTGGCCTCATCGAGGATGAGCACCGCCGGGTTCGCCAGAAAAGCCCGCGCAAACGAAATCAGCTGGCGCTGACCGGCCGACACCCGCCCGCCGCGTTTGTTCACGTCGGTGTCGTACCCGTTCGGCAGGCTCTCAATGAAGTCGTGAGCACCGACGGCGGCCGCGGCGGCGCGAATTTCTGTCGCCGACGCATCCGGTTTGCCGATGGCGATATTCTCGGCGACCGAACCACTGAACAGGTAGGCCTCCTGGGTGACCATGACGATCGCCCGGCGCAGGTCCTTGGGGTGCAGGTCGCGCAGGTCGACGTCGTCGAGCCGCACCCGGCCATCCGTTGGATCGTAGAAGCGGCTCATCAACTTGGCGAGGGTGGATTTGCCGGCTCCGGTCGATCCGACCAGGGCGATGGTCTGCCCGGCCGGAATGTCGAGGTCGAAGTGCGGGAGAATCTCCCGATCGACCTGGTAAGCGAACTGCACATTGTCGAATCGCACCCGCCCGCGAGCCTCCCAGAGGTCGACCGGGGCGACCGGATCGGGCACGCCCGGGCGCTCCTCGAGCACACCCGAGATCTTTTCGAGCGCCGCCGCAGCAGACTGATAGGAGTTGTAGAACATCGCCATCTCCTCCATCGGATCGAAGAACCGGCGGGTGTAGAGCAGCGTCGCGAGCAGCGCGCCGATGGCCAGCTGGCCATCGGCCACCCGAAAACCGCCGACGAGCAGCACGGCCGCGACCGTCACGTTACCGATCAGCACGAGCCCCGGATCAAACACTCCAAACAGCTGAATCACGCGCGCGTTGACCATACGGTAGCTTTCGACGAGTTTGCCGAACACCGTTTCGTTGTGCTTTTCGGTGCGAAACGCCTTCACCGCGCGAATGCCGGTCATGGTCTCGACGAAGGTCACGATCAGGCTCGCCGAGGCGACCCGGGACTGTCGAAACAGGCTCTGCGAGCGCACTTGGAACCAGCGGGTGAGAATGACCAGCGGCAGCAGCGCGCCGAGCAGTACGAGTCCGCTGGTGCCGTCGAGCAGCACGAGAGCGATCGCGGTGAACGACATATAGAGGATGCCCTGTACCAGCTGGTTGATGCCGGAGTCGAGCAGCTCCCGAATGGCGTCGAGGTCGCTGGTCTGGCGCGAGATGATGCGGCCCGAGGTGTACGACTCGTGAAAATCCAGGCTGAGCTTCTGGGTGTGCAGGAACACCCGCTTGCGCAGGTCGATCAGCACGGCCTGGCTCACCCGGGCGCTCAACACTGTGTACCAGGCGATGAGCAGCGCGCCGAGCACCCCGGCGACGAGATAGATGGCGCCGGTCGCGGCGAGCGGCATCCAGTCTTGCTTGAGCAATGCGGGCAAGCCGCGGTCGATGCCGAACGCGATCAGCGCCGGGCCGGACACCTGGGCGGCGGTCGAGAAGACCACGACCAGCATGGCAAGCACGACCTTGGCGCGCACCGGAAACAGCAACGAGCCAAGCAGCCGCAGCGAACGAGCCCGAATCTGTTTGCTTTCGGCCCTGGTGAAGTCGTGGCGTTCCTCGCCCTTGACGCCGCTGACACTCACAGCGATCCTCCCGCTCGGTTCGATTCTCTGCGTTCTTCGTCTTCGAGGCTGGAGATGACGAAGGTGTAGTGCGGGCTGGTGCGCAGCAGCTCCGAGTGCGTGCCGACCGCGGTGATACGGCCGTTCTCGAGCAGCGCCACCCGGTCGGCGAGCATGACCGTCGACGGACGGTGCGCCACGATGAGCGCCGTGGTGTCGACGAGCACCTCGCGCAGTGCGTTCTCCACGAGCGACTCGGTGTTCACATCGAGCGCCGACAGGGGGTCATCCAAAATCAGAACGGATGGCCGCGCCGCGACCGCGCGCGCCAGCGCCAGGCGCTGCCGTTGCCCGCCGGACAGGCTCATGCCCTCCTCGCCGACCAGGGTGTCCACGCCGAGCGGCAGGTCGTGCACGAAACCGGCCTGCGCGATCTGCAGGGCCTGCGCGAGCGCGGCATCCGCTTCGGGAGTGTTTTCGGACAGGTCGGCACGCCCGAGCAGAACGTTGTCCCGGACGGATGCCGAGAACAACGTCGCATCCTCGAATGCCATGGCTAGGTGGCTGCGCAACTCCTCGCGACTGAGCGCCCTCACGTCGACGCCGTCGAGCGTCACAGCGCCCGCGGTCACGTCATACAGGCGGGTCGTGAGCGCGGTCAGGGTGCTCTTTCCGGAGCCGGTGAGCCCGACCAGCGCCATGGTCTCCCCCGGTTCGAGCACGAGGTCGATGCCGTCGAGCAGGTCGGGAAAGCGCTCCGGCGAATCCGGGTAGCGAAAGTGCACGTTCTCGAAGGCGAGTCGGCCGAGCGGCGCGGCCAGGGTGGACGGCTTGTCGGGGTCGGTGATCTCGTTCGGGGTGTCGAGAATGTCAAAGAATCGGTCGGTTGCGGTGCGCGAGTCGAAGGTCATCGACAGCAGAAACCCGATCGACTCCACCGGAAACCGCAGCACGGTTGCGGTGGCGAAGAACGCCAGCAGTTCGCCGCCGCTGAGGTCGCCCTGGCTGGTGAGCCAAACGCCGGTCACGAGGCATAGCGCGAATGCCACGTCGGGCACGAGCAGCAGCCAGAGCCAAATTCCGGCGATGGCGCGTGCCTTCTCGATCTCGGTTCCGCGCAGGCTTTCCGCCTGCGAGGCGAAGTTCTTCAGCGCGAACGAGCCGCGCCCGAACGCTTTCAGGACGCGAATGCCGTGCACCGACTCCTCGACGGCGGTCGCGAGGTCGCCGGCCTGATCCTGGCTGCGGCGCGCGATCACCGAGTATTTCTCCTCGAAGACGTAGCCGTAGATCCAGATCGGAATGGAACAGACGACGAAGATCACGCCGAGCAGCCAGTGCATCCAGAGCAGAATGGCGACGCCGACGACGATGGTGAGAAAGTTGACGACGAGCAGCACGAGTCCGAACGACACCCAGCGGCGAATGAGGTTGAGGTCGCTCACGGCCCGCGAGAGCAGCTGGCCGCTCGGCCAGCGATCGTGAAAACTCACCGGCAGGTCCTGCAGCCGGGCATAGAGGTGGTTGCGCATGCGCGCCTCGATGTGGGTGCCGGGGGTCAGCACAAACCAGCGGCGCAGGGCGATCATGATGGCCTCGAGCACACCGAGAGCGAGCACGATCCACACGGCCGGCCAGATCTGTGATGCGCTGTCGCCGTTGCCGACCCGGCTCAGCGGGCCGTCCACCAGCCAGGCCAGAACCTGTGGGATGGCCAGGGCTACGAGACCGGCGAGCAGCGCAGCCACCATACCGAGGTAGATGCGCGGCAGGGCCGGCTTGGCGTAGGGGTAGAGCCGTTGCAGGCTGCGGAACGTGTTGGCCCGGCCTGCGGGGACGTCTGCTTCGGACGGCGGTACGAGTGGAGCGGTGGTGGTCATGGTCCAGTCCTGATGATGATGCGGCTGCGCCCCCTGAATTTCAGAGTGGGCGGTGCAGCGAATGACTGTGGTCGCCAGACCGAACAGTACCGGCGACAGGAAAATTGCAAACGACGACACTTATCGGCGCTACAAACGCGTCAGCGGGGCGCCCAGCGGCCGTGATGAGTGGATGCTGACGGGACAAGATCGATGCCGGCGTCGGCACCAGGCCGAGCGCGACGAGAAGGTGGCTAGTCGACGAGGGACGCAGTTGCGGCGGGGACGGGGGCACCGGCGCCAAAGTGAGCGCCGTCGTTCGCAATCAGTGCGAGCGTGATCGGTGCTGTCTTTGTCATGTCTGCCTCCTGGGCGCCTGAAAGTTATGTGTGTCTCATGCCCCCCGGATCAGGCAGCCTTCCAGAATATGGGAACCCGGGGGCGGAAGGCAAGGATTTTCTGGTGCGGCAGCATCCACTTGCCCCGCGTCGCCCACTCGGCAATTCACAGGCGGGTGTCCCGTAGTCTGGGTGCAACGTCTATCGCGGGCATGCCAATTTCTGTGCCATCGCGAGTCCTGGAAGGATTCTTCATGCTGCCCACCCTGTTCGGAATCGATTTTCTCGACTCTGAGTGGCTGATCCATTCGTTTGGGTCGTTCGTGCTTCTGGGCGTTGCCGTGGTTGTGTTCGTCGAGACCGGCTTCATCGTACTGTCGTTCCTGCCGGGTGATTCGCTGCTGTTCACGGTGGGGTTGCTCACCGCGACCGGGGTGGTGCCGCTGCCGATCTGGGTGACCTGTCTGGTCGTATTCGTGGCAGCGTTCGCCGGCGATCAGCTCGCCTATGTCATCGGCCGAAAAGCGGGGCCAGCGGTCTTTTCGCGGGAGAAGAACCGATTCTTCAACCCGAAGAACGTCGAGCGCACCAACGCCTTCTTCGCCAAGCACGGCGGCAAGTCGATCATTTTGGCCCGTTTTCTGCCCATATTTCGGGCCTTCGTGCCGGTCGCTGCCGGCGTCGGCAAGATGCGCTACCGCAGCTTCGTGACCTACAACGCGATCGGTGCCTTCGCCTGGGGCGTCGGCCTCACCCTGGTCGGCTACTTCCTCGGCCAGTTCGCATTCGTCGCCAAGTACTCCGAGTTCTTCATCATCGGCATCATTCTGCTCTCCGGCATTCCTATTCTCACGGAGCTGGCCAAGGCTGCCCGCACGACGCTCAAGGAGCGCCGGGCTGCCGCGCGGGTACTACCGACCATCCCGGCCGACCTGCGCGAGTAGTCGCCGGCGGCGCCGTCCGCAGGCCCGTTCGTGGCCGGAACCCGCGCCGCGCCCGTGGCCGCGCCCGATATCGGCAGTCGCTACGGTAACCGGCGTAGCGGCCACCCGTTTCCGGCGCAGTCCTGAAAACACCCAGAGGCTGAAGAGGCTACCGGGCTGCGTGCAGACGTGCAGCGGCGAGCATCTCGGCGGCCGCGAGCGTCGTGATCTCGCTCGCGCGGGCATCCGTGAAGATCTGCGTCAGCACGGTGCCGATAGCAGCGACGCGGGCCGCGATCTGGCCGAGGTCAGCGTTCGGCTCGCTCGCCATGGCGAGGTAGACGACTCCCCCGGCGTTGACGACGAAATCCGGCGCCCAGAGGATGCCTCGCGCGTCCAGCTGGGCCGCTCCGGCAGGCACCGCGAGCTGGTTGTTGGCGGCGCCGCACACGCCCAGCACGTTCAACTCCGCGATAACGCCGGACGTCAGCACGCCGCCGAGGCCGCACGGCACGAACAGGTCGGCGTGCACGCGGTGCGCGTCAGCGACCGACACCCAGCTCGCGCCGAGCTCTTCGGCCAGGGCGTGCTTGTCGGGGTTGATATCCGTGACGGTGAGCGTGGCGCCGGCCGCGGCGAGGGCTCGGGCCAGGCGTCCGCCAACCTGGCCGAGTCCGGAGACCACGAGGTGGCGGCCGCGTACCTCCCGGCTGCCGAAGAGCGCCTCCAGGGTGGATTCGATGCTCGCGTAGACGCCGGCCGCCGTTGCATCGGCCGGTTCGCCGACGCCGCCGCTCGCGGCGGGCAGCCCGCAGACATGGTTCGTGCGTTCGGCGACGATCGCCATGAGTTCGGCGCTCGTGCCGACGTCTTCGGCGGTCATGTACGCGCCGTTCAGGCTCTCGATCGCGTCGCCGAGGTCGAGCATCGCCAGGCGCTTCTCGGCATCGGTCAGCACGGTGCCGAGCGGCAAGTAGATGACCGATTTTCCGCCGCCGAGATTCAGGCCCGCGGCCGCGTTCTTGAGGGTCATGGCGGCAGAAAGGCGCAGGGCATCGGCTACGGCGTCGGTCCAGGTGGCGTACTGCCACAGGCGCGCACCGCCGAGGGCCTGGCCGAGCCGGGTGGAATGAACGGCGACCGTGATCAGGAGCCCTGAGCGTTCTCCAGTCGTGATCAGCACTTTCTCGTGGGAAAGTGGAATCTGCGCGAGGGAATCGAGAGCGGCGGCTGGGTGCGTGAGGGTCATGGAAACTCCGTTGTGTCGGGCCTTGTGAGCCGAATGCGGTGGCGCCGTTATGTGGCACCGCCTCGAACAGGATAACTGGCACGCGCTGCGGGGGGAACACCTGCGCGGCCCGGGTGCGCAAAAAGCACCCTGACTGCGAGATTCAGGGTGCTCTGCGCGCGCTCTAGTGGAAGAAGTGGCGCTCTCCGGTGAAGTACATCGAGACGCCGGCCGCGGTGGCTGCGGCGATGACTTCGGGGTCGCGCACCGATCCGCCGGGCTGCACGACGGCCTTGATTCCGGCGGCGAGCAGAACTTCGATCCCGTCAGCGAAGGGGAAGAATGCGTCAGAGGCGGCGACCGATCCCTCAGCCCGCTCGCCGGCGCGGCTCACGGCGAGGTGGCAGGAGTCGACCCGATTGACCTGGCCCATTCCCACCCCGACGGATGCCCCGGCATGCGCGAGCAGAATGGCGTTCGACTTCACGGAACGGCAGGACTTCCACGCGAATTCCAGGTCGGCGCGAGTGGCGGCATCCACTTCGGGGCCGGCCATGAGAGTCCAGCCGGCCGAGCTGAATTCTTCAAAGCTGTCGGTCTGCTGAACGAGCAGGCCGCCCGAGATCTGGTGCAGTTCGAGCGAGGAACGCTCGTAGTCGGCCGGCAGCTCGAGCAGGCGAATGTTCTTCTTCTGGGTGAGCAGCTCGACCGCAGCCGGCTCGAATCCCGGGGCGACGAGCACCTCGGTGAAGATTCCGTTGACCGTTTCAGCCATGGCGAGCGTGACGACGCGGTTCGCAGCGATCACGCCGCCGAACGCGGAGATCGGGTCGCAGGCGTGCGCACGCAGGTGGGCTGAAGCGATTCCGTCCGGCGCGTTGGGCTTGGCGATGGCGATTCCGCACGGGTTGGCGTGCTTGACGATCGCGACGGCCGGCTCGCTGAAGTCGAAGGCGGCCCGCACCGCGGAATCCGCATCGACGTAGTTGTTGTACGACATTTCCTTGCCGTGCAGCTGTCGGGCCTGGGCGATGCCGCGGCCACCCTCACCGACGTAGAGCGCGGCGGCCTGGTGCGAGTTCTCGCCGTAGCGCAGAATTGCTTCGCGGGTGACCTCGATGCCGAGCCCCTCGGGGAACGGCGCCTCTTCCTCATCCTCGTCGTCGTCGGCCGCCGCGAACTCGACGTCCTCATCGAGCGCCTCGACGTCGTCCTGCCACTGGTCGTAGACGTTTTCGGTGAACCAGGCCGACACGCTCAGGTCGTAATCGGCGGTGTGCTCAAAGGCGAGCGAGGCGAGCTTCTGGCGCAGCTTGAGAGTCGAACCGCCAGCAGCGACGGCCTCGATGAGCTCACCGTAGCTGGCCGGGTCGACGACGATCGCCACGTTGGCGTGGTTTTTAGCGGATGCCCGCACGAGCGCCGGTCCGCCGATGTCGATCTGCTCGATCACATCGGCCGGTTCGGCACCGCTCTCGGCGGTTTCCACGAACGGATACAGGTTGACGACAACGAGCTGGAAGGCCTTGATACCGAGCTCGGCCAGCTGCGCTTCATGGGTTTCGAGGCGCAGGTCGGCGAGGATGCCGGCGTGCACGCCCGGGTGCAGGGTCTTGACCCGGCCGTCGAGTGATTCCGGAAACCCGGTGACGGCCGACACGTCGGTGACGTCGTAGCCGGCGGCGCGGATCGTGGCCGCGGTGGATCCGGTGGAAACGATTTCGACGCCATCCGCTTTGAGGGCGGCGGCCAGGTCGAGCAGGCCGGTCTTGTCGCTCACGGAGATGAGTGCGCGCTCGATGGTGATCTGGTCCCGGTTACGGTACGTGCTGGGCGCGTTGGTGTGTCCACTCATGCTTTGGAGTTCTCCTTGAGGTTCATATGTCCGTTTGCGATATCGAGCACGGCCTGGATGAGTAGGCGTCGTTCGACGATCTTGATGCGATTCTGCAGGGAAGTTTCGGTGTCGCCGGGCTCGATATCGACGCGTTCCTGGACGAGAATGGGGCCCTCGTCGACGCCGTTATCAACGACGATGATGCTCGCGCCGGTCTGCACGGCGCCGGCGGCGAGGGCGTCACGCACGGCGTGGGCGCCCGGAAATTCGGGCAGATAGGCCGGATGCGTGTTGATCAGGTTCGGCGACAGCGCGGCGACGACGCGGGGCGGCAGCAGTCGCATCATGCCGCTGAGTATGACCAGGTCGGGCTGCCACTGCTGAATCTGGGCGAGCAGTTCGTCGCCCCAGGCCGCCCGGTCTTTAAACGACGAGAAGGGAACGGAGAAGGCCGGGATTCCGAATTCGATCCCGAGCTCCAGCCCGTCGGCGTCGCGGTCGGCGCCGATCGCGATGACTCGCGCCGGAAATTCGGCGTCTTCGGACACCTCGAGCAGGGCTCGCAGGTTGGATCCTCCGCCGGAGATCAGCACGACAATAGACAGCACCGTTTGAGCTTACCGTTTGACCGGGAGCCCCGACGGGACTCGCACCCGGCCGGCAAGCATGCCGAGGGCCGCAGCGACACCGATTTCGGCTGCGGCGAGCGCGCCGACCAGCAGCGGATTCGGGCCGACCTCGACGAGGCGGCCGGGGCCTATCGCGCCGGCCGACCACCAGGCGAGCAGCCCGAGCAGCGCTCCGGCGACCACGCCCATGCCGAGGCCGGTGAGAATGTGTTCGATCGCACTTCGTTCGGCCACCCGTCGCTCGGGCACATCGGGGAGATCCAGCCGTTGCCGGGTCACGACCGCGAATGCGAAGCCGATCAACACCGGAACGAGCAGCCCGATAAATCCGTAGGCCGGCGTGCCCTGCGGCAGCGCGCCGAAGATGGGCAGGCCGGGCAAGGTGCCCACCACGGTGCCGATCGGCGAGACACTGGTGCCGACTCCCATCGCGATTCCCGGGCCGATGAACCAGGCTGCGGCCCAGATGACGAGGTTGGGAATGAGCGCGAGCTGCGCGAGGGTGATCGTGGCGCCGCCGAACACCCCGGCCTGCACCGCCTCGTACAGCCCGATAATGGTCGCATAGTTGAGAGCGATAAGCACGGCCACGGTCACGGCCGACACGATCAGCACCCCCGCGGCGGCAGCGGTTCCGCCGCGCAGGGACCCGGCGATCACGATGCGGGTGGTTTGCGGCAGCTTTCGATACCACGAGCGGATGCGCCGGCTCACCGGATCCAGACGCTCCGCCACTTCCACGGTCTGGCGCCGCCCCAGTTCCGCCCCGACCACAACGCCGACCGCATAGATGAGCGTCGGCAGCAGAAGCCCCTGCAGCTGGTTGGGCGTGACCGTCTCCGAGACGGCGGACAGGGTCACCAGCGCGGCGAGGACGGCGTAGGTGCCCACGGCGACGCCGACGCCGGTCCAGCGGTGCGGGGTTTCGGCGGCGCGACGGCCGGTGTGCATACCCATGAGCACGGAGAGCATGGCGAAGCCGAGCGGCACGACGGTGACCAGAAAAGGGGTGTCGGCACCCGCCAGGCCGAGCGCGGCCGCCACGTCCGGGCCGAGCTGCACCGTGAGGTCGACACCGTTACCGAGCAGCCAGATATCGGCCGCGGCCCGCCAGAACACAAACCATTCGACGGACAGGCCGAAGTGGGCGGCCCAGAGTACGGTGAGCGGCACCATGGCGATGCCGATGCCGATGGCGACAACAAGTAATGCCTCAAGAGCGGCGAGCAGGGCGGTCGTTATGCGGTTCATCCGTTGTGAGCCTATATCGCCCCGGTGACAATGCCTGCCAAGGCCGCACGTAGAAAGGGGCCCGCCGGTCACCCGGCGAGCCCCTCAAACGTTCTACTTACAGTGCGGCAAGTGCCTCGCGCAGCAGGGTCGCAGCCTCGCTCGGCGTCTTGCCGACCTTGACTCCGGCGGCCTCGAGGGCCTCCTTCTTGCCCTGAGCGGTTCCGGCTCCGTCGGAGACGATGGCGCCGGCGTGGCCCATGGTCTTTCCCTCGGGGGCGGTGAAACCAGCCACGTAGCCAATGACCGGCTTTGT
Source organism: Cryobacterium sp. Hh11 (assembly GCF_004404045.1). Taxonomy (NCBI): domain Bacteria; kingdom Bacillati; phylum Actinomycetota; class Actinomycetes; order Micrococcales; family Microbacteriaceae; genus Cryobacterium; species Cryobacterium sp. Hh11. Next base: position 56,738 of record NZ_SOHF01000028.1, on the reverse strand, counting down.
GACGTGCGCCTTGATGTACTCGGCGGCCTTTTCTTCAGCGTCGCCGCCGATTTCGCCGATCATGACGATGGCGAGCGTCTCCGGGTCGTTCTCGAAGGCCTCGAGGGCATCGATGTGCGTGGTGCCGATGATGGGGTCGCCACCGATACCGATCGCGGTGGAGAAGCCGAGGTCGCGCAGCTCGTACATCATCTGGTAGGTCAGGGTGCCCGACTTGGAGACGAGTCCGACCGGGCCCTTGACGGTGATATTGGCCGGGGTGATGCCGACGAGTGCTTCACCGGGCGTGATGATGCCGGGGCAGTTCGGGCCGATAATTCGGGTCTTGTTGCCCTTTTTGATGGCGTAGGCCCAGAACTCGGCCGAGTCCTGCACCGGGACACCCTCAGTGATGATGACGAGCAGCGGAATCTCGGCGTCGATCGCTTCGATAACGGCGTCCTTGGTGAACACCGGCGGTACGAAGATGATCGACACGTCGGCGCCGGTCTTCTCGACGGCTTCCTTGACCGTGCCGAAGACGGGGAGTTCGACGTTACCGTGCACGACGGTGGTGCCGGCCTTGCGGGCGTTGACGCCACCGACGACCTGGGTACCGGCCTTGAGCATGAGGGCGGTGTGCTTGGTGCCCTCACCTCCGGTGATGCCCTGAACGATGACCTTGGAATCCTTGTTGAGGAAGATTGACATTGTTGTCCCTTACTTCGCTGCGTGGGCGAGTTCGGCAGCCTTGGCGGCGCCCTCGTCCATGGTGGCGGCCAGTGTTACGAGCGGGTGGTTCGCCTCGGCGAGGATACGACGACCCTCCTCGACGTTGTTGCCATCGAGGCGCACCACGAGCGGCTTGTTGGCGGCGCTTCCGAGCTCGGCGAGCGCGCCCACAATACCCTTGGCGACAGCGTCACAGGCGGTGATGCCGCCGAAGACGTTGACGAACACGCTCTTGACCTGCGGGTCACCGAGAATGACGTCGAGGCCGGCAGCCATGACCTCAGCGGATGCTCCGCCCCCGATGTCGAGGAAGTTGGCCGGCTTGACACTGCCGAAGTTCTCGCCGGCGTAGGCGACAACGTCGAGGGTTGACATGACCAGGCCTGCACCGTTGCCGATGATACCGACTTCACCGTCGAGCTTGACGTAGTTGAGGCCGGCGGCCTTTGCCTTGGCTTCGAGCGGGTCAGCCGCGGCAGCGTCCTCGAGGAGGGCGTGCTTGGGGTGACGGAAATCGGCGTTCTCGTCGATCGTGACCTTGCCATCGAGGGCGATAATGTCGCCCTCTTCGGTGAGGACGAGCGGGTTGACCTCGACCAGGGTCGCGTCTTCACCCGTGAATACGTCGTAGAGCTTTACGAAGACCGGAGCGACCTTGTCGACGAGCTCGGCCGGGAACTTTGCGTCGATCGCGATCTGCTTCGCGACGGCGAGGTCGATGCCGACCGCGGGGTCGATGGCCGTGTAGGCGAGCGCTTCGGGCTTCTCGACGGCGAGAATTTCGATCTCGACGCCACCCTCGTAGCTGGCGAGCGACAGGTAGGAGCGGTTGGACCGGTCCAGCAGCACGGAGAAGTAGAACTCCTGCTTGATGCGGGCGCCTCCCGCCACCATGACGCGGTGCACGGTGTGGCCCTTGATGTCCAGGCCCAGGATGCCCTGGCCTGCGGCCTCGGCGTCATCCGGAGTCTTGGCTACCTTGACGCCGCCGGCCTTGCCGCGGCCGCCGACCTTGACCTGCGCCTTGACGACGACAACGCCGCCGAGCTTCTCGGCCGCTGCACGCACTTCGGCGGGGGTATCGGCGATAATGCCCGGCAGAACCGGTACACCATATTCCTCAAAGAGGTCTCTCGCTTGGTATTCGTAAAGGTCCACGCTGCTCTTCCAATCCGCGTCGTGGCGATCACCTGCCGGTGCCGGTAGATCGCTACATGATGATGGGTAATTGAGATTGTTGGTGACAGCAGTCGTTGCCGCAAAATAGCTCGACATCAAGACATACCGACCATCTGAAACTCTATCGCGTGAATCAGGCGTCGGGTCGCACCCTGAATCCGCGTCCGCCCACGCCAACCGCCCGCGCAAGGCTAGCCACACCTTGCTGGACCAGGCCTCGACACCCTGCCTATCCTTACTCATGACCAATTTGTCTCACGTGGTGGAACCACACGCCGCCGGCCTTGCCTCACGGTTGAACTGGCTGCGCGCCGGAGTTCTCGGCGCGAATGACGGCATCGTCTCTGTCGCCGCCCTCGTCGTCGGTGTCGCCGCCGCGACCACGGATTCCCACGTCATCCTCATCGCCGGTGTCGCGAGCCTGCTCGCCGGGGCGATCTCGATGGCGCTCGGGGAGTACGTGTCGGTGAGCAGCCAGCGCGACTCCGAACGCGCCCTGATCGCGAAGGAAACCTGGGAACTTGAAAACGAGCCCGACGAGGAACTCGCTGAACTCGCCGGCTTCTACCAGGCCAAGGGCCTGTCGCCCCAGACTGCCCAGCAGGTCGCGGTAGAACTGACCGAGCATGATGCCCTCGCCGCGCACCTCGAGGTTGAACTGCACATCACCGAACAGGACGTGTCCAATCCCTGGCACGCAGCATACGCATCCGCTATCGCCTTCACCGTCGGCGCGGCGCTCCCCCTGCTCGCCGTCCTGCTGCCCCCGGCCGAATGGCGCATCGCGGCCACCTTCGTCGCGGTGCTGATCGCCCTCGTTATCACCGGTTGGCTCAGCGCGCACCTCGGCAATAGCCCGAAGCCGCGCGCGATCGCCCGAATCGTCATCGGCGGCATCCTCGCCCTCGCGGTCACTTATGTCATCGGTGCACTGATCGGCGGCAACGTCTAGCGCACCTAGGCTGAAACCATGTCTCGACAATCCATCGTCACCGCGGGTGTGCTCGACGTCGCCCTCGTGCTGTTGTTCGCCGCGATCGGTCGGCTGAGCCACGGCGAGACCCTGGCCGGCCTGGGCGTGACTGCTTGGCCATTTCTCGGCGGGCTGATCATCGGCTGGCTGTTGCTGCGCGCCTGGCGCCACCCGCTCAGCGTGGTCTGGACCGGCCTCGGCATCTGGATCGCTACCGTGGCCGGCGGCCTCCTGCTGCGCCTGGCCGGCGGCCAGGGCGTTCAGCTCAGTTTTGCGATCGTCACGACCATCGTGCTCGGCATCTTCCTGCTCGGCTGGCGCGCCATCGCCGCGCTGGTGCGGCGCACTTCTCGCAAGCGGATGCCCACCCCGGCCTGATACCCCAGCCGTCTCGTACCCCAGAGGTCTCGTCGGCTCCGTCACTTGGCGGCGCGAGAGGCGGCATTGACGGCCAGAAGCATTCTCGGAGCCAGGAGCCACCGCGACACTCCTGTTTCGCCTGCCGCAGGATGAGCTGGAGCATCCGCTTGACGTGATTGCCGGTACCGATACGGACTGACGGTCAGTAGCTGTCGTCGTTGTCGAAGTCGATGTCGGGGTACGGGTCGGGGTCAAGATCAAGGTCGATACTGCGGTCATCCGCATCCGGCCCCGCCAGATCCTGGTCGTCATTCTCCCGGTCCAGATCCCGGTCCCTATCACGGTCCAGATCGTCGATTTCCCGGTTCTCGTCGCTCCAGAACTCATTGGCATCGCTCATGATCTGCCTCTCTTTGACGTGAGCGCGGATATTTCGCAAGTCACGGCGCCTCACGCCCATGGGGCTTCAAGCAGGGCGAGCTATCTGTCCGGGCCGGTCTACTCGGCACGGCGCAGCCCCGGTGTCGCGAGCAATTGGCCGTCGCGCAGCACGGCAAGCACGTCGATGGCGAACCGCGCGGTCATCTCGTTCAGCGTCGCTTCGCCGCCGGCCACGATCGCCGTCGCGAGCACATCTGCCGTGACAATGTCGGCGGCGAACACGCTCACCTGACGAAACGGCGATAACTCCCCGTTCAGCGCCGTCCAGATGTGTTCGCCGCGTTCCGCGCTGCCCGACGTCGCTACCGCGCGAAGCGGATGCCGCAGCGGCACGCTGGCCAGCACGTCACCTCGGTCGGCCGGATTGACAATCGCCACGACCCACTCGGGATGCTCGGTGACCACTGCCGGAGCGGCCATCCGGTGCCCGGTCGACATCGCGCCGTCGGCGGATTCCCACGCTTCAAACCGACCTTCCGGCTCGCCGCTGACCAGAACATCGCCGCCCGCATTGATGGACCAGTTGAGCAGACCCCGAGAGGTCAACGCCGCACCGGTTTCAGCTATCGCAAGCGCCTTCACCACCCCGGAGAGGTCGAACACACCATCGGCGCGATGCGGTGTGAACACGCCATTGCTGCGGTCGCGCCAGGTCAGCGCGAGCGCGTAAGCGTCCCGCACACTCGCACTCGAATCCGTCAAACGGATGTCCCCACGCGCGATCCGGCTCAGCTCCGAGTCGTCCCGGTACAGGCTGAACCGCTCATCCCAGCGCCGAAACGTCGCCTTGGCGAGTTCTGCGGCTTCGACCCGAGCGCTCTCCCCCACTGTGTGCGCATCGGAATCGGCCAGCCGCAGGCTCACCATCGTGCCCATCGTCTCGAAAGTCAGCGCTGGCCAGGTGCGATCGACCGATGCGCGGGCGGCCGTGCGGGCTGCCACCCGGGCGAACTCCACCGCGTGCGGCAGCACGGGCGTGGGACGCACCGGCGAGCCGGCGAGTGTGCGTTCGTGATCGGATCCGATGGCGGCCACGTTTAAAAGCCCGCCGTGTCGAGGGCGGATTGCAGGGACCGCAGGTAGCCCTGGGTCGTGTAGGTGGCGCCGCTGACGCTTTGCACGTTCGCGGACTGCGCGGCGAGCACCTCGGATCGCAGAATCGGCGCGGCCTGGTTGCTGATGGCGACCGATCGGCCGCCGCGGTTGGTCAGCTGCAGCGGAGTGACCTCGGTGATCGCGCCGTTGGCGATGGTCACCGACACCTGCATGTTGCCGAATTGGGTCTGCACCACCGCGCCGGTGAAGGTTCCGGACTGCGCGGCCGCTGACGCTGCAGTGTTCGCGGCGGCGGCCTGCGCCGCGGCATCCGTTGTGGCGGTCACTGTCGCAGCCGTCGCGGTGCCGCCGGTGGAGGCGGTCAGGCTCTGCGAGGCGTCGATCGCCTGGGAGCCCAGCTGCCAGCCTATGCCGACGATCGAGACGGAGGCCAGGGTGGCCAGGGCTACTGCACGTGCTCTCACCAGTCGAACCTTTCGTAGTGGATCTGCTTCTTGGGAACCCCGCCGGAACGGGCGTCGCGCACGACGGCGTCGGTCCACGGCCGGGGGCCGCAGATATAGATGTCGCTGCTGGTCAGTTCCGGCACGATCTTCTTCAGGGTGATCCCGGCTTTGGCGGCATCCGCTGGCAGCCAGGTGCTGACTCCCTTGGGTCGTTTGCCGGCGATGACGCGCAGCTGGGCGCCGCGCACCCGGCAGAGGTCCGTCAGTTCGTCGACCAGGTAGGTGTCGCCGACCGAGTGCGAGCGGAGCAGCACGGTGGCGTGGCCCGGCGCGAACGAGACGGTTTCCAGCAGGGAGCGGATGGGCGCCACGCCGATGCCGGCCGCGATCAGCACGACCCGCGGCGACGTGCGGGCGTTTTCGGTGAACAGGCCATACGGGCCTTCGAAGCTCACCCGGGTGCCGCGCGCCAGTTGCGGCAGCTGCCGAGAGGCGTCCCCGAGACCGCGCACGGTGATGCGCAGGCCCCGCCCGCTCGGGGCGGAGGACAGGGAAAACGGGTGGGCCTGCCACCAGAGTCCGTGCGCCCAGAACCTCCAAATGAAGAACTGTCCTGATGTCGCGCGCAGCTGCTGCAGCTTTCGTCCGGTCAGGGTGATCGAGACCACACCGGGTGCGACCTGCTCGATCGAAGCCACCCGAAGCTGGTGCCGCAGTGAGCGCACGACCGGCAGCAGGAAGCGAAACACGACGATGCTTCCGGCGACCGCAACGTACAGGGCCAGCCAGTAGTAACGGGCGATGGCACCCTCCCTGAGCAGACCACCGACGCTCAACTGGTGCGGAATGGCGACGAGCACCGAGAGGTAGGCCAGCAGGTGCACAGCGTGCCAGGCCTCGTAGCGAAACTTTCGGCGCACCACGACGAGCGAGGTCACGACGACGCCGATCATGAGCGCGAGGCCGAGAAAGGCGAGCGGCATGTCGGGCAGGCCCGTGAACATGTTCCAGGCCTCGATGAAAACATTCACATTTTCAGCGAGCGCGTAACCGGTGATGAGCAGCACGGCGTGGCCGAGGATGAGGTAGAGGGCGGGCTTGCCGAGCGACTGGTGCACGGCCATCGCCTGATCGTGCCCGAAGGCGCGGTCGACCGGAGGCAGGCGCGCGGCCAGCACGAGCATCACGAGCAGCAGGTCGGTGCCGACCAGGCCCGCGACAATTCCGAGCGAGGTGAACGCGTCGGCCGGGGTCGAAAAGCGGGCGGCTCCCCCGTCGGCGAGAAAGATGGCGATGACGATGGCGACCGACGCCACGCAGAGGATCTGCAGGGTGTCGGCCAGTCGCATCCGCTTTTTGTAGGCCGGATGCAGCAGCGCCGGGCCGGTGCGGGTGGTGCGCGTGTCGAGGCTCATGAGTAGAGCATCGAGCCACTGCCCATCGATGGCCTATCGATGACCTGTGAACGATCTGTGTGTCGTCTATGCCTCATTTTCGCGGGGCAAATGGGGGCGACGGCAGCTTTGAGCGGATGCCGACAGCCCCGTTATCGACTACCCCGGCAGCGCCGGTCGTCTCCGGGCCCGCGCGCGCACGAGCAGCACAATGACCAGGGCGACGACGCTGCCAAGTACTGTCTCCAACACGCGATCGACGAGCAACGCCGGCACCGGAACCGGCCCCGGGCTCGTGAGGTGCACCACGGTGAGGGCGAGCGGGGTCACGAACAGCAGGGCGGCGCCGTAGTGGCGGCCGATCAGAATCTCGGCACCGAACTGACCGAGCGCGGCGACTGCGGCCCGGGTAGCGACCTCGAACTGGAAGCCGCGCAGGGAGCGCGCCCACTGCCACAAGCTTTCGGGCTTGGCTGGCTCCACGCTAGATCTTTTCGATTGGAGCGATCTTGATCAACAGCTTTTTGGCGCCCGCGGTGTCGAACTGCACGTGCGCGATGCGCTTGGTTCCTTCGCCGGTGACCTGGTTGACCCGGCCCTCGCCGAAGTCGTGGTGGCGGATGCGGTCGCCCGCCGCCAGTTCGAGGCTGCCGTTGTCGCGCACCGTTCCGGTGATCTTGTTCGCCCACTCCGTCTTCGGCTTGCCCGGCGGCAGGCCGGCCGGCTTCGCGCTGGTGCCGTAACCGCTGCGCCCGCCGTAACCGTCGCTCGAACTAGTCAAAGAGTTGCCAAAGCCACCGAAGCCGCCATCGCGGCGCGCGTTCAGAGCGCGCGGCTGGGTGCCGCCGCGCGAGTTGGCCATTCCCGGCGACTGCTTCCAGTCGATCAGCTCGGCCGGGATCTCCTGCAGGTAGCGGCTCGGCATCGCCACGTTGATATCGCCGAACTGGGCCCGGGTCATGGCGAGTGAGAGGTAAAGCCGCTTGCGGGCGCGCGTGATGCCCACATAGAACAGGCGGCGCTCTTCAGCCGGACCTCCCGGCTCGTTCGCCGACATCTGATGCGGCAGCAGCCCCTCCTCAACGCCGGTGAGGAACACGGCCTCGTATTCGAGGCCCTTCGCGGTGTGCAGCGTCATCAACGACACCGTTCCCGACGCGTCATCGAGGTCGTCAGCGGCGGCCACGAGTGACACCTGGGTGAGAAAGTCGACAAGACCGCCGTCGGGGTTCTCCTTGTTGAAGTCCTTGGTCTGGGCGACGAGCTCCTCGATGTTCTCGGCCCGTACCTCGTCTTGCGGGTCACGGCTGCCCCGCAGCACGGCCAGCAGTCCGCTGCCGCCGAGCAGAAACTCGAGCACGTCGGAGACGTTGGAGCCGCCGACTGGCACGCCGTCATCAGTCACCGACGTCGGCACAAGCAGGAGCGCGGCGGCATCGAGCAGTTCGGCCAGTTTGAGGATGGCGCCGGTCACCTTCGGGCCGAGACCCAGTGCGGCGCAATTGCGCATTGCCTGCCGAAAGGTGAGCTCGTTATCGTCGGCAAAGCTCGACAGTGCGGTCTCGGTGGCTGGGCCGATACCGCGCTTGGGGGTGTTCAGAATGCGGCGCAGGGCGAGTTCGTCGACCGGGTTGGCGACGGCGATGAGGTAGGCCAGGGCATCCTTGATTTCGGCCCGCTCATAGAATTTGGTGCCGCCGACCACCCGGTACGGTGTGGCCGAGCGCACCAGGATTTCTTCGAGCGCTCGGGTCTGCGCGTTGGTGCGGTAGAACACGGCCATGTCGCGGTAGGCCATGCCGGCTGCGTGCAGCACCTGGATCTCGTCCGAGACGAACTGGGCTTCGTCGTGCCCGGAATACGCCGTGAAACCGACGATTTTCTCGCCGTCGCCGCCCGCACTCCACAATTTTTTGTCGGTGCGGTCGAAGTTGTGGCCGATCACGGCGTTCGCCGCTGAGAGGATGTTCTGGGTCGACCGGTAGTTCTGCTCGAGCAGAATCACCTTCGCTCCGGGGTAGTCCCGCTCGAAGCCGCTGATATTGCGGGTGTCGGCGCCACGGAAGGCGTAGATGGACTGGTCGGAGTCACCGACCACGGTGAGCGAGGCGCCGGGAATGGCGCCACTGCCGTCGCGCAAATTGCGCACGTGCACGCCGTCGTCTTCCATCTCCTGAGCGAGTTCGGCCGTGACCGGCCGGGTGAGCTCGTGCACGAGGGCGTACTGGGCGTGGTTGGTGTCCTGGTATTCGTCGACCAGCAGGTGCCGAAACCGCCGCCGGTAGAGCGCGGCGACCTTGGGGAACGCACGAAACAGGTAGACGGTCTCACCGATGAGGTCGTCGAAGTCGAGAGCGCTCGCGGCACGCAGCCGGGCGGAGTACTGCCGAAAAATCTCGACGAACATGACCTCCTGCGGGTCGCTCATGTTCGCGTTGCGGGCATAGGAATCGGCGTCGGCGAGTTCGTTCTTGAGCTTGGAGATCTTGGCGCCCGCCGATCCGGGCGTGAAGCCGTAGGTGTCGGCGTCGAGACCCTTGATGATGCGCTTGAGCGTGACCTTGCTGTCCGCCGAGTCGTAGATGCTGAAGGTGCTTGACAGACCGATCTTCTCGGCTTCGCGGCGCAGAATGCGCACGCAGGAGGAGTGGAAGGTGCTGATCCACATTCCGTCGGACGCTTGGCCGAGGATGGCGTGCACCCGCTCGCGCATTTCAGCGGCCGCCTTGTTGGTGAACGTGATCGCGAGAATCTGGCTCGGCCAGGCATCCCGCGTTTCGAGCAGGCTCGCCACCCGACGGGTGAGCACGCTGGTCTTGCCCGACCCGGCGCCGGCGATGATGAGCAGCGCCTGGCCGCGGTATTCGACGGCTTCTTTCTGCTGCGGGTTGAGCCCGTCGAGCAACGGGCTCTGCTGGGCGCTGCCGGTGCCCGCATACCCATTGGAATCGAGAATGATCGGCGTGGCCGAGCGGCCGGCGGTGGCGGGCGCGGATTCCGCGTTAAGAGGTGTGATCATGTCGATTTCCAGTGTAGGCGAGGCCCCTGACACGCGGGCGGGTCGGGATGTGGAGTTTAGCGACGCCCCGACGTTTGCTGATCGAGTCAATTGGATGGATGGATGATCGCAGGGCCGACAACCGTGACCCCCACCGCGCAGACGTTGACGAGGTCGAGCTTGTCGACGACATCAACGCGGAGGAGGACTATCTCCTTCTTCTCTTGGCCGCTTCCGCCACGCCCAATGGCCGCAACCCCTCCACGCCCCAGAAATCACCATTCAAACGCTTAGCTGAACGGTATTGATCTAAAACCCATGCGGCTCTCGTGGCTGGCCTGCCGCACATCATGTGCGCGACCAGCGTGTCGAGGGCATGGGCAACATCACGGGTTGCAGTTGTCGCAAAAACGCGGGTCGGCGTAGCTTCGGTCGGTGAACTCGCGAGTGTGGCGATGCGGGCAGATGAGGCATCCATGAGTTTCAGCACGGGTCTCGTTCGTGGGCGCGTAACAGTCGCGGCAGGGCAGTCCTGCCACCCGCTCTACCTTCCAGAAACCTGGGGTGCCGCAGGCTGGACACAGGGAACGTAGTTTCTGTGCGAGGTCTTCGGCCGCGAGACGGATGTTTTCCATACGCGTCGGATTGGCGTGGGCGCGCACGTCCGTTTCGAGAAACACGTGGCCGTTTTCCGATTGCGCCAGCGCCCACGCAAAGGTGATTTCCAGTTCCGCCCAGGCGGCGATTCCCTTGCGGATGCGGGGGTCGTGCTCGCTTTCCGGGCGTACGACCACGTGGTGTTCGGGGAACCTCGATTTGCGGGCGAACGTTTCGGCGGCTGCCCAGTCCGCCGTCAGCAGGTGGGAGAAATTCGCCTTGCCTTGCGCCACGCCGACGACCTCCAACTCGCGCTCACGGTCGATCCAGATCAGGAATTCAACGTTCCAGGGGAACATCCCCATGAACGGATCCTGACCAAACGACCCCTCGCTGGCAAGGCCCAGGGGCAATGCCGACAATTCCATGCCCACGCGCGCTTTCTTGCGTGCTGCCTCAAGCTGTGTGCCGGAGCGGGGGATATCGCGGGTGAAAGTGCCGAGTAGATCCGTGTCGTAGCCCACGATGTGTTCGACCCGGCAACCAAGCTCCCGCTCCAACACAGGACCGACCACGCGCTCCTTGCCATGCTGGGTCAGCAGAGCGACCCGTTTACCGGAGTAGATGGAGCTCGAGTCCAAATTCCCTGAATCATTGCAGACCACAACTCACCTGCCCTGCTGAGCACGAGCTGTAGGCACAGACTGTTCGTCGACCGGGCCACACCGCAGGCGGCTGGCGGTTTCGACCGCGGTGGCTACTCACGGTCGACGGATCCAAGGGCTCTGAGAAGCTCACCAATTTTGTGGTGGCGTTCCAAGGGATGTCGAAGCGGTAAGTCTGGGTAGAGCTGATAACTGTTGCGCCGGCCGTCGCGTTGACGCGTGAGATAGCCATCTGCGACGAGTTCGGCGATTATTCGCTGGGCGGCGCGTTCGGTGATCCCCACTTCTACTGCGATATCGCGCAATCGCATGCCGGGGTCTTGAGAAACGCAGAGCAAAACGTGTGCGTGATTAGTAAGAAAGGTCCAGTCGGCCATCATCTCACCATAGCCGACACACGCTCCACAATGCACGCTATACTTAGCACGTATTGGTCAGCGTGCATTGACGGGGTTGGTCACCATGGAGTCGCGCCGCTTCTTCACACTTCGAGCAGAGTAAATCAGAGAGCCACAATGTGATCGATCCCATCATTCTCTTCTTCCTGCTCGGAGCCGTGGCCGGCCTCCTGCGTTCAGAATTGCGTCTTCCGGCGGCGATTTACGAGTTCGTCAGCATCGTGCTACTGCTGGCCATTGGCCTCAAAGGCGGCGTGGAACTCGCCAAGCAGCCTTTCGCCAGCCTGTTGCCGCAAATGCTCGCCGTGGTGGCCATGGGTTTCGGCCTTACCCTGGTCGCGTTCCCGGTGCTGCGCTATCTGGGCCGTTTCAAGCGAGCGGATGCGGCCTCTATCGCCGCCCATTACGGTTCCGTGAGCGTGGGCACCTACGCCGTCGCCGTCGCCTACCTCGGCAGCCAGCAGGTCTCGTTCGAAGAACACATGCCACTGCTTCTGGTGCTGCTGGAAGTGCCAGCGATTCTGGTGGGAATTGTGCTCGCGCGAGGCATCTCGCGCGAGACGCGGTGGAAGTCGATCGCCCATGAAGTGTTTCTGGGGAAAGGCATCGTGCTGCTCCTGGGCGGACTGCTCATCGGCTGGGTAGCTGGCCCGGACGGGCTGTCGTCCATCCAACCGTTATTCGTGGATCTCTTCAAGGGAATTCTCGCTCTTTTTCTGCTGGAGATGGGCTTGATTATGGCGACACAGATGGGAAGCCTGCGCCGACACGGCCCCTTTCTGGTGGTCTTTGCCATCGCAATGCCGCTTTTTTCGGCGCTGGTGGGAACGTGGCTGGGGTGGTCTTTGGGCCTCTCCATCGGAGGAACGACCATCTTGGCGACTCTGGCGGCCAGTGCGTCCTACATCGCGGTACCGGCAGCCATGCGCATCTCTGTACCCGAGGCCAACCCCACCCTCTCCCTGGCCGGTGCGCTCGGGATAACATTTCCGTTCAATGTCCTGATCGGGATCCCGCTGTACCACGCACTCGCCGTGTGGGCTCATACGTTCGCGAAAGGTTGAACCCGATGCAAAGCCATACCCGCAAGCTGTTGACCGTTGTCACCGAAGCCGCCCTGGAAGGCACTCTTATCCGGGATATCGATCGGCTTCACGCCCACGGATATACCATCACTGACGCTCGTGGCAAGGGGAGTCGTGGTACTCGCAACGCCGGCTGGGAAACGAGTGGGAACATCCGCATCGAGGTGGTGTGCGACGCAGCGACGGCTGAAGAAATCGCCGCCTATTTTCAGGAGCATTACTACGACAACTACGCCATGATCCTCTTCGTGAGCGATGTCGAGGTACTCCGACCTGAGAAGTTCTGAGACCCCACTCAGGTTCCTCAGGTTTCGGTGACTGTCCGCTGAGTCTCCACAATCTTTCCTCGGGGCACCCATCTCGGGCGGCACCGAGCGATACCGCATGCCGTCTCAACGCGCGTCGCCCGGCACTCGACAATTGTGCGCGACCGTCCGGTAACGGATTCGGCTCCCGGGCCACTCTGAGCCCGAAAGCACAGCGCAACGCGCGCGTTTCACTTCGATTGGTGTTTGCGGTGTCTCGAAACCTACGCGTGTCGGAACACATGGATCACGGGACGCTGGCAGCCGCTCAGAACGCGTCGCGCACGTGCACGGCCAGATCCGGGTGGTCGGCGAATACCCCGTCGATGCCGGAGCCGAGAATGACGCGGAACTCCGACTGCCAGTGTCCGAAGTCGCCCTTGCGGGTGCCGCTGCGAAAGGTTTTTGCCAGGAATTTGTTTTCCGGCCGCAGGGTCCAGCAGTAGATCTCGAGCCCGGCAGCGTGGGCGTCGTCCACCAGAGCGGATGCCCCGGTCACGTCACCCGCAGCATCCGTTTCGAGGATGAGCGATTTGGGCACGCTGATGCCATCGACGCCGATATCACTCGTGGCGGTACTGGAGCCCATACTGCTGCGGGACCCGCCAGCCGAGCGGCCAGCGGCGAGGCTCGCGAGCCCATCGGCCGTGAGGTGGTCGGCGTAGCTGAGCGCGCCGGCGCCGTACTCCGCGACCTGGTCGACGGGGTACCCCTCGTCTTCGATCAGGAAGACGCGTTTGCCACGCACACCCTGAGCCCGAACCTGGGCAAGCACGCTCGGTTCAAAGCTCTCCACGGTGAGCCGGTCGGTGTTCCAGCCGGCAGCGGAGACCTCGGCCGCGAACAGTTCGGGCAGCGGCAGGTCGAGCCCGCCGAAATAGGTGGCGTGCTTGATCTCGGCGACGATCCCGAGCGTTCGGTTGGTCTGCTCGGCCGCGGCGTCGACGAGGTCGAACAGGTCGCGCAGGCGCAGAATCGGGTGCTGGTCGTCGAAGGTCGTATTGCTCTGTCGCAGGGCTGGCAGCCGTTCCCGGGCGCGCAGGGTGCGCAGTTCCTCCCAGGTGAAATCCTCGGTGAACCAGCCGGTGATCGCCTTGCCGTCAACGAGTTTCTCGGCGCGGCGAGCGGCGAATTCGGCGCGAGTGGCGACATCCGTTGTGCCGGAGATTTCGTTTTCGTGGCGAATGACGAGCACGCCGTCGCGGGTGGCGACCAGGTCGGGTTCGACGGCGTCGGCGCCGAGCGCGAAGGCCAAATTGAAAGCTGAGCGCGTGTGTTCGGGCCGGTGGCCGCTTGCCCCGCGGTGGCCAATGACGATCGGTTGCATGGTGTCAGGCTAACCGCACCAGCAGAACGGATGCTGGGGGCCGGCATCCGCTTGCAGCGAAACGGGTGCCAGATCACGGCTTGAATTGCTGCAAATCGGCTGATCCCCAGCACATTCGAATGCGCTCTCGGGTACCTTTAATTCAGTGCCGCACCAGGCGCTGCGTGTCGGTTCGCCCGCGCGCACCCGAATGACCCATCAGCTGATTGTGAGTACAGCAACCCATGGCATCCTCCAACCCCGCTTTCTCCCGCAACGAAGCGTTCGGCGCTCGTGGCGCAGTGGCGTCGTCGCAGGCCCTCTCTGACAACGATCTGCAGTCGATGTACAACCGGCCCGCCGCCGGTTCACAGGACACCGAACGCATGACCTACGAAGACACCATAACCAAGACCGGCCTCGGCTTCGCGCTGCTGCTCGTGGCGGCCATGATCTCCTGGGTCGCCACCCCGGTGCTGCCGTTCCTGTTCATTCTGGGTGCCATCGCCGGCTTCGTGCTCGGCCTGGTCAACACCTTCAAGAAGGAGCCGTCGGCTCCGCTGATCCTTGCCTTCGCCGGGGCCCAGGGCTTGTTTGTCGGTGGTATCTCCCGCGTCTTTGAAGACATCTACGGGGGCGTCGTGATGCAGGCGGTTCTCGCCACTCTCGTCGTGGTCGGCGTCACGCTCGCACTGTTCAAGAGCGGCAAGATTCGCGCCTCGAAGAAGGCCACCAAGATCTTCTTGATCGCCATGATCGGCTACGCCGCGTTCTCGCTGATCAACGTGGGAATGATGATTTTCGGCGGCAGCGATCAGGCCTTCGGCATGCGCAGTGCGAGCATCAGCATTCTCGGCTTCGACATCAAGCTCGGAATCCTCATCGGCCTGCTCGCGGTGCTGCTGGCCGCGTACTCGCTCGTGCTCGACTTCGATTTCATCCAGAAGGGCGTCAACAACCGCCTGCCGCGCAAGTACGGCTGGACCGGCGCGTTCGGCATCATCATGACCGTCGTCTGGCTCTACGTCGAGATGCTGCGCATCTTCGTGCTCACCCGCGAGTAACAGCATCCGCTTGATCAGGCGCCCTCGTTCTTTCGGAACGGGGGCGCTTTTTCGTACCCCGCGCACGCCACACTGTGGTTGGCTTAAGTAATGAGTTTCACAGACCTGCACGCGTTGCTCCCGCTCGAAGCCAACGGCATGACCGCAACGTTCGGCTACATCGGCAGCGCCATCGTGCTCCTCGGGCTGGCCTTTGTAGTCATCCGCGCTATCCGCAAATACATCAAGGCCCCCAAAGGCTAAACAAGCGGATGCCCGGTGCAAGAATATCCGTGCACACCTGCATGCAAGCTTATTCTTCCATGCAGGTATGCAAGAAGATGCCTACATAGCTAGGGGCGCCCCCGGCCCCGCGAACGAGAAGCCTGAAATGAATACCGGGGCGGTGACGAAATTCCGCGACCTCGGCGCCGTGATCAAGGCCGTTCGCGAGTCCCGAGGCATCCGCCAAGACGACCTCGCTCAGGACCTCGCCGTCTCCTGACAATATTTGCAGGAGTTGGAGAAGGGGCGACCCAACTTCTATATCACCCGGCTCTTTCGCGCCCTGAACACGCTCGGCACCACCATCACCATTTCATACACTCTCAGTGACAAGACCGACGATCATGTCTGACGCACTGTCCGTCTTCCTCCACGAGGACTATCTCGGCGTGGTGGAAACCTATCGGAGCGGCCGGCAGCACGACAAGCATCGCATCATTTTCACTTGGGACAGCGACTACCGGCGGGCTCGATCACCCTGACCGAATCGTTCGCGTCTCTTCCGGGTACTCGCCCAGACGCCACCTTGGTCTCCAACTTTTTCGGCGGCTATGCGCCGGACGGCAACCAGCGCGATTTGGTTCCGATTGGCACGAGCCTCACGGTCGAGCCCACTCGACGCACATCCTCAAACCGCAACTGCAATCCCGGCCCGGGGGAATCTACAACGAGTTCTACAGCCATGAACTCGCCCGGCACATGGGGCTCTCTCAATTCAGCAGCGAGGTAATAACCCTGGGCCAGACCACGTTTTTGGCTGTCGAACGATTCGACCGTCGGGTCTCTGGCCGAAACGGTACCCTCGTACATCAGGAGGATGTCACCCAAGCCCTGGGCCTTTACTGGCGCGACTCAATGGTTGCGACAACTGGTTTTTCACGTTCTCATTGGAAACAATGATGCCCACGCCAAGAACGTCGGGCTTATCCACGACAGTGATGGCACCAGCATCTCGCAAATTTACGACGCCGTTCCGAACCTCTTCCAGCGTGGCCGGATCAACTGGGATCTGGCGATGGCAATCGACAACGTGTTCGATCACCGCAAGATCACGGTCGAGCGGCTGGTCAATGAGGCTCAATCGTGGTCACTGCTGCGTAGAGACGTCATCCAGTCCACCATCTACAGCACCATTCACAGGTTCCAGCAAGCGCAATCTGCGCTCACCGCCCCCGCCGGCATCGATCCCGGCGTTGTCGACGGGTTCTCGTGGAATGCCGCCAGACTCGCGGCCGGCACCGAGATCAGCCGGCCGAAGGAACGATGAGCCACGCTTGAGCCCCCTCTCTCTGAGGTTGTGTGGAAGACCGGCAGGCTTTGGGGCCCTGGCAACGATGGCGGCCGAGATCGAGCCCAGAACGATGACGATTCCCGCTATCTGAATCGGGGCAAGGTCCTCTCCGGCGATCGCCCAGCCGAGCAGGATCGCAACGACCGGGCTCAGCAGGCCGAGGAAGGCAATGGTGCTCGCCGCCAGACGCGCAATGCCGTGGAACCAGGCGACGTAGGCGAATGCGGTGCCGACCACGGAGAGATACGCGTAGCCGAGGAGGTTGGGCGCGGTCAACGGCGTGGTCGGGAGGCCCTCGAGCAGGAGCAGGACGGGCAGGAGGCTGAGTCCGCCGGCGATGAGTTGCCACGAAGTTGTCGCGAGCAGCGGCGCGGGCTGCCCCCACTTCTTGGAGAGCACGATCCCGGATGCCATGCACAGCGTGCCGCCGACCGCGGCCAGAATTCCGATAGCGTCAATCCTCGCCTGCGCTTGGAGCACGATGAGACTCACTCCGAAGGCTCCGGCCGCACCGCCCGCCAGCACGCGCCCGGTCAGGCGCTCGTGCACTACTCGACTGGCGAGCACTGCGACCACGAGCGGTTGCAGACCTCCGACGATGGCGGCCACTCCGCCGGGCAGCCGGTAGGCCGCAATGAAGAGCAGCGCGAAGAACGCCCCGATATTGAGCACGCCGAGCACCCAGGATTTCCACCACCAGTCGCCGTGCGGTAACCGGCGGCAGAGAATCAGCAGCAGCAGCCCTGCAGGGAACGCGCGCAGGAATGCTGCGAGCAGGGGCCGATCGGCGGGCAGGAACATCGTCGTCGTCAGGTAGGTGGTGCCCCAGAGAATGGGGGCAAGGGCTGTGGTCGCCAACAGCAGCGATCGATTGCTAAGCACTTAGCTATTATAGCTAAGTGCTTAGCAATTGCTAGGCTAGAACCATGGCAGACCAGGTTGATCGAATCCTTGAGCAGTGGAGCAACGAGAAGCCCGACCTCGATGTCTCCCCGATGGCCGTCATCGGCCGCTTGAGCCGCACCGCTCTGGCGATCGAGACCCGCCTGGCCGCGACCTTTACGCGGTATGGCCTGGACGCATCCTCTTTCGACGTGCTCGCCACGCTGCTGCGGAGTGGTGCGCCGTACCGGATCGCCCCGGCGGCGCTGGCCCGCGATGCGATGATCTCGACGAGCGCGGTGGCCCAGCGGCTGAACAAACTGCAGACGCGAGGTCTGGTCAGCCGCGAGGCGAACCCCGACGATGGCCGCGGCACTCTGGTCGCGCTGACGGATGCCGGTAAGCGGCTCATCGATGCCGCCCTGGCCCCGCACGTCGAGACCGAGCGAGCCATCACCGCGATCCTCACCATCGAGGAACAGTCGATCCTCGTGGGGCTGTTGCAGAGGATCAACGCTGCGGCAACGCGCGATTAGCTCAGGGAGCGCCCGAGCGAATCGAGCACGTCCTGCCATCCGTCGTAGAAGAATCCATCGCCCCTGGACCCGTCGACACCGTGCAGATCGAAGGTCATGCTTGTGCCGTTGACAACGGGCTCGATGGTGATCGTGACGATTGGGCTGTCATCCGGTTCGCCGCGCGGCTCGCCCCAGGACTTTCTCCTGCTGACCGGCGCGTGCGAGTCAGCATACACCAGGTCACCTTTCGCAAGCAGGGCAACGTCAACGTCAACGTCAACGTCTTGATGGGCAGGCTGGCGGATCAGGGTGTGGTCTACCGGCTGCAAAAAGGTCTCTACGAATACACTGCACCGAAGTTTCACGAGTATCTGATTCGGCGACAGCGCAGCACGACCTGGACATGATGCCCCGTTCGATCAGCGGAGCGAACGCAGGTACCTCCTGCGCGCGATCAGTTGCGCGACGCGGAGCAGTGGGTAGAGAGCTCGCCACGGTTGCTGCGGCGCCGCCCTCGTGAGCGAGCGCACGGTGAGGCGCACCTCGTCGCCACGGCGATGCACGATGAACGCCTCCTCACCGCTGACCGGATGCCCGGGCAGGGTTCGATAGGCAAACCCGACCCGATCCGGCTCGTCGACGACGGCAACGACCTCCACCGGCTCGACAACGGTCAGGTTGAACAGGCCTGCAGTGACGATTACCCGGTCGCCGGGCGACACCGCACCGGGTGAGTCGACCGCAAACCCGCTCGCGGTCTTCACCCGCCACCGAAGCACATCCCGAGCGGCGCGCTCCCAGACCGCGTCACCCCTCCCCACGACCGCCGACACTTCCGATCGGCGGAATCGTGGGTCGCTGGCCGGCCAGTCGCGAAGGTCAGGGCTGGTCATGATCTGCATGCTGCCACGGGCCGCTCCCCCATCTCGCGGGCAGGACTGAGTGTGCGCGTCATCTGCCCAGTCAAGCGCATCGGCGCCGGCGACGGCGGTCAATACGTCAACCACCCCAGCACAATCCACCACGATCACGCGCCAGTCCGCTCCTGTAGCTGACCAAAACGCTCCGTTCGGGCGTTCGCGAGCGTCTCCAGTGCAGATACCTCTGCCCGCTCAGCCCGTCGGGCCGCACGATCGAGCACCTCACCACCGGTCGGCCGCGCCACCTCTCGGTCGAGGAGGGGGTGGCGGCATCCGCTTTGGTGCATGGCGAAGCGGATGATGCTGCTCCACGAGTGCGCGCTCGTCACCGTCGGCACGGAGACCTTCGCACATCCGGTCGAAGTCGCCCGCGACGTGGCCCGCGCGCTGCTCGCGCGGCCCGCCCGCTGAGCGCCGCGCGGTCGGGTCGGCCACCGGTTCCGCCCGGTAGGCCAACGCCCCAGAAACGCATGAGCGCGCACCAAACGGGTGGCCGTTTCGGGCGCGGCTACGAGCGGATGCGGGTGCCGGGCACACAAGAAGGGCCGGCTCACGAGAGCCGGCCCTTCTTTACTTGGGGATCACTCCCACTCAATCGTTCCCGGCGGCTTCGAGGTGACGTCCAGCACCACGCGGTTAACCCCGTCGACCTCGTTGGTGATGCGGTTCGAAATCTTGGCCAGCAGGTCGTAGGGCAGCCGGGTCCAGTCGGCGGTCATGGCGTCCTCGCTCGACACCGGGCGCAGCACGATCGGGTGGCCGTAGGTGCGGCCATCGCCCTGCACGCCCACCGAGCGCACGTCGGCGAGCAGCACGACCGGGCACTGCCAGATCTCGCGGTCGAGGCCGGCGGCGGTCAGCTCGGCGCGCACGATGGCATCCGCTTGACGGAGCAGGTCGAGGCGTTCCTGGGTGATCGAGCCGACGATGCGAATTCCGAGGCCGGGGCCGGGGAACGGCTGGCGCTGCACGATTTCGGCCGGCAGGCCGAGTTCGGCGCCGATCGCGCGCACTTCGTCCTTGAACAGGGTGCGCAGCGGTTCGACCAGTTCGAACTGCAGGTCTTCGGGCAGGCCGCCCACGTTGTGGTGGCTCTTGATGTTCGCAGTGCCGCTGCCGCCGCCGGATTCGACGACGTCGGGGTACAGGGTACCCTGCACGAGGAAGGCGATCGGATCGCCGTCTGTTTCGGCGGCTTCCTTGATCAGCTCGGCCTGGGCCTGCTCGAAGGTGCGAATGAACTCGCGGCCGATGATTTTGCGCTTGGTCTCCGGATCGCTCACGCCCTCAAGGGCGGTCAGGAACTGCTCGCGTACGTCGACCGTGACCAGACGAATTCCGGTGGCCTTGACGTAATCCTCTTCAACCTGGCGGCGTTCGTCCTGGCGCAGTAGACCGTGGTCGACAAAGACGCAGACCAGCTGGTCGCCGATGGCCTTGTGCACGAGGGCCGCGGCCACGGCGGAGTCGACTCCGCCGGACAGGCCACAGATGACCTTGCCGGTTCCGACCTGGGCGCGAATCTTCGCGACCTGCTCGGCGATGACGTTGCCGCTGTTCCAGTCGGCGTTGATACCGGCGGCGCGGTGCAGAAAGTTTTCAAGTACGTGCTGGCCGTTTTCGGAGTGCTTGACCTCGGGGTGCCACTGCACGCCGTAGAGCCGCTTCTCGTCATTGGCGAACGCGGCGACCGGGGTCGAGACCGAGGAGGCGAGCACGGTGAAGCCGTCGGGCGCGGTGGCGACCGAGTCGCCGTGGCTCATCCAGACGGTCTGACTGCCCGGCTGGTCTGCCAGCAGCACGTTGCCTGCGTTGCTCACGGTGACCGGGGTCGAGCCGTATTCGCGGGCCCCGGTGTGGGCGACGGTGCCACCGAGGGCGGTCGCCATCACCTGGAAGCCGTAGCAAATGCCGAGCACGGGCACGCCGAGCTCGAAGATCGCAGCGTCGAAAGCTGGTGCGCCCTCGGCGTAGACGCTGGACGGTCCACCGCTCAAAACGATTCCGCGTGGGTTCTTGGCGAGCACTTCGGCGGCGGTGATGGTGTGCGGCACGATCTCCGAATAAACGGATGCCTCCCGCACGCGCCTTGCGATCAGCTGCGCATACTGCGCACCGAAGTCGACCACGAGAACGGGGCGATCCAGCCCGGAATCGGTGATGGGGGCATCCGCTGGAATGGTCATTCTTGGGCCTTCGCCTTCTCGGCAAGTGCCGCGGTCTTTTCGGTATTCTCGGCGAGGAAACGCTTCACCGTGCGAGCAACGGGAACCTCGACGATGAAGGACAGGGTGGGAACGACGCCGCCGAGGGCGATGAGCACGAAGCGCCAGAACGGCCAGCGCATGAGGCTCCAGAGGCGAAAGTCGGCGAACAGGTAGAGCACGTAGAACCAGCCGTGCGCGATCAGAATGCCGGTGCTGAGGTTGATCGCGGCGACCGTGTCGGTCGGAACGAGCGCGAGAAACCCCTGCGAACCGCCCATCTCGATCTCGTGGCCGAAGCCGTACTTGATGACCATTTCGATGCAGAGCAGCAGCAGGAAGACGCCGGTGATGGTCGATGACACCTGGTACAGCCGCAGCGCACCGGGAATTCTGGAGATATCGGCGGGCTTGGGTAGACGAGGCATGTGCCTAATTCTACGTGAGCGCAGTGAGGGCTTCGGCGTCTTCAATTTCGCGCTCAAGGGCGTCGCGCACCAGGCGGTACCAGAGGAAAACGGCGAAGCCGGCGAAGACGACCCACTCGATGGCATAGAAGATGTTCAGCCAGTTCAGCGACTGGTCGACTTCCGGCACCGGGGAATCGATCACATCAAGGCCGGGCGCTGCTTCGGCATCGACGATGTAGCCGGAATAGACCGACTCGTCGCTGAAATCGGCCCACAGATTGATCAGAGCGGATGGCGCGACCTTGGTCATTTCCATCGAGTCGCCCTCCGGGTCGGGCAACTCCGGGGCCTCCCCGGTGAGAAAGCGTCCGGTCAGCGTGACGGGAGCGTTCGCCGGTTCCGTCGCCAATACCTCGATGACCGACTGGGCGGCGGCCCGGTCGGGAGCCCAGCCGCGCGCGACGGCGACGCTGGCGGCAGCATCCGTTTGAAAATGGCTGACCACCCAGAAACCATCGATGCCGCCGTTGAGGCGCGTGGTGATGAGCTGCTCGTCGCCGGGCACCCAGGAGCCCGTCGTCGTGACCATTTGGCCGGTCGCGATCTGCGTCACCGTACCGTCGGGCTGCACGACCTCGGCGAGCGGTTTGACCTGCTCGGTGCTGCGTTCCACGACCACGCCGGATTCGATGGCGCGCTCAAGCTGCCAGTGTCCGAGCAGGGCGAAGCCTGCTGCGATGCCGAGGGCCAGCAGCAGCGCAAGCACCCAGCGGGGGCGCAGCATCATTCTGATCACGAATAGTCACCTGTGTGGGTTTCTCGCCCGGGTTTGCGTGCCGGTCTGTCGGCGTCATCATCGGGATCTGGGGTGTGCTGGCCGAGCGCGAAATCGGCCATTGAATCTATGTGTTTCGCTTGTGCAACCGTAGCTTCCGTCGCTTGGGAATTGACCGAGTCACGTTTGGGCGCCCGCCGGTTGTGCTCGTCGGCGTCCGCGGCCTGGGCCGCCGTCGCCGCCTCGACGAGGGCGATCTCTTCGTCCCGCATCGGATTGCGCGCTGCCCCCGTCGTAACGGATGCCGGCACCCGGTGGCGCAGTGCCGACCCGATCTTCTCCGAATTCGCCGCGAACAGCGGGCCGAGGATGGCCATGGAGAGCACGTACAGGCCGGCGAACGGTTGCAGGCGCGGGTCGAGCCCGGCCGACACCGACAGGGTCGCCAGAATCAAGGTGAACTCGCCGCGGTTGACGAAGATCGCGGCCGTATTGAGGGCTTCGCGTGGCCCCATTTTGTGCAGCCACGCCAGCAGCGCGCCCGAGAGCAGGCTGAGCACAAAGGTCATCCCGATGGCGATGAGCACCACGCCGATCACCGAACCGAACTGGGCGATATCGAGGGCGAGGCCGAAGTTGAGAAAAAAGAACGCCGCGAAGATATCGCGGAGGGGCACCGCGACACGTTCGATCTTGGCGCGGTAGCTGCTTGCGCCGAGCACGACGCCGATCAGGAACGCGCCGATGGCATCCGTCACGCCGATGATCTCGCCAATGCCGGCGAACAGCACGACCAGGCCGAAGAACAAAATGGTAAACAGTTCGTCGTCCTTGGTGCGCATGAGACGCGACACCACCCGGCCGCCCCAGCGGGCGAGCGAGAACATTGCGACGAGAAAGAGGAACGCGATGGACAGTTGCAGCACGATCGGCCAGATCTCGGTTTTGCCGCTGAGCACGACGGAGACGATGGAGAGGTAGATCGCGATGAAGATGTCACCCACGACGGTCACGCCGAGGATCATCGGTGTCTCTTTATTGGCCAGACGGCGCAGTTCGATGAGCAGTTTGGTGATGATCGCGCTCGACGACGTGCCGGTCATACCGGCGATGACGAGGGCTTCGCGGGGGCCCCAGCCCACGAGCATGCCGAAGATGAAGCCCGCGCCCATGTTGATGAGCACCCAGGACCCGCCGGAGATGATCAGCGTCTTGGCGTTGCCGAAGAATTCTTCCTGGTCGAATTCGAGGCCGAGGCTGAAGAGCAGCAGGATCAGGCCGAACACGGCGATGAGTTCGATATCGCCGGATTGGAAGTCGAGGGGGAAGAAGTCGGTGTTGGGGCTGGCGAGCACGCCCACGATCATGTAGATCGGGATGGTGGGGAGCCCGATCACCTTGCCCAGGCGGCCAAGAACGTAGGCGACGACGAGCAGGATGCCGAGAACGAGGAGGTCTTCGCCCACGTGCATCGCTTACCCCCCGGGTGGAGCGTCGACGGTCTTCGCCTTCACTTCACCGGTTCGAAAGAACGCGAAGGCCTTGACGACCTTTTCCGGCGAGCCGGCGACGACGAGGGTGTCACCGGGGAAGACCTTGAAGTCGGCGGCGGGGGCCGGGTTGGCGGATTCGCCGCGCACCACGGCGACGACGGTGAGGCCCGCGATGCCACGGTCGGCCGGATTGCCCAGGGCCTGGCCGGCGATGTGGTCTTCGTAGTCGACGGTGAACCAGTCGATGCTGAGGCCCGGGATCTGGTCGAGGGCGCTGAGCGATTCGGTGATCTGGGTACCTCCGAGCAGCTCGGCGAGGGTGTGCGCCTCGTCTTCGTTAAGCCGCAGGGAAACCTTGCTCGCGTCCGGGCCGCCTTCATCGTCGGCGAAGGTGATGAGGTCGCTGTGGCCAGATCGGTGGGCGATGACGCCGACTTTGCCACCGTCATCCGTGATGAAGGTGTGCAGTACCCCAACGCCAGGAAGTTTGACCCGCCGAACATCAACCATTGTCATGACTCCTGAGGTAGAGGGCAGTAGCCCTATTCTACCGGAGCCGCTTTTGCCGCCGCGCGCCCCTCGCTGCGCATCCGCTTCACTCGTGCGCTCGACCAGCGGATGCCCGCGCCCCAAGGGTGCCTGCGCCCCATTTCGGTAGCCGCTACGCCGGTTGACGCAGAGGGCGACTACCCGAACCGGGCGCGGGCATCCGCTCGAAGCTGTGGCGGCCACCCAAAGCGGGCGCGGTCCTGACCGGAGGGCCGCTAGGTGGTCACGACGATATCGGGGGCCTCGAGGCGCACCCGGTCGGCGGACTCGTCGTCCGGCTGCTCCTGCGAAGCCCGCTCGGCTGCGACCCGGGTGAGGTAGAAGCCGACCTCACGGTCGATTCGCTCCTGGTCCCAGCCGAGCACGCCGGCCATGAGCGCTGCGGCGACCGGTGCGGCCGACACCCCGCGATCCCAGGCCTCGATCGAGATGCGGGTACGCCGAGCCAGCACGTCTTCGAGGTGCAGCGCGCCTTCGTGCGAGGCCGCGTAGACCACTTCGGCTCCGATGTAGTCGTCGGCGCCGGGCAACGGTTCGGCGAGCGCCGGGGTGGCGCGAATGAGGTCGAGCAGCTCGTCGGTGAGCGTGCCGTACCGGTTGAGCAGGTGTTCGACGCGCACGGTGTGCAGGCCGAACGCCCTGGCGATCTTGCCGCGCTTGTTCCAGGCAGCCTGGTATCCCTCGGCCCCCAGCAAGGGGATGTCGTGGGTCGCCGACGCGGGAATGCGCCCGTCGAGAGCGGACACCGCGGCATCCACTGCATCTTTGGCCATGATGCGGTAGGTGGTCCACTTGCCGCCGGCGATGACGACGAGGCCGGGAACGGAATGCCCGACGAGGTGTTCGCGGGAGAGCTTGGAGGTCTCGTCACTCTCGCCGGCCAGCAGCGGGCGAAGCCCGGCGTAGACGCCCTCGACATCTTCCCGGGTGAGCGGCACGCTCAGCACGGAGTTGATGTGTTCCAGAATGTAGTCGATATCGGCGGCCGTCGCGGCCGGGTGCGCCTTGTCGAGGTACCAGTCGGTGTCGGTCGTGCCGATGAGCCAGTGTCGGCCCCACGGAATCACAAACAGTACGCTCTTCTCGGTGCGCAGCAGCAGCCCCATCGCGCTCTGGAATCGATCGCGCGGCACCACGAGGTGCACACCCTTCGAGGCCCGCACTTTGAAGGTGCCGCGTTCGCCGACCATGCGCTGGGTGTCGTCGGTCCAGACGCCGGTCGCATTCACGACCTGTTTGGCCCGCACATCGAAGCGTTCGCCGGTCTGCAGGTCGTGGGCGTGCACGCCGACGACGCGCTCCCCCACCTTGATGAATCCCTCGACCCGCACCCGGCTGGCGGCGTGCGCGCCGTAGAACGAGGCGGTGCGTACAAGCGAGGACACGTAGCGAGCGTCGTCGACCTGGGCGTCGTAGTAGGTGATGCCGCCGACCAGGGCGTTGTTGGTCAGGCTCGGGATGAGCTTTTGCACCTGACTCTTCGACAGGTGGCGGTGATGCGGCACCCCGGGCGGGCGCCCCCCGGTGTACGAGAAGATGTCGTACAGCAGCATTCCGGCGCCGATGTAGAACCGTTCGGTGAAGCGTTTCTTGAGGGGATACAGGAACCGCACCGGCTTCACGAGGTGCGGCGCGATGCGCTGCAACAGCAGACCCCGCTCGGTGAGCGCCTCCCGCACCAGACGAAAGTCCAGCTGCTCCAGATAGCGAATGCCGCCGTGCACGAGCTTGGACGACCGGCTCGATGTGCCTGAGGCCCAGTCCCGCGCCTCCAGAATGCCGACGCTCAACCCGCGCGTGACGGCATCGAGAGCGGCCCCGGCACCGACGATTCCGCCGCCGACCACAAGAATGTCGAGCTCTTTGTCTTTGAGCTTGGCCAGGGCCGCCTCGCGCTCCTCCGGCCCTAATCTCGAGGATCGCGTCACTGAATTAGTGACTGCTGAATTAGTGACGACTGAATTAGTCCCTGCTGAAATGTGCGGTACCGAATTGTGGGAGGCCATGACTACTCCTGTTCAGACTCCGTGTTCAAGTTCAAGCGGCGTGTTGCAACAACGCTATTGCGGTACTGAATTGTGGCGGGTGAAGCTGGGTACCGGCGGAACGAGCTGACTTCGGTGTTGATCTAAACCGACGCCAGCTCTCACCGATATTGATTTAAGCTGACGTTAGTTCACTCGGTACGGCGCGACAACCACTTCAACCCGTTGAAATTCTTTAAGATCGGAGTAACCGGTGGTCGCCATCGACCGACGCAGCGCGCCGATCAGGTTGGCGGTGCCGTCGGCGACCGGAGCCGGACCGTAGAGGATCTCCTCGAGCGGCGCGACGGTGCCGACCTCGACGCGCTTGCCGCGCGGCAGCTGAGGGTGGTGCGCCTCGGCGCCCCAGTGGAATCCGCCGCCGGGAGCATCCGTTGCCCGGGCGAGCGCTGTGCCGAGCATGACGGCGTCGGCGCCGCAGGCGATCGCCTTGACGATGTCGCCCGAGGTGCCCAGCCCTCCGTCGGCGATGACGTGCACGTAACGCCCGCCGGACTCGTCCATGTAGTCGCGGCGCGCGCCGGCGACATCCGCTACGGCTGTGGCCATCGGGGCGTGGATGCCTAGGGTCGCGCGGGTGGTCGACGCGGCTCCCCCGCCGAAACCGACCAGAACGCCCGCGGCTCCCGTGCGCATGAGGTGCAGGGCCGCCGTGTAGGTGGCAGCGCCGCCGACGATGACGGGAACGTCGAGCTCGTAGATGAACTTCTTGAGGTTGAGCGGTTCCTGGTTCTGCGAGACGTGCTCGGCCGAGACTGTGGTGCCGCGGATGACGAACAGGTCGACGCCGGCGGCAACGACGGTTTCGTAGAGTTCCTGGGTGCGCTGGGGCGAGAGAGCCCCGGCCACGGTGACTCCGCCGGCCCGAATCTCGGCCAGGCGCGCGGTGACAAGCTCCGGCTGGATCGGGGCGGAGTACATCTCCTGCATGCGCGCGGTCGCCTTATCGGCGGGCAGGCTGCGAATTTCGGCGAGCAACGGCTCGGGGTTCTCGTGCCGGGTCCACAGCCCCTCGAGGTCGAGCACGCCAACGCCGCCGAGCTGGCCCATCATGATGGCCGTGGTGGGCGAGACGACGGAGTCCATCGGCGCCGCCAGCACCGGAATGGCGAACTGGTAGGCGTCGATGGTCCAGCCGACCGACACGTCCTCCGGATCGCGGGTGCGCCGACTGGGCACCACCGCGATGTCGTCGAAGGCGTATACGCGGCGAGCGCGCTTGGAGCGGCCGATCTCGATTTCCATGGTTCCAGTTTAGAGGGAGCCACCGGCATCCCCTTTTCCAGCGGATGCCGTCACCCGGCATCCGCAGGCCGCCAGCGCGGGCCACCTAGAGAACGCGAGCGGCAGCCCGCGCCCGAACTACCGACGGTAGTTCGGAGCCTCGACCACGATCTGCACGTCGTGCGGGTGCGATTCCTTGAGCCCGGCGGGCGTGATGCGCACGAACTTGCCCTTTTGCTTGAGTTCTTCGATCGTGCGCGCTCCCACATAGAACATGGACTGACGCAGGCCGCCGATGAGCTGGTAGGCCACGGCGGCGAGCGGTCCGCGGAACGGCACCTGGCCCTCGATGCCCTCGGGGATCAGCTTCTCGTCGCTGGGAACATCGCTCTGAAAGTAACGGTCCTTCGAGTACGACGTCTTTGATCCGCGGGTCTGCAGCGCGCCGAGCGATCCCATGCCGCGATAGGTCTTGAACTGCTTGCCGTTGACGAACACGAGTTCGCCGGGGCTTTCCGTGCAGCCGGCCAACAGCGAGCCGAGCATGACGGTGTCGGCGCCGGCCACGAGGGCCTTGGCGATGTCACCGGAATACTGCAGGCCACCATCGGCGATGACCGGAATACCGGTTTCGCGCGCGGCCAGCGAGGCCTGATACACGGCGGTGATCTGGGGAACGCCGACACCGGCCACGATGCGGGTGGTGCAGATCGAGCCGGGGCCCACGCCGACCTTGATGGCGTCGGCACCCGCGTCGATGAGCGCCTGGGCGCCCGAGCGGGTGGCGACGTTTCCACCGATCACATCGACGTCAGCGAAGGCCTTGTCCGACTTCAGACGACGAATAATGTCGAGCACGCCGGCGCTGTCGCCGTTGGCGGTGTCGACCACGAGCACGTCCACCCCGGATTCGAGCAGAGCGGTCGCGCGCTGCCAGGCATCACCGAAGAAGCCGATCGCGGCGCCGACGCGCAGGCGTCCGCCGTCGTCCTTGGTGGCGAGGGGGTATTCCTCGCTCTTGTCGAAGTCTTTCACGGTGATCAGGCCGGTGAGCTTGCCGTTGGCGTCGATCAGTGGCAGCTTTTCGATCTTGTGCTTGGCAAAGATCGCGAGGGCGTCTTCGGGAGCCATCCCGACCTTGCCGGTGATCAGCGGGGAGGTCGTCATGACCTCGCGCACCCGGGTGAGGGCCTTCTTGGCATGCGGCACGAAGCGCATGTCGCGGTTGGTGATGATTCCCACCAGGATGCCGTCACTGTCGACTACCGGCAGCCCGCTCACGCGGAACTGGCCGCACAGGGCGTCAACCTCGGCGACGGTGGCGTCGGGCGAAGTGGTGACCGGGTTGGTGATCATGCCGGATTCGCTGCGCTTGACCAGGTCGACCTGTTCGGCCTGATCCCCGATCGACAGGTTGCGGTGCAGAATTCCGAGGCCACCCTCACGGGCCATGGCGATCGCCATGCGGGTCTCGGTCACGGTGTCCATGGCGCTGGAGAGCAGTGGCAGCGACACATCAATGCGCCGGGTCAACCGGGATTTGGTGACCGCCTCGCTCGGAATGACGTCGGTGTGCCCCGGCAGGAGCAGCACGTCGTCGTAGGTGAGTCCGGTGAATCCGAACGGATCTGGCTGATCCATGAAACCCCTTACCTGTAGCTGAAAAACTGAAAATTGTCCGGAAAATCGCGTTACCACCCCACGGGACGTGAGGGGAATTGACCGGTCCTTCAATGTTAAGCGTGTTTGGGCTCATCACATTCCGCACACCATTAGCCAGCCGGTGCGGACTTTCGAAACATATAGGACATAATCGGCAAATACTCTCAACAGAGAAGTTGGCATTAGTCACCCGGCGCCCGCCCGGTTACCCATCGGTCGGCACCAACATGGAGGTCCCGTGCAGCCCATACATACGGCTCAGAGATACGTTCCCAGGATGCTCGTGATCCTGTTTGTGACCCTTCTCGCGGCCCTCACCATGGCCACCTTCTCGGCGGGCAGCGCGCACGCCGACGAGGTCGGCACCGAGTTCGATTTCACGATCTCCGGCAACGTGCAGTTCGATGGGGAAGCCCTCGGCGACGTAGCGATCGCCGTGTCCGGCAACGGCTACGAGGCCGACACGGTAACGGATGCCGATGGCCGATGGGCCATCGGGGTTCCCGAAAAGGGAACCTACGAGGTCACCCTCGACGAAGACACCCTTCCAGAGGGCGTCGTCGTCACCGAGGGTGGCAATGTGATCGAAGCCGAGTTCGGGCTGACCGACCGTCGCTCGGTCAACTTCTTCCTCGGTGAAGGGGTCCGCAACACGGTGAGCTTCTTCGACCAGTTTGTGAACCGATTCTTCAACGGCCTGAACTTTGGCCTGCTGCTCGCCCTCGCGGCGATTGGCGTGTCGCTGATCTTCGGCACCACCGGGCTGAGCAACTTCGCGCACGCCGAGCTGATCACCTTCGGTGCGCTGATGACGCTGGTGTTCTCGGTCAACTTCGGATTGCCGATCTGGCTCGCCATTCTCATCGCCATAGCGCTGAGCGGCGCGCTCGGATTCAGCCTGGATGCGGTGCTCTGGAAACCGTTGCGCCGTAAGGGCGTGGCGGTGATCCCCCTCATGATCGTGAGCATCGGACTCTCGCTGGCGCTGCGCTACCTGTACCAGTATTTCTTCGGCGGCAGCACGAGTCAGCTGCCCGGCGCGGGCATGGCGGACCTCAAGTTCGGCCCGATCTCGCTCTCCCCGATCGACCTCGCGAGCATGGGCATCAGCATCGTGGTGCTGCTCGCCGTGGCCTACTTTCTGCTGCGCACCCGCATCGGCAAGGCCACCCGTGCCGTCTCCGACAATCCCAGCCTGGCTTCGGCCAGCGGCATCGACGTCGACAACGTCATTCGCATCGTCTGGGTGGTCGGGGCAGCACTGGCCGGGCTCAGCGGGGTGCTCTGGGCCTACTTCCGCCCGGGCGTCAGCTGGGACATGGGCTTTCAAATGTTGCTGCTCGTCTTCGCGGCCGTCACCCTGGGTGGTCTCGGTACCGCCTTCGGAGCCCTCGTCGGTTCCCTCATCGTTGGGCTCTTCGTTGAGCTGTCGACGCTCTGGCTTCCGTCCGACATGAAGATAGTCGGCGCCCTTGTTATTTTGATCCTGGTGCTGCTGTTTCGACCGCAAGGCATTCTGGGTCGTAAAGAGAGAATTGGTTAGGGGTTCACATGGACTGGGGAGCAATCTTTGGCAACGCAGCCGTCGAGCTGATTAGCCCGACCACTGCCGCTTACGCACTCGCCGCCCTCGGGCTCGCCGTGCACTTCGGCTACACCGGCCTGCTGAACTTTGGCCAGGCCGGCTTCATGGCCCTCGGCGCCTATGGTTACGCCATTTCCATCCTGACCTTCGGTTTTCCCGTCTGGGGCGCCTTTTTGGTGGGGGTGGGAGCATCCGTTATTTTCGCCTTGATTTTGGGTATTCCGACGCTGCGCCTGCGCGCTGACTACCTTGCTATCGTCACGATCGCCGCCGCCGAGATTGTGCGGCTGCTGTTCACGACGAACACCTTCGCCGCAGTGACCGGGTCGGCCAACGGCCTGAGCGGTTACAAGAACGAGTTCGCGGCGCTCAACCCGCTTGCCGAGGGCAGCTATGGATTCGGGCCGTTTGAGAATAACGCCTACGACACCTGGCTGCGCATCGTGGCCTGGTCGATCGTGATTCTCGCGGCGCTGTTCGTTTGGCAGATCATGCGCAGCCCGTGGGGCCGAGTGATCAAGGGCATCCGCGAAGACGAAGACGCCGTGCGTGCGCTCGGCAAGAACGTGTACGCCTACAAAATGCAGTCGCTCATTTTCGGTGGTGTGCTCGGTACCATCGCCGGCATGATCTTTGCCCTGCCTCGAGCGGTCGTGCCGTCGAACTATCAGACCACGCTGACCTTCTTTATCTACGCCATCCTGCTGCTCGGCGGTGCTGCAACGGTGCTCGGCCCGATCATCGGTTCGATGATCTTCTGGGTGCTGCTGTCGTTCTTTTCCGGCTTCATCGCTCGAGCCGTGGAGGCGGGCTGGTTGCCGTTTATGACAGCGATCCAGGGCGGCCAGCTGCGCTTCATCCTGGTGGGAGTCGCGATTATGTTGATCGTGATCTTTAGACCGCAAGGCATCTTCGGTAATAAAAAGGAGTTGGCTTTTGTCCGATAACGCTGTTTCGGCCGCTCCGCTCGAGCCGCCGGTTCCCACCCAGAAGCCGATCAAAACGACCGGTCTGCACGTCGGCGAGGCCGAACCGGGCTGCCGCAAGGTCGACCCGATTCTCGTCGTCGACGGCGTGCGCCGCACCTTCGGCGGCCTGACCGCGGTGGATGTCGACCACGTCGAAGTTCCGCGCGGTGCTATCACCGCGCTGATCGGCCCCAATGGTGCCGGCAAGACCACCCTGTTCAACCTGCTGACCGGTTTCGACAAGCCCGACGCCGGCAAATGGACCTTCGACGGCCGCTCCCTGGCCGGCGTTCCCGCCTACCGGGTCGCCCGCATGGGCCAGATTCGCACGTTCCAGCTCACCAAGGCCCTGGGGCTGTTGACCGTCATGGACAATATGCTGCTCGGCGCCAAGGGCCAGACCGGCGAGAACATGTTCCGCGCGCTGATGCCGTTTCTCTGGCGCAACCAGGAGGAGGAGAACCGGGCCAAAGCACTCGATCTGCTCACCCGGTTCAAGCTCGATACCAAGAAGGACGACTACGCGGCGAGCCTCTCCGGCGGGCAGCGCAAGCTGCTCGAAATGGCCAGAGCGCTAATGAGCGACCCGACCCTGGTCATGCTCGACGAGCCGATGGCCGGCGTAAACCCGGCACTGACCCAGTCGCTGCTCGACCATATTTTGAACCTCAAGTCCCAGGGCATGACCGTTCTGTTCGTGGAGCACGACATGCACATGGTGCGGCACATCGCCGACTGGGTGATCGTGATGGCCGAGGGCCAGGTGGTCGCCGAGGGCGACCCGCACGAGGTCATGAGGAACCCGGCCGTGATCGACGCCTATCTCGGACAGCACCACGACGAAGACATCGGCGAAGACCAGGCCGCCGAAGCCGAAAACGTCTCAGCCATAAAGGAGTTGCTCGATGACGAACGCTAATCCGCTGGCCCCGCCAGCACCGGCCGAGACTCGGGAAGCGGTCGTCGCGGTCAAGAACGTGACCGCCGGGTATGTGACCGGCGTGAACATTCTCAATTCCTGCTCACTCACCGCCTACGAAGGCGAACTGATCGGCATCATCGGCCCGAATGGCGCCGGCAAGTCCACGCTGCTCAAGTCGATCTTTGGGCTGGTCAAGGTACGCGAGGGCGAAATTCTGCTCCGCGGCAACAACATCACCAACCTTAAGGCTAACAAGCTGGTCGCACAGGGTGTGGGTTTCGTACCGCAGAACAACAACGTCTTTCCCACCCTGACCATTCGAGAGAACCTCGAAATGGGCATCTTTCTCAAGCCCAAGGGGCTCGTGGAACGCCTGGAGTTCGTCACCGAGATCTTTCCAGAGCTCGGCAAGCGGATGTCCCAGCGCGCCGGTTCGCTCTCCGGCGGCGAACGACAGATGGTCGCCATGAGCCGCGCGCTCATGATGGGCCCGCACGTGCTGCTCCTCGACGAGCCGAGTGCCGGGCTGTCCCCGGTGCGCCAGGATGAAGCCTTTCTGCGGGTGAAGGAGATCAACAAGGCCGGAGTGACCACGATCATGGTCGAGCAGAACGCCCGCCGCTGCCTGCAGATCTGCGACCGCGGCTATGTGCTTGACCAGGGCCGGGACGCGTACACCGGCACCGGACGTGAGCTTTTGAACGACCCCAAGGTGATCGGCCTCTACCTGGGCACCCTCGGGCAGGATTAGCTCCCGAAATCACCCGTACCAGCCCGTGGCGGCGTCCGAGACTCTCTCGGGCGCCGCTTCTGTGTGTGGGCTTGCTGAGCGGATGCTGGCGGCCGGGTCGCCGCATCCGCTCGCGTGAATCAACGCGGTACGCAGAAGGGCCCCGACCGAAGCCGGGGCCCTTCAATCATTCAGCTAAACGGTGGAGCTAGTTGATGCGGGTGTACTTGTTGCCAGCATCGAACTCGTAGATGCCGATGCTAGCGCCGGTCGGGTCGCCGTTCTCGTCGAACGTGATCGGGCCGGAGAAGCCGTCGTAATCGACCTGATCGCCAGCTTTCAAGGCTGCAGCAGCCTCGGCGAAGTCGGTGACCTTGGTGCCATCACCGGTTCCGCCGGAGACCTGACGCAGGTAGCTCGCGATGGATTCACCCGACACGTCGTTGCCCGCATAGGCGGCCAGGGCGATCAGGATCACGGCGTCATAGGACTCGGCAGCGTAGCTGTAGTCGGTCAGCGTCGGGTCTACTTCGAGGAGGCGGGTGGTGAAGTCACCGAGCGAGGCGGTGTCGAGGCCGGGCAACGTGCCCTTGGAGCCCTCGATGAGGCCGGCTGCGAAGTCGGCGCTATAGTCGGCGACGTTTCCGTCGACGAAGTACAGCTTGTCGCCGGGGAAACCGGAACCGACGAGCGCCGGGACGATGACCTTGGCCTGGTCGAACGTGACAAGCGCGATCGCGTCGGGATCTGCCGCGGTCACTTCGGCGATCTGCGAGGCGAAGTTGGAATCGCCCTCGTTGAAGAGTACCTCCGCAACGACCTCGCCGCCGGCAGCGGTGAACGCGTCGCTGGTGTACTTGGCGAGGCCGGTTCCATAGGCATCGTTCAGCACGATCAGGCCGAGGGTGGCGTTGCCATCGTCAGCGATCTGGGTGCCGAGCACTTCGCCCTGCAGAACGTCAGACGGAGCCGTACGCCAGTACAGACCGTTGTCGTCGTAGGTCGTGAAGGCGTCCGAGGTGTTGGCCGGAGAGAACTGCACGACGCCGGCGCCGGTGATCTGGTCGATTATGGTTTTGGAGACACCAGAAGAGGCCGCACCGACGATCGCCGAGACGTCCTGCGACAGCAGGTCGGTCACCGAAACGGTGGCGGTGTCGGTCGTGGTGTCACCCGAGTCGCGGAAGATGGCTTCGACGGAAATGCCGAGGCCGGCCGCGTTGATGTCGTTGACAGCCAGCTGTACACCGGCTTCTTCGGGCGGGCCGAGGAACGCCAGTCCACCACTCTGCGGAAGGGCGGTGCCGATCTTCAGCGTCAGGTCGCGGTCACCGGCCTCAACCGTATTGAAGTCTGCGGCATCCGCCGACGGCGCCGCAGAATCACTGGGTGCCGTAACAGCGTCGTTGCTGCAGCCGGTGAGCAGAAGTGCGCTCACGCCGACGAGCGCGACACCGGTAACGAGGGTACGAACGGAGCGGGAGGCGGAGGCCTTCGCGAATACGCTCATGTTGCTCCTTGATAGATAACGAGAGGTAAGTCTGGTCAGCCGATTGACTGCCGTGGTGACAGATTAGGCAATCAACGGCACAGAAACCTACCTGTGCGTGTCACAACCGGGTAAAGCGATCAAATCGTTACGAACGGCGCCCGGTCACACCCTGATAATCAATGGTTTGCTCCTGCACCAGCGCAGACACGCATTCGCCCCAGGAGAGGCAGACGGCCGTTCCCGAAATCACCTGCGCCCAGCCGGCATCGAGCGATGCGCCGCCGTCGTCCCCGGTGATCACGGCTGCCAGGGCGGCCGTGATCAGGCCGTCGTAGGCCTCCGCACCGCCAGCGGTGGCGTTCAGTCCCGGGTCGGCGGTCTTCAGACGCACGGTGAATGCCTCGTCTGCAGCGAGCGGTGTGCCACCGTTGGCGAAGTCACCCAGTGATACCAGAGCGGCGCTGCCAACGGAGCTGTGCGCATCCGCTGGCAGCGCGGTCGTCGCGTCCCACAAGACCAGGTCAACGCCGCGAGCGGCGAGGTCGGCGTAGGCAGCGGCGAGGTCACCGGCCGAGTTGCGATGCACGAGTTGGATCGGCTGCGTCAGCGTCGCCTGCTCGGCCAGGATGTCGCGCAGGGCGAGCTCGGTGCCTGCCACCTGCGCTGCGCCGCTCGCAGCGTTGTCCCCGGTGGTGGGAAAGAGAGTGCCGATGCTCAAGGTTCCGTCACCGCTCGGAGCGGCCGTGGCGACCGCGGCCGGGGTCGTGCTCGGCGCGGCCGGGGTCGTGCTGGTGCAGCCGGTGAGGGCCAGGGCGCCGAGCAGAACGACGACGGTGAGCGTGCGACGGGGCATCTAAAATCCTTTGGTACGAGCTGAGGTGACGTGTCGGTTCAGCGTATCGGCTGGGCCGGACGGGGGTTCGGAGCCAGGTCGGACGGTATTAGGCAGGCTCAAGCGAGCTGCGACGGGGTCCGCGGCCGGAGGCGACCATATCCACCATCAGTATGATCAAGGCCACCCAGACCAGGGCGAATCCGGCCCAGCGTTCGAGCGGCATCGCCTCGTTCAGAACGACTACGCCGACGAGAAATTGAATGACCGGCGCGACGAACTGGATGAGCCCGAGCACCGTCAGCGGCAGGCGCCGGGCGGCGGCGGCGAAGAGCAGCAGGGGAACAGCGGTGATGACCCCGGCCGAAAGCAGGCCAGCCGTGTGCCAGCCGGAGACGGTGCCGAAGGTGAGGCCGGACATGCCGGAAACGACCAGAAGCTGAATGATGGCGACCGGGGCCAGCCAGGCCGTTTCGAGGGTGAGGCCGGTGACGGCGTCGACGTTCGGGCCGACGCGCTTCTTGATCAGCCCGTAGAAGCCGAAGGAGAACGCGAGGATGAGCGAGATCCACGGCAGCGAGCCGTAGCCGACCGCCAACACGATCACGGCGAGAAAACTGATGCCGATGGCCACCCACTGCAGGCGGCGCAACCGTTCGCGCAGCACGAAGACGCCCAGAAGCACCGTGACGATCGGGTTGATGAAGTAGCCGAGGGCCGCTTCGACGACGTGCCCGGTGGTCGCGGCGATCACGTAGGTCTGCCAGTTAACGAAGATGAACGCACCGGCCAGGCCCATGGTCCAAACCAGACGCGCCTGCTTGAACGCGCGCCCGAGCACGGTCCAGGTGCGGGTCACGGTAATGATCAGGGCACAGAAAACGAGGGAGAACAGCACCCGCCAGGCCACGATTTCAAAGGCGCCGGAGGGGATGAGCAGCAGAAAGTAAAGCGGCAGCACGCCCCAGAGGCCGTAGGCCAGGCCGCCGAAGACGAGGCCCGTGCGGTGGGTGGCGCGAGCGGCCGACTCGGCCGGTGCGGCGGCATCCGTCATAAATATTCTCCCTACCGAGACACTAACTGCGCAAACAAAAACTCCCGGATGGCCAGGCCATCCGGGAGTTTCAGGCTAAAGACCAATTTCAGTCTGAAGGCTAGGTAGTGATGAAACCTACTTAGCGCACGACCACAGCGAGCACGTCGCGAGCGGAGAGGACCAGAAGGTCATCGCCACCGAACTTGACCTCGGTTCCGCCGTACTTGGAGTAGATGACCTTGTCGCCGACGGCGATGTCGAGGGGAACGCGGTTGCCGTTGTCGTCAATGCGGCCGGGGCCGACTGCAACAACTTCGCCCTCCTGGGGCTTTTCCTTCGCGGTGTCAGGAATGACCAGACCTGATGCGGTGGTCTGCTCTGCGTCGACCTGCTTGATGACGATGCGATCCTCGAGCGGCTTGATGGAGACCGACACGGTTGACCTCTTTCTAAGACTTGGGTTAGCAGACTCACAGCGAGAGTGCCAAGTGAAGTTTAGGGGGGATGCTGGCACTCGCGCAACGTGAGTGCCAGATCGGGCCGTTTGATACCGTTGCAGAATGGATCGAACCGAGCTCGTTGAGCTGCTCTCCCCCGCGAGTTTACGGCTGCTGGATTCCCTGCCGCCCTACGAGGCAAACGGTGATGTGCTCAAGCTCGTGAGCGAGCTGCGCAAGGCCGGGCACGCCCCCGGACTCGTGTCGGCCGTGCTGAGCCAGTCGCGACTGCGAGCGAAAGCCGTAACCAAGTTCGGAGAATTTGCCGAGCGGATGCTGTTCACCGAGGCCGGCCTGGAACAGGCGACCCGGCTGCGGGTTGCCGCACTGCACGCCGGGCGATTCGCCGGGCTTGAAGCCACCCTCGGCCGCGCGCCGCGGGTCGCCGACCTCGGCTGCGGCATCGGCGGCGACGCGATGGCCCTCGCCGCGATGGATCTGCCGGTCGTGGCCGTCGACGCCGACGAGGTCACGGCCACGGTTGCGAGCTACAACCTGGCCCCGTTCCCCAATGCCTCCGCGTTGCAGGCCGACGCCGAGACGGTTGATCTGACCGATTTCGACGCGGTCTGGCTCGATCCAGCCCGGCGCACGGGCGGGCACAGCAACACCAAGAGGCTCACCCGCTCCGAGGATTACTCCCCCTCCCTCGACTTCGCCTACCTGCTGGCAACGACGCTGCCGCTCGGCATGAAGCTCGGGCCCGGCCATGATCGCGACCAGATTCCGGTCGACGCGGAGGCCCAGTGGGTGTCGGTGGATGGCCAGCTGGTGGAGATGGGACTGTGGTTCGGCGCTCTCGCCCGCCCGGGCATCCGGCGGTCGGCGTTGCTGCTGACCCGGGATGGCGTGCAGGAGCTGAGCAACGGTGCCGACAGCGAAGACGAGCCGGTCGGCGAACTCGGCCACTACGTCTACGAACCCGACGGCGCGGTCATTCGGGCGCGACTGATCGGCGATCTGGCCCGCTCGATGAAGGCCAGCATGCTGAGCGAGGGAATCGCCTACCTGACCAACGACACGCTGACGCCGACGCCGTTCGCAACCGCCTTTCGGGTGCTCGAGACGCTGTCGTTCGACGAGAAGAAGCTGCGGCTCGCACTGCTCGAGCGCCGCATCGGAACGCTCGAGATCAAGAAGCGCGGCGTCGACGTTGATCCCGCGACGCTGCGCACCCGGTTGAAGCTCAAGGGGCCGGAAGTCGCGACGCTGATCTTGACCCGGGTGGCCGGGCATCGGGTTGCGCTGCTCGTGGAGCGCGTGCGCTAACGGTCGGCCTACAGCAGGGGCAGCACGGTCTGGCTGATGTAGACGAACCAGCCGGCCGCGAGCAGAATCCCGACGATGCCGCTCGCCAGGCCGCTGCTCCAGAGGGCACGCGCCCGATGCTCGGTGGTGCGCGCAATCAGGGCGAGGACGATCGCAACGAGCGCGACCGGCAGGCCGAACACTCCGAGTACGCCGAGCGCGAGCCCGACGAACCCGCAGACGACGGAGGCGACCGAGAGTCGACGCCGGCCGGTGATGCGCCGCACCTCCGCCTCGGTGTACGTGTACGGCACGAACTCGGTGGGCGCAGTGACGGTCGATTCCCAGCTGAGCTGGCTGCCCGGGGGCGCGGGGTCACGGGTGTAATCCCGATGCGTGTCGGAATCCTGGTGCGGTGTACTCATTGCTGTCCTCGTGCTGCGAACCGGCCAGCGACCGTTCAGTGGGGTGAGTCTGTTAGAACTGGCTCACACCGACGTTGGCGGCAGTGATGAGCAGTGCGATCGAGCCGATGAGGATGAAGATCCCCACGACGAAGCCGAGGTAGCCGACAATCAGACCACCGAGGGCGAGGCCGTAGCCCTTTTCGCCGGTCTTCTTGATCTGGCTCAGGGCGATGTGGCCGGTGATGATGCCCACGATCGAGATCGCGAGGATCGACGTGACGAGGGAGATGATCGACAGAACGTTGTACTTGTCCTGCGGGTTCTGCTGGCCATACGGGTTCTGACCGGTCGCGGGATTCTGACCATACGCGGGAGCCTGGCCGTAAGCGGGAAGCTGCGTACCCGCCGCCGGGTAGCTCGGATAGGCGGGCGCGGCGGGGGGCACGCTGGCACCGGCCGGATTCGAGTTCGTCGGGCCGCTGTTCGTCGGTTCGACGGGGGGCTGGGTGGGATCAGACATCTGCGGTCTCCTTCATAATTTCGTTCGGTGGTCGCCCTGCCAGATTATCCCGTTAGCGGGTACCCGGCGACTGGGCGTTGCTCAAGCCTGGATCTGCCCGACCGGCAGGGTGGAATCGGCGCCGAATTCGAGGGTCGAGGGCTCATGCCCGGCCATGATGAGTTGCGCGCCAAGGGCGGCGATCATGGCGCCGTTGTCGGTGCAGAGCGAGAGCGGCGGGATGCGCAGGACAACGCCGGCAGCATCCGTTCTCTCGGTGGCGACCTGACGCAGTCGAGCGTTGGCGATGACGCCGCCGCCGAGCAGCAGCCGCGGCACGTCGTGGTCGGCGCACGCGGCGAGGGCCTTGGTGAGCAGAATGTCGACCACCGCCTCGCGAAAGCTCGCCGCGACGTCGGCTGTCGGCACGGGCTCGCCGGCGTCCTGGCGCTGTTCGACGAAGCGGGCGACCGAAGTCTTGAGGCCAGAGAAGGAGAAGTCGTAGCGATGCGCGGCCATGTCCTTGGGCTGGCTGAGTCCGCGCGGAAAGCGGATGGCTTTCGGGTTGCCGAGGACTGCGACCCGGTCGATCTGCGGCCCGCCGGGGTAGGGCAGCGAGAGCAGCCGGGCGACCTTGTCGAAGGCCTCCCCGGCGGCGTCGTCGATGGTCTCACCGAGCAGCTCGACGTCGCTGACCAGGTCACGCACGAGCAGCAGCGAGGTGTGCCCGCCCGACACGAGCAGCGCGATCGTCGGGTACTCGAGTGGCTCGGTGTCGTTGGTGTTGGTGGCGCCGCGCAGCAGGTCGGCGCCGACGTGGCCGACCAGGTGGTTGACCGCGTAAATCGGTTTGTCGAGGGCGACGGCGAGCGCCTTGGCGGCGCCGACGCCGACCATGAGAGCTCCGGAGAGCCCCGGACCGCAGGTGACGGCGATGGCATCGAGATCACTCAAGCGGATGCCGGCCTCGGCGACGGCCGCGTCAATGGCCGGCACGAGCTCATCAAGGTGGGCTCGCGCGGCAATTTCGGGTACGACGCCGCCGTAGCGGGCGTGTTCGTCCATCGAGCTCGCGATGGTGTTGGAGAGCAGAGTGGTTCCGCGCACGATGCCGATGCCGGTCTCGTCGCAGGAGGTCTCGATGCCGAGTACGAGCGGTTCTGATCGATTCAGGGCGGTGCGGTTCATGGTCGTCACGGATTCTCCGCGGAGGTGGGCACGGCTGATTCTGGGACAGTGAGCATAGATTCCAATTCTGGAATATTCAGGCGCATGACGATGGCGTCAACGTTGTCGGGCTGGTAGTAGCCGCGGCGCACGCCGACCTCCACGAATCCGAGCCGATCGTAGAGACGCTGGGCGCTGGGGTTGTCGGCGCGCACTTCGAGAAACACCAGCCGGGCGCCGCGTTTGCGGGCCTCGGAGATGAGGGCCTGCATCAGGGTGTGTCCGAGGCCGTGGCCGCGGGCCGAGTCGGCGACGGCGATGGTCTGAATGTCGCCCTCGGTGGCTCCCTGCGGAGCGAGCAGTCCGGCGTAGGCCTCGATGTTATCCGGGTCGTCCGGGGGAAAAGCAACAAGGTAATAGCAGGCGGGGTCGCCGAGATCCCTAGCCATCATCGGCGGTGACCAGGCATCGTTTTCAAAGATACTGGTTTCGAGGTGCATGATCGCCGCGAGGTCTGCCTCGTGCGCACGGCGCAGCTGCCACGTCATCGGCTGACCCGCTTGGGTCCATTCGAGAGCGTGACGTCGGGTGAGCGCAGGTACAGCGGCTCGTTCGCGGCGAACGGGCGCCGATGGGCATAGTTGAGTTCGGCGACCAGACCGAGTTCCCCGGCCGACACCGTGGCGGCGTCGAGGCGCGGCCAGAGGGCGTGCTGCCAGGCGGGCTCGTCGAGTTCGGCCGGTTTGGCGAGTCCGGGTGGGCCGACGCGCACGGGCAGGCCGACGGCATCCGCTTCGCTGTAAGCACTCCAGTAGATTTCGCGGCGGCGAGCGTCGGTGACGACGACGAGCGGGCCGGTGTGGCCGCGACGGTAGTGGCCGTAGGCGATGGCGTCGTGGCTGATCACCGGCACGAGCGGCTTGCCGGCGCCGAGGGCGAACACGCGCGCCGAGGCGATGCCGACGCGCAGGCCGGTGAACGGGCCCGGGCCCATGCCGCCGACCACGCCGGAGAGATCCGCCGGGGTGATCTTCGCGTCAAGGAGGCAGTCGAGAATGAACGGGCCGACGATTTCGGCATGGCGCATGGTGTCAGCCTCGCCGCGTTCGGCGATAATCCCGCGGTCAAGGTCGACCACGGCGACACTCGTGCCGGCAGAGGTATCGATGGCAAGTAGCACCCGCTCAGCCTAGCTTTGATGCGGCAGGCGCTGCGCGCGCCGGCCGCTGCGGCTGGAGGGTCACATCATCCGTCGAAAGGACGAGAGTCAGCGACCGAGGGAACGGTAGCGGGCCAAGCGACGCGGAAGTAGCTCGTCAACGGGCACCGTGGACAGCGTGGACAGCTCGTATTCGATGGCTTCAGCCAGCCGCAGGCAGAACGCCCGTCCCTCGTCGGCGGCGTCGGGGCGCTCGTCCACGATGTGGTCGACGATCCGATTGGCGTACAGCGAGGCCACGTTCACGCCCTGAGCCTCCGACATGGCCGGTGCGAACTGGGTGTTGTGGTGCACGATGGCACTTGCCCCTTCGGGAGGAAGCGGCGACAGCCAGGAGTGCTGGGCGGCGATCGTACGGTCGGCGGGCAGCAGCGCGAGCGCCCCGCCGCCGGCACCCTGTCCGAGCAGCACGGACACGGTTGCCGACCGCAGGCCGATCAGCTCGTGCAAAGAGCGGGCGATTTCCCCGGCCATGCCGCCCTCCTCGGCCTCCTTCGACAGCGCGGCCCCGGCGATGTCGATCACGGTGAGCAGCGGAAGCCCGAGTTCTTCCGCAAGGCGCATGCCGCGACGGGCCTCCCGCAGCGATCCGGGGCCCATCCTGGTGTCTTGCGAAGGCCGCGGCCGGATGTGCCCGAGCACGATGCAGCTCTGCTGCCCGAACCGTGCCATGGCGAGCATGAGCCCCGGGTCCTTCTCACCCTCGCCCGTGCCGTTGAGCGGCAGCACGTCGTGCGCGCCATAGGCGAGCAGCTGGCGCAGGTCTGGTCGCCGCGGGTTGCGCGAAATCTGAATGGATGCCCACGCGCCGCTCGCTGCCGGCCGCACGTTCAGGGTCTCCGGTGCCGCCACCGGCGTGGAGGCCCGGTCGGTGAGAATTGTGAGGGCGCGGTGCACGATCTCCGGCAGCTGCTCCGGCGGCACAACGGCGTCGATCAGCCCCTGGTTGAACAGGTTTTCGGAGACCTGCACGTTTTCCGGAAATTTCTTGCCGTACAGCGCCTCATAAACCCGCGGGCCGAGAAACCCGAGCAGCGCGCCCGGCTCGGCCACCGTCACGTGCCCGAGCGAGCCCCAGGATGCCATCACCCCGCCCGTGGTGGGGTGCCGCAGGTACACCAGATACGGATGCCCCGCCTCGCGGTGCGCGCGCACGGCGGCGGTGATCTTCACCATCGACAAAAAGGCCAACGTACCCTCCTGCATGCGGGTACCGCCGGATGCCGGTCCAGCCAGGACCGGCAACCCCTCGCGTGTGGCCCGTTCGATCGCGTCCACAATCCGGTCAGCAGCAGAAAGCCCGATCGATCCGGCAAGAAACGCGAACTCGCTCACGACGATCGCCACCCGGCGACCGTGGATCAGCCCCTCGCCGGTGAGCACCGCCTCGTCGGTGCCGCTCTTCGCTCGTGCCTTCACGAGGTCGGCCCGGTACGCCTCGTTCGGGTCGGGGTCAACCACGGGCTGATCCCAGCTCGTAAAGGACCCGTTATCGAGCACCACGTCGATGAGCTCCGTGGCGTTGAGGTG
The DNA here is from genome assembly GCF_004404045.1 of Cryobacterium sp. Hh11. Taxonomy (NCBI): domain Bacteria; kingdom Bacillati; phylum Actinomycetota; class Actinomycetes; order Micrococcales; family Microbacteriaceae; genus Cryobacterium; species Cryobacterium sp. Hh11. The sequence continues at coordinate 13,391 of NZ_SOHF01000028.1, read as the reverse complement.
GCGAGTTGCGAGCGCGGGTTGAGAAATCAAAGTGAGATACCTTCCAGTGAACGGTTGAGCCAGGTGCGAATGTCGTTGCCGTGCTGATCGAGCACGGGCGGAGCGGAGTGCATCGTGTTCGTTGTCTCGACCGTATCGGCGGGTCCGAAGAACCGAAGCGGAGGCCCGGGGAGGCTGATCCGGCCGAGCACCTCGTGTTCAACGTCGATCAGCAGCCCCTGCGAGAGCACCTGATCCCATTGATAGACCTCATCCAGGGAACGCACCTTGCCGGCCGGGATTCCGGCGTCGGTCAGTTTCTTCAGCAGGGTCACGGCATCGAAGTTGGCGAAGGCATCCGCTATGGCAGCCTTGAGGCCCTCCCGATTGCGCACGCGGTGCGCGTTGGTGGCCCACTCGGATTGCGCAGCATCGAGGCCGAACTCGGCTGCGAAGGTGGCCCAGAGTTTCTCACTGCCGATGCTGATCTGCACGCTGCCGCCGCGGCAGGGAAAGAGCCCGTAGGGAGCAATCGACGGATGGTGGTTGCCCTGGGCCTCCGGCACCTCGCCGGCCACCGTGGCGCGGGTGCCCTGGAAGGCATGCACTCCCACCAGTGCGGCGAGCAGCGAGGTGCGCACAATCTGCCCCTGACCGGTGCGCTCGCGCTGAAGCAGCGCGGCGAGCAGCCCGAACGCGCCATACATGCCCGAGAGCAGATCGGCGATCGGCACGCCCACACGCTGCGGGTCGTCGGGGGCGGAGCCGGTGAGGGACATCAGGCCGGCCTCGCCCTGCAGAATCTGGTCGTAGCCGCTTCGACTGGATTCCGGGCCGTCGTGGCCGAAACCGGTGATCGAGAGAATCACCAGCGCCGGGTTGAGAGCGTGCATCGCCTCGGGCGAGAATCCGAGCCGGTCGAGCACCCCTGGACGAAAATTCTCCACCACAACGTCCGCGCGCAGCAGCAGCTTGCTGAGCACCTCCCGCCCGTCGTCACTCTTCAGATCGAGGGCGATGGATTCTTTATTGCGGTTGCACGAGAGAAAGTACGTGGATTGCGGATCGTTCGCGGGGCCCACAAAGGGCGGGCCCCAGCCACGGGTATCGTCTCCCGTGCCTGGATTCTCCACCTTGATCACGCGGGCGCCGAGGTCGGCGAGCATCATGCTCGCGTGCGGACCGGCGAGCGCGCGGCTAAGGTCCACAACGAGGTAGCCCGCGAGGGGACCCGGCCGGTCGGTTTCAGAACGGGTGTCGGTTTCGGTACTCATGATCGGTCCTTTCTCCAGGTGCGTGGGGTCGGTGACGGGTTACAGCCACCCGGGCAGCACGAGCACCGCCCAGGCGATGGCCGGCCCGGCCACGACGACGATTCCGCTGTAGGCGAGGATCTGCTTGTAGAAGCGGTCCTTGTCCACGTCGTCGGGGGCGTTGGCGAGCACGAGCGCGCCATTGGTCGAGAACGGCGACACGTCCACGATGGTCGACGCGACGGCGAGAGCGCAGATCACGCCGATGGCGCTGATATCCCCGGTCGCGAGGAACGGCACGGCGAGCGGAATCAGCGCGGCCAGAATGGCCGTTGACGAGGCGAAGGCCGAGACGACGGCACCGATGTAGCAGATCAAGAGTGCGGCAAGCAGGGGCATGCCGAGGTTGGCCACCGCTTCCGACACGTATTCGATGGTGCCGGCCTCTTCGAGAACACCGACGAAGGTGAGCATGCCGCAGATGAGCAGCACGGTCGACCAGCTGATCTTGTTGACCGCGCCCTTCTGCGCCGCAGGCGAGACGAGAGCGAGAATGACGGCGATGGTGATCGCAACGAAGCCCACGTCAACCTTGAAGCCAAGCGCGATCACGGCGAGGGCGATGAGGCCGGCCACCGTCACAAGCTGCGGGATGCGCTCTCCGCGGGTGGCCGTGGCCAGCACTCCGTCGCCTGCGGGGTCGCGGGGGCCGTAGATGCCGGAGCCGAAGCCCTTGAACGCCACATCACCGCCGGCGCGCGCACCGACACTCACGGCCATGCGCGCTTCGGCGGCTTGCTCCACGAAATGTCCGACCCGGCTCGACATCAGGTTTCGGCCACCGAGCACAATGAACAGCACGACGGCGATCAGAAAGTTGAAGATGAGGCTCGACAGAAACACCGCTGTCGGGCTCGCGTCGAGCCCTGTGGTCGAGATGAGGCTGTTCACGATCACGCCGTAGACGGCGATCGGCGAGAATCCGCCGCCCTGCGCGCCGTGGATCACCATCATGCCCATCAGCAGCGGGCTGATCTTGTACTTGCGGGCAAAGCCGAGCGCGATCGGCGCCACGATGGCCACCGCGGCCGGGGACAGCGCACCGACGGCCGTGATAACGGCGGTGATCACGAACATCACCCAGGGGATGAGGGCCACCCGACCACCGACGAGCCGCACTGCACCGCGCACCAGCAGGTCGATCGTGCCGTTGCCCTGCGCAATCGCGAACAGGTACGTAACGCCGACGAGCGTGAGGAACAGCCCGCCCGGGAAGTTGGCGAGAATATCGGTGGTCTCCATGCCGAGGAAGACAGCACCGAGCAGAAAGGCACCCACGAAGGCCAGCGCACCCATGTTGACGGGCAAAAGCGTGGCGATCAGAAACATCACCGCCAGGATGATGATTGAGATAACGGGAGCGGACATCGTTGTTCCTCCATAGGTTCAGATGAGAGTGGGCTATTGGCTCACTGGGCTAGCCTCCTAGACAGTAGGTGACTTTGTCAAGAGCCGTGTAAAGTTGGGCTGAGGGATCTTAGGGAGGCAGACATGACGAGGGACGCAATACCCCAGCCGCTTACGCGCGTCACGAAACCACGCCTTTACGAACAGCTCGTGGCCCAGCTTCTCGCCTACATCGAGTCCGCCCACCTCGGCCCCGGCGACCTGTTACCCGCCGAGCGCGAGCTCGCGGAACGGCTCGGTGTCTCCCGCGCCACCCTCGCCCAGGCCCTCGTGGCCCTCGAAGTGCTCGGTGTCATCGACGTTCAACACGGCACCGGCGCCGTTCTCGTCTACCGGCCGAGCATCGCAACGGTGATCAGTGGGCTCCGCGAACATCGCAACCGGCTCCCCGAGATCGTGGAAGCCCGCAGCACCCTCGAGGTGAAACTCGCCGAGCTCGCCGCGGAACGCCGAACGGACGCCGACCTGCTCGCGATCGAGGATGCGCTCCGAGTGATGGCCGAGGAAATCGCCGTCGGCGACCGCGGGTCGCACGGCGACGAGCTCTTCCACCAAGCCGTCACGGCGGCTGCGCACTCCCCCGTGCTCGCCCAGCTGATGGCATTCATCGCCGAAATGATCCTCGAAACGCGGCTCGAGTCACTCGCCCAACCGGGACGGCCCGAGCAGTCCCTGGCGTCGCACCGAGCGATCGCGGCGGCCATCCGCTCGCAGGATGCCGACGAGGCCGCGGCGAAGATGCTCGCACACATCGAACTCGTCTCAGACGTCGCGCTGCTGAAGTAGCGGCCGGGGGCTCAGCGCCGCGGTCGCAGTGGCCCGAAGTCGGTCGCATCCGCCCAGCGCAGCCCGTGGCCGGTCAGGGTAACGGTACGTGGTTCGTCGAGATCGTGATCCAGATCGATAACGGATGCCGCGGCATCCGCTTCGCTGATGGCGTCAGACCGGCCCTGCGGTCGCTCGATTTCAATGTCGAGCCAGGACTCGGTGATGCCGTCGAGCAGGCCGCGACCCCATTCAACGACCACGATGGAGTGGGCGAAGTCGATGTCGAGGTCGTCGAGCTCCATGGCGCTGTTCAGGCGGTAGGCGTCGACGTGCACGAACGGTGGGCCACCGACCAGGCTCGGATGCGTGCGCGCGAGCACGAAGGTCGGGCTGGTGACGGCGCCGCGCACCTGCAGCCCCTCGCCGAGGCCGCGGGTGAGGGTGGTCTTGCCCGCGCCGAGCGGCCCGGTGAGCACGATCAGGTCGCCGGCCCGCAGCGTGGCCGCGAGTCCGATACCGAAGCGGTGCATCGCGGCGGCATCGGGGATGGTTCGCCGCAGTTCAGACCGACCCGACTCAGCCATGGATGTGCAGCCGGGGCACCCGGTGTCCGATGCGGGTGACGATCTCGTAGTTGATCGTGCCGGCGGCGTCGGCCCAGTCGGTCGCGCTCGGCGCTCCCGTGGCCGGGTCTCCGAACAGCACGACGGTATCGCCCACGGCGACGCCTGGATTGTCGGCTCCGAGATTGACCACGAACTGGTCCATCGCGACCCGACCGACCAGCGGGTAGGTCGCGCCGTGAATCTGCACGAGCGCACTATCGGAGGCCTGCCGCGGAATTCCGTCGGCGTAGCCGAGCGGCACGAGCACGAGCGTGGAGTCTTCCAGCGCCCGCCAGAGATAGTCGTAGGAAACGCCGGCGCCCGCGGCGACCCGGCGCACCAGGGCGACCCGGCCGCGCAGGGTCATGGCCGGCACCAGGCCGAGGTCGGCGCTGCTGGCATCATCAAACGGCGACAGCCCGTACAGGGTGATGCCCAGGCGAACCATCGAAAAGCGCGCGGCTGGCAGCCGCAGTGCCGCCGCGGAAGAGGCAAGGTGCACGAGGGTCGGGGCCAACCCGGCGGCACGCACGAAGGCGACACCGCGCTCGAAACACTCCAGCGCCTGCTGGTCGTCGGTGGCTGAGGTGTTGGAGAGGTGGCTCATCACGCCGTCAACGCGCAGCAGCCCGACCTGCTCGAGGGCCGCGGCCAGCGCGAACACCTCGGCCCAGTCGTTCTCGTGCACACCGTTTCGACTCAGGCCGGTATCGAGTTTGAGATGAACGGATGCCGTCTGGCCGAGTTCCGCCGCTGCATCCGCTGCCCGTTGCAGTTGGCGTGCTGACGAGAGGCCGAGGGTGATGTCATCATCGATGGCGGCGCTGAAATCGGCGTCTGGATCGTGCAGCCAGGCCAGGATCGGCGCGTCGATTCCGGCGTCACGCAGCTGCAGGGCTTCGTCGATGTCGGCGACGCCGAGCCAGTCGGCGCCACCGGCGAGGGCGGCGAGGGCCACGGGCACGGCGCCGTGACCGTAGGCGTTGGCCTTGACCACGGCCATGGCGTGCGGGGTGCCGACCAGCGCGCGCAGGTGCGCCATATTGCTGCGGATCGCGGCGAGGTCGATCACGGCCTCGCGAAACCCGCTCACGACTCGGCCACGACGAAGGCGCAGGCCACGCCGGCGTCGTGCGTCATGGTGACGTGCACGCGGCTGATGCCGCGATCTTTCACCGCTTGCAGGGCCGCCCCGCTGAGCTTGAATTCGGGGTTGCCGTGTGGGTCGTTCACGATTTCCATCTCCTGCCAGGTGGCCCCCGCACTGTCGCCGAGGGCCTTGATCAGAGCTTCCTTGGCGGCGAAACGCGCAGCGAGGGAATGTACCGGCAGACCGCGTTCGCTCTGGGCGAACAAGCGTGGTACCAGGCCCGGCGTGCGCGCGACTTGGCGGGTGAACCGCGCCAGGTCGACCACGTCGACCCCGATGCCCTTGATCACTGCGGGCTATTCGACCGTGACGGATTTCGCGAGGTTGCGCGGCTGGTCCACGTCGAGGCCCTTGGCGATGGCGAGCTCCATGGCGAACATTTGCAGCGGCACCACGGCCAGCAGCGGTTCGAACAGTGGAGCTGCGAGCGGAATGCGGATGACGGTGTCGGCAAACGGCAGCACGGCGGCGTCGCCGACCTCGGCGATGGCGATGATGCGGGCACCGCGGGCGCGGATCTCCTGAATGTTGGAGACGACCTTGGGGTGCAGGTGCGCCGAGCCGCGCGGACTCGGCACCACGACGAACACCGGCTGGCCGGGTTCGATCAGCGCGATCGGACCGTGCTTGAGCTCACCGGCAGCGAAGCCCTCGGCATGGATGTAGGCGAGCTCCTTAAGCTTGAGTGCTCCCTCGAGCGCGATCGGAAACCCGACGTGCCGGCCGAGGAACAACACGGCGCGGGTGTCGCTCATCCAGCGGGCCAGCTGACGCACCTCGTCTTCGACCTGTAGAACGGTCTCGATTTTCGCCGGGATGGCCTGCAGCTCGGCGACCTGCGCGGCCTGCTCGGCCTCGGTGAGACTGCCGCGCACCCGGGCCAGGTGCAGCGCGAACAGGTAGAGCGCCGTGATCTGCGCGACGAAAGCCTTGGTCGACGCGACCGCGACCTCGGGGCCGGCGTGGGTGTAGATGACGGCATCACTCTCGCGCGGGATGGTCGCGCCCTGCGTGTTGCAGATCGAGATCGCCTTGGCGCCCCGCTCCATTGCGTACTTGACGGCCATGAGCGTGTCCATGGTTTCGCCGGACTGGCTGATCGAAACGACCAGGGTGTCGTCACTGAGGACCGGGTCGCGGTAACGGAACTCGTGGCTGAGCTCGACGTCGACGGGCACCTGCGCCCACTTTTCAATGGCGTATTTGGCGACCTGGCCAGCGTAGGCGGCGGTTCCGCAGGCGATGATAACGATTCGACGGATGCCGGCGAGCACGTCATCGCCGAATGCGCTCAGTTCGGGTACGACCACGTGGCCGTCGGCGATGCGGCCGCGCAGGGTGTTGGCGACGGCGTCCGGCTGCTCGGAGACCTCCTTGGCCATGAAGCTGGACCAGCCGCCCTTCTCCGACGCCGAGGCGTCCCAGGCGACATCGAACTCCTCGGTCTCGACCGGGTGACCATCGAAATCGGTGACGGTGACGGCATCCGCTGTGATGGTGACGATCTGGTCCTGGCCGATGGCGACGGCGCGACGGGTGTATTCGACGAAAGCGGCCACGTCGGAGCCGAGAAAGTTCTCGCCGTCGCCGAGCCCGATGACGAGCGGCGAGTTGCGGCGGGCGCCGACGACGACGCCGGGCTCGTCCTGGTGCACAGCCAGAAGTGTGAAGGCGCCGTCGAGGCGGGCAACGACGGTGCGAAAAGCCTCGGCCAGGTCGCCGACTCGCTGGTATTCGCGTCCGAGCAGCACAGCGGCCACTTCGGTGTCGGTTTCACTCAGTAAGGAGAAGCCCTCGGCGAGCAGTTCGTCACGCAGCGGGGCGAAGTTCTCGATGATGCCGTTGTGAATGAGGGCGAGCTTGTTATTGTCGCCGAGGTGCGGGTGCGCGTTTTCGTCGTTGGGGCCGCCGTGGGTGGCCCATCGGGTGTGACCGATGCCGGTCGCGCCGTCGTTGATCGGGTGGGCTTTGAGCTCGTTGGTGAGGGCTACGAGCTTGCCGGCCTTCTTGGCCGTATTGAGCACCCCGAACTCGTCAATCACGGCGATACCCGCGGAGTCGTAGCCGCGATATTCGAGCCGTCCGAGCCCTCCCATGAGTACGTCTACGGTCTTGTTGCTTCCGACATAACCTACGATTCCGCACATAGAAGTCGATTTTAGCCGGACTAAGCTTGGTGGAATGTCCGATCTGGTGCTGGCCCCTGTAATGAACGGCCACGGTACCCCTTTCGTGGAGCTTGACCGAGCCGACTGGGCGGCCCTCGCGCCGACCACCCTGCTGCCGCTCAAAGAGACCGAGATTGTGCAGTTGCGCGGCCTCGGTGAGCCGCTCGACATTAACGAGGTGACGGATGTCTACCTTCCCTTAAGCAGGCTGCTCAATCTGTACGCGGCGAACGCTCGCAAACTGCATCGGGCGACCAGCGGATTTCTCGGGCAGCGCGCCCGGCCCACTCCGTTTGTAATCGGCGTAGCCGGTTCGGTCGCCGTCGGTAAATCGACCACCGCGCGGCTGCTGCGGGAGATGCTGGCCCGCTGGGACGACACTCCCCGGGTCGAACTCGTCACGACCGACGGTTTTCTGTTTCCCAATGCGGAGCTTGCTCGCCGTGGGCTGATGGAGCGCAAGGGGTTCCCGGAGTCCTACGATCGACGCGCCCTACTGCGCTTTGTGAGCGCGGTCAAGAGCGGCGCCCCCGAGGTGCGGTCGCCTTTCTACTCGCACCTGAGCTACGACATCGTGCCCGACGCGCAGATCGTTGTGCGCCAGCCGGACATCCTCATTGTCGAGGGGCTGAACGTGTTGCAGCCGCCCGGGCCGGGCCACGGCCTGGCGGTGAGCGACCTGTTCGACTTCACGGTTTACGTGGATGCCCGCACCCAGGACATCGCCCGGTGGTACGAGGAACGCTTTCTCAAGCTGCAGCGCGGCGCGTTCGCGAACCCGAACTCGTTCTTTCACCGCTACGCCGCGCTCACCGAGGACGAGGCCCGCGCCAAGGCGCGCAGCATCTGGACCAGCATCAACGAGCCCAACCTGCTGCAGAACATCCGTCCCACCCGGTCGCGGGCGACACTCGTGCTGCGGAAGGACCCCACACACGCCGTCTCCAAGGTGCTCCTGCGCAAGGTCTGACCCGCGCTTCCGCAATTCCCCTGTGACCGGGCCCGGGCCCGGAAACGGGGCCCATGATAGAACATGGGCCCAGTCCCCTAACCTGGGCCCGGTCGGTAGGGCTAGAGGGCCAGACGGGACCGCACTACGTCGGCGAGGGAGTGCGCCAGGCGGTCGGCGGTCGGCTGGTCGGCGGCCTCCACCATGACCCGCACCATCGGTTCGGTGCCGGACGGGCGAAGCAGCACCCGACCGGTGTCGCCGAGTTCGGTCTCCGCGGCCACGACAGCGTCAGCAATAACCTGATCGGCCGCGAGCCCCTTGAGGTTCACTCCACGCACGTTGACCAGAATCTGCGGGTACACCGTCATAACGGATGCGAGTTCGGCGAGCGTTTTACCGGTGCGCGCCATTTCGGCCACGAGGTGCAGCCCGGTGAGAATGCCGTCGCCGGTCGTGGCGAACTCGGTCATGATCACGTGGCCGCTCTGCTCACCGCCGAGCGAATACCCGTGGGCGTTGAGCTCTTCGAGCACGTACCGGTCACCGACCTTGGTCTGCACCATCGCGATGTCGTTGGCCGCCATCGCCTTGCGCAGACCGAGGTTGCTCATGACCGTGGCCACGAGCGTGCGGTCCTTGAGCACGCCGCGCTCGGCCATCGACACGGCGAGGATGGCCATGATCTGGTCACCGTCGACAATGTTGCCGTCGCGGTCCACCGCGAGACAGCGGTCGGCGTCGCCGTCGTGGGCGATTCCGATGTCGGCACCGTGCTCGAGCACGGCGCGTGCCAGGTTGTCGAGGTGGGTCGACCCCACGCCATCGTTGATGTTGAGTCCGTCGGGGTCGGCGCCGATCACGGTGAGGCGAGCGCCGGCATCCGTGAAGACCTGCGGCGAAACGCCAGCGGCAGCACCGTGGGCGCAGTCGAGCACGACATGAATGCCGTCGAGCCGGTGCGGCAGGGTGCCGAGCAGGTGCACGACGTAGCGGTCTTCAGCGTCGGCGAAACGACGGATGCGTCCCACGTCGCCGGCGATCGGCATCAGGGTGTCGCGTCCAATGTAGGACTCGATGCGGTCCTCGACGTCGTCGGGAAGTTTGGTTCCGCCAAAGGCGAAGATCTTGATGCCGTTGTCGGGCGCCGCGTTGTGTGAGGCAGAAATCATCACACCGAAGTCGGCACCGATGTCGTTGATCAAGAATGCGGCGGCGGGCGTCGGGATGACTCCGGCATCGAGCACGTCGACACCACTGGAGGCCAGGCCAGCCGAGACGGCAGCCGTCAAGAATTCGCCGGAAATTCGCGGGTCGCGGGCGACCACAGCAACGGGGCGGCGGCCCTGTTCGAGGCGTGCTTGAGCACGACGACCCTTGGTCAGCACTGCGGCGCTGGCCTGGGCAAGGCTCAGGGCCAGGCCAGCCGTGAGATCACGGTTGGCCAGGCCCCGAACGCCGTCCGTGCCGAACAGACGAGTCATATCGTCGTCGGCAATCGGATTAGCGCTTGCTGAACTGAGGTGCCTTGCGGGCCTTCTTGAGTCCGGCCTTCTTACGCTCCTTGACTCGAGCGTCGCGGCTGAGGAAGCCGTTCTTCTTGAGGATGGCGCGGTTGTTCTCTTCGTCGATCAGGTTGAGGCAGCGGGCAATGCCGAGGCGAAGCGCGCCGGCCTGGCCGGACGGGCCACCACCGGTGATGCGGGCGATGACGTCGTATGAGCCGAGCAGGTCAAGAACCTTGAACGGGTCGTTGATCAGCTGCTGGTGCAGCTTGTTCGGGAAGTAGTCAGCGAACTCGCGGCCGTTGACAACGATCGTGCCGGAGCCGGGGACGATGCGCACGCGGGCGATGGCCTGCTTGCGACGGCCGACGGCTGCGCCGGGAACGTTGAGGACGGCGCGGGGCGCCTTGGTTACGGTTTCGGCCGGAGTCTCGGTGGAGTAGCTCTCCGGAGCCTGGTCAATCTGGTCTGCGATCTTCGCCACGATGATGGGAATCCTTTTTATCTAAGAGTCGAGAAGTCTGGTTGCCGGCGCTACTGCGCGACCTGGCTGAGGGTGTACGGCGTGGGCTGCTGAGCGGAGTGCGGGTGCTCGGAGCCGGCGTAAACCTTCAGGTGGGTGAGCTGGGTGCGACCGAGCGAGTTCTTTGGCAGCATGCCGCGAATCGCTTTTTCAACCGCACGGGTCGGGTGCTTCTCGAGCATCTCGGAGTAGTTCGTCGCCGTGAGTCCGCCCGGGTAACCGGAGTGGCGGTAAGCGATCTTCAGGTCGAGCTTCTTGCCGGTGAGGGCAACCTTCTCGGCGTTGATGATGATGACGAAGTCGCCACCGTCCATGTGCGGGGAGAAGGTGGCCTTGTGCTTGCCGCGCAGCAGGATTGCCGCGTGGCTGGCCAGACGTCCGAGGACGATATCGGTGGCATCGATGACTACCCAGTCGTGCTGGAGTTCGCTTGCCTTGGGGCTATAAGTGCGCGTCACTAGTGTGCTGCTTTCTTCTTTTTCGAACGGAGGTGTTCGTGAATCCCGCTCCGGTCGTGTTCTGTCAGGCAGAACACTGTCGATGGAGGGCTCACGTTCGGGTGCCGCGCTGCAACGCACAGACACCAAGGGTCAACACTAGTCTCAGAGTGCCGCGGACGCAACTTCGACGGGGCCCGGTAGCGACCGCCGGTTTCGGGTGGCGACGGCGCGCAGCGCCAGTTCGGCGTCTTCCGGGTAGCCGACGTCGATCAGGGTCAGACCGTGCGCCTGCATCACCTTGAACTCGCTGATGCGGTGTTTGTCGAAGTGCAGGTGCGCGAGGGTGCTGCCGTCGAGCCGCCCCTCCCCCACGGCGACGCAGGCGCCGACCATGGCGCGCACCATGCTGTGGCAGAAGGCATCCGCTTTGATGGTGGCGATGATGAGGCCGTCGTCGTCGCGCCGCCAGCGAAAGTCCTGCACGGTGCGGATGGTCGTGGCACCGGGACGCGGCTTGCAATAGGCGGCGAAGTCGTGCAGGCCGACCAGGGTCGCCGCCGCCGCGTCCATTGCGGCGAGATCGAGTTTAAACGGATGCCACGTGGTGCGCAGTCGCTGCTGCGGGTCGTGCAGGGCGAGGGGGTCGGCGATTCGATACTCGTAGCGGCGCCACATGGCGGAGAATCGCGCGTCGAAACCGCCGGGCACGACCGTGGCACGGCGCAGCACAATGTCGGGCTTGGTCACCAGGATGCCGCCGAGGCGGCGCAGCACGGCGGTGCCGAGGTCGACCGGCGGGCGGTTTCCGGTGCCGCGCTGAATGCGCACGAGGGAGTGTGCTTGCTCGGCGGTGAGGTCGAAGTGGGCGACCTGCCCGCGGGCGTGCACCCCGGCATCCGTTCGACCGGCAACGATCAGCGTGGGGTGCGGGGGGGAGCTCTGCAGGATGCCGGCGAGCCCGTTTTCGATGTCGGCCTGAACGGTGCGAAAGCCCGGCTGGCGGGCCCAGCCGGTGAAATCCGTGCCGTCGTAGGCGAGGTCAAGTCTGATGCGCGTGGACCCTGGCGCGGCATGGCCGGCGCGGGGTACGAAAAGATTCACGAGGGTAAGCCTAGGCGGCGCGTGCGGGTTATCGTTGAATCCGGCCCAGCGCATGACCCCCGTGCGCGTGGCACGTGAATGCTCGTCTTACCCATGACCCGCCCTGTCGCACCGTCTCCCATTACCGGGAGGACTCCGCCGTCGACCGGCGCCGCCGTGTCCGAAGAACCCATGATCGGGCCGCAAAACAGTCCGGCTCGGGCGGCCGCAGCGCCGCTCGCGCGCCGTGGCCGTCTAGCCGGCCTCGACGGCCTGCGCGCCCTCGCCGTGATCGCCGTCGTGCTCTACCATTTCTTTCCGGTGCTGCTGCCCGGAGGCTTCATCGGCGTCGACGTTTTCTTCGTGATCAGCGGTTTTCTAATCACGGGTCTGCTCGTCTCCGAGCACACCCGCACCGGGCGTATTTCGCTGCGCCGGTTCTGGCAGCGGCGGGCCCGGCGCCTGGTGCCGCCGCTGGTTCCGGTGATTCTGATCAGCTGCACCGTGGCATTTTTGATCGGCGGCGATGTTCTCGTCGGCCTCGGCGCTCAGCTGCTGGGGGCCACGACCTTCGGCTACAACTGGGTGTCGATCGCGACGGACAACAGCTACTTCAGCGTGAACGAGCCCGAGCTGCTGCGTAACCTCTGGTCGCTCGCCGTCGAGGAACAGTTCTACCTGGTCTGGCCGCTCATGCTGCTGGCCGTGCTACTCCTCCACCGCCCGCGTCTGCGGCTGGCCATCGTCACCGCACTGTTCGTCGCCTCCGCGATCTGGATGGGTGTGCTGTATCAGCCCGGCGCCGACCCGACCCGGGTCTACTACGGCTCGGACACGCACAGTTTCGGGCTGTTCGCCGGGGCGGCCCTCGCGCTGCTGCTGCGCCGTCCGAGCGAGCACCGCAACGAGCTGCCCCGACTGCGGCCCTGGCTCGGCGCGGCCGCGATCACGGCGATCGGGGCGTTCGCCATCTGGCTGCCCGAGGACGGCAGCGCAACCTACCGCGGCGGCCTGGTCGCGGTGAGCCTGGCCACAGCCGTCGCCATCTGGGCCGGTGTGCGTGGCGGCCGCTTCGGCCAGCTGCTCGACCGGGCGCCGCTGCGTTACCTCGGCGAACGATCGTACGGAATCTACCTGTGGCACTGGCCGCTGCTCGTCCTGGTGCAGCTGCTCTGGCCGACCGGCGGCCTGCTGCCGATCGGGCTGCTCGCCACGGCGATCACGCTGGCCTGCGCGGGCCTGTCCTACCGCTGGTTGGAGCAGCCGATCCGGCGGATCGGCCTGCGCGGCAGCATCCGTTTGATCGGCACGCTCCTGACCGGCCCCGCGCAGCGTCGCCGCCTGGTCGCCGCCGCCGCAGCCCTCTCGCTTCTGCTGGTCGGCGGCACCACGGCCGCCGTTCTGACCGCCCCCGCCCAGACCTCGGCGCAGTTGCGCATCGAACGCGGCCAACGGGCAGTGGATGCTGCGGCGCGCGCCGCCGCCGCCGCGCAGGCTGCGGCCG
>NZ_SOHF01000018.1:0-50987 GCF_004404045.1 Cryobacterium sp. Hh11 | reverse complement strand
GTCGAGCCTTGAGCCATCAACACCCAAAACCGCGCCTGCTTCTCAACCAGTTCAAACTTCGACCACACGTACAACACCTCACAAAAATAGAGTGTTGCGACGACCGGTTGAATTCGCCGTTCCCAAGTGACACGGCATCGGCTCGCTCGGCCATCGGTCAGTTTGGACCAAGATCTGTCGCGCCGGCCGTCGCCTTGTGAGCCGGCCGGCTGACCTCGGAACCGAGACCACAGGAACCACGATTTGCGTCGCGCATCAACTTTTCCACGAATGCCTTGATCGAAGACCAAGACGGGGTAAGAAGTTCGCCCAACAGAATCTTTTCCCCGAAAAAGCGTTGGCAGGTCTTAATACTGCAATGCTCTTCTATCCTCCGAGGAGAACCCCGTGCACGAAGATGATCGCCGGGAATGTCGCGGTGAACGCCCAAAAGAAAGTGTCGAGGCCAATTAGTACGGCGGTTCCGAGATGGAGCATGGCCCCGGCGAAAAGAAACGCGACCAGTACGCCAGGCGGAGCCACAAGGGCTACGGGAAAAATGATTTCCACGCCGATAACTGACCATCCGACGAAGCCTCCAAGCCAGGGTCGCCTACGAATTACGGCTGCGGCCGTGGAATGTCCATATGTAGCCGTGTTGAGAATGCTCTGCATCGCTGATCCTTGACGCCATTGTGCGTTGGATATCTTCGATATCCCCGCAGCAAAATATGCCAACAAAGCCTGCGCCGCGATGAAATACAAACCCACGGCTTGAAAAGGACTCGACGTTGGAATCAGGAAGGTGAATGCCAAGCCCGCAAGGATGATGACCGATATTTGATTGGAGCCATCTTTGCCATAGCGAATTTGATAGGCCAGGAAAAGGCTTGACAGCAAAATGATCGTCACGTAAGCGGCGTAGAGCAGGTTGCTTTGAAACGGAGTGATGAGGGCTATGGAACAGACGATTCGAGCAATCACAACGACACGTAGCCACACTGAGCCGCTGTGCCCGACCATCCATCCACGTGACCCACCGTGTGACCTAGCGAGGATCTGTTTACTATTCCAGTCAAACAGCCCGCTCAATCCGAATTCTTTCAAGCTGAAGAGTAATTGCAGAGAACCTTGAAGAATGCCTATGCCCACGATGACGGCGGTAATTCGTGCGGCGCTCTCGATTGTCAACATGGCTTATGACACCGGGTGAGTCAGCGAATAGAAACGAACGAGTGGCACAGATGCTCCGCTTGGACCGCGTGTTTCAATCAAAGCGAATTGGTATAAGGCCTGCGCCGACAATGAACCTCCGAGGCGTTTGCGCGCGACGTCAAGCAAGATTATGTATGGCGCGGTGAACTGAAGCCTGTCTGTAGAGCTGTTGATACTGGAAAGCGCCAGCAGCTGGAACAATTCGATCATGCCCTCTCGGTAGCGTTTTCGAGGGTTCCAAAGTGGATAGAGAATTCCTCTCGGGGATAAGTTCAACTCCAACCATGGGCTGAAGCTCGTTTCCTTGTCGCGACTGCGATAGACAAAGTGATAGTTGCTCGCACCGGGATCTGGCGTGAAAAACGACCATTTTGGTATGAGTGTGAACCGGTCAAACCGTGTCGTTAGCCGGCTGAGCCGATTATTTTTCTGAAATGCGATCGTCAGTAAAAACCAGAAAGAGAAAACAACCATTCCAATAACGCCGAAGACGGAGCTTGCAATATCACTCATCATGTGGACTTCCCCAGATCGAATCGGTCGGCGAACAACTTGTAACGCAAGCCACTTAACGAGCGAACTCGTAGCGGAATCGTTTACCGATTTTGGTAGCAGGCAGCTGTTGGTGATTTGAGAACAGGAAGCAGAGTCCGGTTCACTTCGATCGGGCGGCCCTCGCGCGCGCCTGGAAGGCTCGAAGCACCTCCAACGTCTGTGCCGGTCGGTGCTCTACAGGTACTTCTGCAAGCTCGTCGCTCATACCCTCGGTGTCGCAACGTATAGCCGAACCCCCGTCCGTGACGATCCAGTCGTCCTGGGGGTCGACAGGGGTGACGAGGCTGTCGAGGTTCGAGAGTTCTAGATCCGTGAGGCTGATGGCCATGTGCGTCCCGTCTTTCGGTCTCGGAGAATATTTACAGACGCGCTCTCACTATGAATCCAGAATAACTTGCGGTCGCTCATAATCTAGCGGGCCGGTCCACAGAAACGAAAGCCGTGAAGGTTCAACAGCCTGATATTTATTCTCAAAATTGTCTTTCGTCAACAATGAAAAAAGAGCATGACAGACATCTCAGTTCGTTACAGGAAGGCCTTGCATCGCAGTGTTCTGGGGTAGCGGAGCATCAACCCGCCATCCGCGCTGAGTGCGATTACCTCCCGCCGGCAGGAACTCTCTCGAATGCCGTTCAAGGTTGCTGTTTGACAGGGTCACAGTCGGGTAGCGCTAATCGTTGCGCGCGGTTATAAGCGCCGTGTCAGAGTCAGAACTTGCTTGCAGTTCAGATCGAAACAGCCACCAAACGATTACGCCACAGCAGATGAAAAGGGTGCCGCTCGCCAGGAACGGCACGGACAAGGACAGCGACGAAGCGAGGACCCCGCCGAGGGCTGCTCCCACAGTGAGACCGATAAGACCGAGGACCTTTGACGATGCGTTGACCCGCCCTCGGAAGTGCTCGGGGACAAGGCGCTGCCGAAGCGAGCTCACGCAGATACCCCACACGACGGAGTGCAGGATGTACGCGGTTAGGAGAGCCGCGGCTACCCATGGAATCCGGACGAACGCGAGCGCAAACATGGATACGGCGCCGAGGCAGAGACTGCCCACGATCGTCCATCCGTATCCCGCACGTGAACGCAGTGGAGCAGTGATGATCGAACCGACAAGACCGCCGAGTGCTGACACCGCCAGAATCAGGCCGTACCCGGCGGCGCCAAGTCCTAAAGTCTGCTGAGCAAATAACACCAGAACGGAAAACGGCATCATGTATGCGACACTCGCGAGCCCGCCAACTACAGCCAGGCCGCGCAATAAACGGTGGCCCCGAAGCCACCTGGCACCGTCCGCGGCTTCACGAAACACGGATCGGCGAGGCGCGGGAAGGGCGTTGACGACGCCCCGACGCGGGAGCGCGAGGAAGAAGAACCCGGCCGCTGCATAGAGGCCGCCAGCGGCCAGGACCGGAACCGCCACCCCGAGGGCGAACAGGAGGCCGCCCAGTGGTGGCCCAGCGAATTCATCGGCGAGGAGTTGAGCTGCCGAGATGCGGCTGTTCGCCTGGTCTAGTTTGTTCGCTGGAACGACCGACGGCAGGATCGACAGGGCTGCGTTGTCCGCGGCGGTCTCCAGGATTCCGACGCCCGCAAGGACGACATACAGGAGCGGAACGGATCCGAAACCGACTGCGAACAAGACCGCCATCATGATCAACAGCGACGCTCGGCTGAGATTCGTGATCCACAGGATCGTTCGACGGTCGAAGCGATCGACGTAGACCCCGACCGGAACCACCACAAGCAACCGCATCGCCGAGTATATGGCGGCAAGGCCGGCGATGAGAATGGCATCCGTCGTCAATGATGTTGCCAGCAGCGGTATCGCCACAAAAATCAAGCCGTCACTCAGGTTACCGGCCGCATTGCCCGCCCAAAGCTGCCTGAACCCTCTACCTAACGACACGAACAAACCCTAGCCGCCCCGAGCCATCAAGCCGCCAAGAGACGTCCCGTACAAGGTTCCCCTTGAGGGCTCTCTCGTGAGCGCTTTGCCGCAAGCCGCTGCGGCAGTTCTGGCACTCGCAGGGCGTCGGTCAGGCGGTGAGCAACGCGAGCGGGATGACTGCCACGCCATCCTGTCGGCGATAGGCGTGGGTGCCAGTGTTGATGACAACGAGGTCGACAATTTGGTCGGGAAGGGACTCCTTCAGCCACAGCAGGTGGCGAACGTCCTGGTCGGTGATGGCGGACTTGAGCTTGACTTCAATACCGACAGCTTCTGCGTCTCCTCGGTGGATGACGAAGTCAATCTCGTGTCGCCCATCATGGTCGCGGAAAGGTGACAGCTTCGCGTCGTTCGCTGCCGCATAGGTCTGGAGGCTGAGGGCCACGAGGGCTTCGAAGAAGTCGCCGAGGCGAGTCCGGTCGCGGTTGTTCTTCGCGGGCCCGGTTGCTGACATCAGTTTGACCTCGTTGAGGCCCAGGACGCGCGCGGCCAGGAAGTAGAGGGCGGTGCCACTGACCCCCAAGGCTGAACATTGGTCCATACCACAGCAGCCCGCGAAGCGCAGTCCCCTCATGAGCCGACGTGTGATCATCTGCGGCAAGTCGTACCTTTCAATTGCACCTGTGTTGAGCGCTCAATATGTGCAAAGTCATTGGTGACTACTTGGCAATCCACTACCCACAAGGAAAAGGATTTTTCATGCATAAAAGATTTTCGGAACAGATGCGTCTCAAGCTCTTCACCGCAGCGGCTGCCTCGTCGGCGATCCTGATCGGCATGACCGGACTGGCCCCTAGCACGCCCGCTTCGGCCGCTCCCGCCCCACAAGCCAACGGTACCGCTGCTGCCGCAGTCCCCGGCGAGCTCGTCGTCGGCTACGTGGCCGGCGCCTCCGCCGACCAGCGCGAGCGTGCTCGCGGGCACGCCTCGGCACGGTTCGCCGAGCGCATCGTCGCCGCGGCCGCCGACCGCACCGAGGTCGAGCTCGTCCGTCTGCCGCAGGGCAAGAACCTGGACGAGGCGATCGCGCAGCTGAAGAGTGACCCCGCCGTCGCCTACGCCGAGCCGAACTACGTCCTGACCCACCAGGCCACCGCCACCGACCCCATCTTCACCAGTACCAATACCTCCCAGGATCTCTGGGGCATGTATGGCGACGCCTCGACCCCCGCCAACGCCTACGGCAGCCAGGCCGCCGAGGCCTGGACCGCCGGCCACACGGGGTCGAAGAGCGTCTACGTCGGGATCATCGACGAGGGCATCCAGTACACCCACCCCGAGCTCAACGGGCAGGTCTGGACCAACCCCTACGAGATCGCGGGGGACGGCATCGACAACGACGGCAACGGCTACGTCGACGACGTCAACGGCTGGGACTTCGCCAACAGCGATAACACCATCTATGACGGTGGCTCCAGAGGCTCGCTCGACGACCACGGCACGCACGTGTCCGGGACCATCGGCGCCAAGGCCAACAACGGGCAAGGCGTAGCCGGCATGAACTGGGACGTGACCCTGATCAGCGGCAAGTTCCTCGGCAGTCGGGGCGGATCCCTGGCCGACGCGGTCAAGTCGGTCGACTACTTCACCGACCTCAAGACCCGCCACGGCCTGAACATCGTGGCGACCAACAACAGCTGGGGCGGCGGCGGCTTCTCCCAGACCCTGCTCGACGCCATCACGCGCGCCAACGCCGCGAACATCCTGTTCGTCGCGGCCGCCGGCAACAGTGGCACGAACAACGACACGACGGCGTCCTACCCGGCCAACTACGACGTCGCCAACGTCATCGCAGTCGCCGCCATCGACCGCAATGGGGCGCTGGCGTCCTTCAGCCAGTACGGCGCCACGACCGTCGACCTCGGCGCCCCCGGAGTCGGTGTCTGGTCGACGACCGCCTTCAACACCTACTCGTCCTACAACGGCACCTCAATGGCCACGCCACACGTCACGGGCGCGGCCGCCCTCTACGCCTCCACGCACCCCGGTGCGACAGCGGCGCAGATCAAGAGCGCGATCCTGAGCTCAGTCGTCCCGACGGCCTCCCTCAGCGGCAAGACGGTCACCGGCGGACGGCTCAACGTCAGCGGCTTCTGACCTAGAAGACGGTCAGCGGGTGTGGTCGGGGCGAGAGCCCGGACCACACCCGCTTCTCGTTGCCGAGCGCCGTCTCCAAGACTGACTGACAGTTCACGACGCCACGCTCAACAACGGGCTCGTCGTACACCACGTCCGTGGACTCAACTAGCCGTCATTGCGGCTCTTCTCAGTTTGGTGTTCGGCGCCACAGCGGCGAGTGATCTGGACAGTGTGATCCTCAGCCTCGGCGAACACGTCGGCCGAGTACTTGCTCAGGTCTGATGATCACCGAGTCGTGGTGCGAAAGTCATTGATCAGAGTCATGTGATCATCGCGTTCGGAATGCATTCGGAAGTACAGACACTACCGGCGCTGCGCACCAGTCATGACCGCTCTGGACCAGCCGCAGTCATCCAGCGACAGTAACTGCTGATAGGACATGGATACCCCTGACGAAGTATTGAGCGGAATCTCTGATCGAGGTCCGACCATCGTCACTTGCGGCACGTGCCCACTTCTTGCCCACAATCGTGGCGCAATCATTGCTCAATCATGATCGCTATTGTGAGTGAAAACGACTCTTGATCGGCTATTCGCCGTCGGGAGGACGACTGGAAAAGGTCCGTGGTTCGCCCTCTGGAGGCAGGGGCAGCAGTTCGAATCTGCCTGGGGCGCACTCTGAAAGCCTCGGTCACGCCAGTTACAGCAATTGTTCGTTGCGTTCAGGCTGCAACTATCTGGGCCGATACACATCGGCGCGGTGATCCACCTGCACGGCGATGATCACCAGCCGTTCCTCGACGATGTCGTAAATAATGCGATAAGGGCCACGGCGCGCGCTCCACAGACCTTCGAGTTCGCGTTGCAAAGGTTTACCGACTCGCCGCGGGTATCGGGCGAAGTCTCCGCAGACGAACTCAATTATCGCTGGCACAATCCGGGGCAGTGCTCCTGGTAAATCTCGGCGGGCCGAACCAGCGAATTCGACCTCGTAGCTCTTCTCGTCGTCCGAGCTCACTTCCACGATCGACGGGGGACGTTGAACTCGGCGCGTATCTCGTCCTCGCCGATCGTGCGACCGTCGACCAGCTCCTGGCGCGCTTGGGCGACGGCAGCGAGAGTCCCGGGCCGAGAAAGCCAAAAGAGCGTCTCCTGCAACGAATCCCATTCATCGGCTCCGCTCAAAACCGCCACCGGGGATCAATTTTTCGTGATCGTCACCTGCTCGTGAGTGAGCGACACCGCGTCGACGAACTCACTCAGCCGGTCCTTGACATTAGAAATCGGTAGCGTCTGCAGGCCAATACCGTAGGCCCGAATCCTGGCCATGAATAGGCCCATGTAGCGGCTCTTCTTGGCGATCGTTATCTTGCGGTGAGCGAACGGATCAGTCTGCCGCGATCTGTCGCGTGTCGTCGCGACCTTTGCGCCCCGGTCATCGGCAGGCCCACAACTCAGCGATTGGGATCTCCCGGTTCAGCACGTTCGATGCGGCGCGGTGGCCGGAGCAGAGCGCCGCGGTGACCGTGGCAGGGTCATCCGTCCAGGTCGCCTCTCCGGCGATGTGGAGCACCCCGCCGACGGGCGTCGCGAGGTCGTCGTGGTCGGCCGTGGTAGCGCCGCGCGTCATGTACGCGTAGGAACCACGAGCAAAGGGATCGTCCTGCCACGCGGTGATGTCAACCCGGGTTGGAAACTCCACCTTGTCGCCGTACAGCCTCCGCAGCTGCGCCAGAACCGAGTCGATAACCTGTAGGTCAGTCCAGTTACGGATCTCGCGGGCCGCAGGCCCGGCGGCGAAAGTCAGCAGGGTAGGCGTTCCGTGCAGGGCCGTCAGGTCGTACCAGGAGTGCCACGCGCGACCCTCGGGCCCTTGTTGCCGGATTGCATAGACTCCGTCGTCCCAGAATTTCGTCGGAAACCGCAGGAAAATCTTCTCGAATGCGTTCATCGTCAGCCGCCCCAGGGCGCCCACGTTCGGTTCCGGGAGCGGCGGTTCGATGGTGAACTCCGGTGACTGGAGAACCCCGACGGGCACCGTCACGACGGCCGTGTCCGCCGTCAGAATGCCATGGCCTGTCGTGACCGTGACGTCCGTTGAGGACCATCGCACGTGGGTGACGACGTGCTCCAGGCGGATGTCGAGTCCGGTCGCGAGGTGCGTGGCCAGTCGGTCATAGCCGTCAGGAAAAACCACCTCGTCACCCTCTATGACATCGTCGTCGAGTCCGTGGGCGGCAAGATCGTCGATCCAAACCCCGTACTGCTCTTCGCTGCGGTGCTGCAAAAACTCCCGCACACGTTCGGCCCGAGCCGGGTGCCAGCCCTGGCCAGCGAGCGCTGTCTCGGTCACGTCGCGGTAGGAGGCATCCGCTTCTGACGCAGCGACCGCCTTGACGAGCGCGGCATCAACCGAGCGGATGTCGTCGGTGAAGGCCCGCACGGCATCATCGGGCAGTCGCTCACCGCTCGGACCGTAGTACGCGATCGGGCGGCTGTCCGGTTGGTATCCGCCGACCGTGAACTCCACGGTTGGCATCCCAAATGCTGCGGCCGCTGCTGCGACGGGGTTGTCGGTGATGCCGTGGATCCACGATGCGCCGCGGTCGGTGACGAACCCGTCGGCGCGATCCGTGCAGACCCGGCCGCCCACACGGTCGCGGGCCTCGAGCACCACGACGCGGCGGCCGGCGTTCGCCAGCAGTCGAGCAGCGGCCAGCCCCGCCACCCCGGCGCCAACCACGATCGCATCGAAATGTTCCATACCTAACCTTCTCCTACGGGGGCGAGCAGCGCTGCCCAAGTCGGCTGACATTCAGCCGTGAGCCCACTCTCCCATGCTCGTCCTCCATGACGGCGGCAGGGATCGCTGAGCGTCTGAACTTGACCGTACGGGGGATGCGCATGTCGGGTTGATACCGCAGACGCTGGCCGATTCCCACGGCCACCGATATTGCATTCGCTCTCGGAATCCTCGCCGTGTTCGGCAAGGGCATTCCCTCCCCGTCGGGCGGCACACCACCGCCACCTGCGCACCCGCGAACAGACGGAGCTCCAGAGCAGTAGCTAGACTGATTCACCTGATCGGGGAGGTTGTGGATGGCTGGAAAGAACAGCGTCGGGCCGGCCAAGCCGCAGCCGTGATCGAGGCGCTGTGAATCGGCATCGCCTCGCCGGAATCGGCGCGATCACCGTCACGTCCATTCTGTGGGGCACCACCGGAACCGCCGCGACTCTCGCGCCCGGCGTTGGGCCGCTCGCGATCGGCTCAGCGGCTCTCGGCATCGGGGGGATTCTGCAGGCCGTCATCGCCATCCCCGCGCTTCGGGCCGCCCTACCCGCCGTGCGCGGCAACCTGCGGCTGATCGTGCTCGGCGCGGTGGCGGTCATGATCTACCCCCTGGCCTTCTACAGTTCCATGCACTTCGCGGGCGTCGCGATCGGATCGGTCGTTTCACTCGCCTCCGCGCCCCTCGCCTCCGGCCTCCTCGAATTCCTGCTCGAACACAAACGACTCAGCCGGTGGTGGGCCCTGGCGGCGGGCCTGGGAATCATCGGCAGCACGCTGCTGTGCCTGTCCAAGATGACGGATGCCGCAGAGTCGGCCGGTCAGACCGTGGCCGGCATCTCCCTCGGACTCCTCGCCGGGGCAACCTATGCCACCTATTCCTGGGCAGCACACCGCCTCATGAACCGAGGCATCAGCCGCGCAGCATCGATGGGCTTCGTGTTCGGGCTCGGCGGCACGCTCCTGCTGCCCGTGCTCATTGTCACCGGCGCCCCGCTGCTCGCATCCACCCAGGCCTTCAGCGTTGCCGCGTACATGGCGATCATTCCGATGTTCCTCGGCTACCTTCTGTTCGGCTACGGCCTGACCCGCGTCTCGGCCAGCACCGCCACAACGATCACGCTCACCGAACCGGCGATAGCGGCCATCCTCGCTGTGCTCATCGTCGGCGAACGCCTCACGACGCTCGGCTGGGTCGGCCTCGCGGTCATCGCCGGCGTCCTGGCCATCCTGGCGATTGCCCCGACCAACGAAGTCGAGCGCAAGACCGCGACCTCAACGCAGAGAACACCCGCCGCGACCCGGTGACCGGCTCGGCGCATCCGCTCGTCAGAGGCTGTCTCGTCAACGGCTGTTCGGGCACACGAAGAGGCCTCAGTCTTGCGACTAAGGCCT
This sequence comes from Cryobacterium sp. Hh11, assembly GCF_004404045.1. Taxonomy (NCBI): domain Bacteria; kingdom Bacillati; phylum Actinomycetota; class Actinomycetes; order Micrococcales; family Microbacteriaceae; genus Cryobacterium; species Cryobacterium sp. Hh11. Next base: position 41,028 of record NZ_SOHF01000018.1, on the reverse strand, counting down.
CTTCGTTACTCCGATTTAACTTAGTGGCTACTCAAAGCCGGTTCCTCGAACTGGTTGCTCGTGTTGTTCACGCCGCCAGCCTTCAGCGCGGCTTCGCCGGCGAAGTACTCCTTGTGGTTGTCACCCAGGTCGGAGCCCGACATGTTCTGGTGCTTGACCGTGGCGATTCCCTCACGGATTTCGCGACGCTGCACGCCCTTGACGTAGGCGAGCATGCCCTGGTCGGCGAAGTAGCCCTTGGCCAGGTCATCCGTCGAGAGTGCGGCCGTGTGGTAGGTCGGCAGGGTGATGAGGTGGTGGAAGATGCCGGCCTCTTTCGAGCTGTCGCGCTGGAAGGTGCGGATCTTCTCGTCGGCGTTCACGGCCAGTTCGGTCTCGTCGTAGTCGACGCTCATGAGCTTGGCACGGTCGTAAGCGGAGACGTCCTTACCCTCGGCGAGGAGTGCGTCGTAGGCCTGCTGGCGGAAGTTCAAGGTCCAGTTGAACGACGGGCTGTTGTTGTAGACCAGCTTGGCGTTCGGAATGACCTTGCGCACCTCGTTCATCATGCCCGCGATCTGGCCGATGTGCGGCTTCTCGGTTTCGATCCAGAGCAGGTCGGCACCGTTCTGCAGCGACGTGATGCTGTCGAGCACGCAACGCGCCTCGCCGGTTCCGGCGCGGAACTGGAACAGGTTGCTGGCCAGGCGCTTCGGGCGAAGCAGCTTGCCATCGCGCTTGATGACGACGTCGCCGTTGCCGAGGTCGGCTTCGGTGATCTCGTCGACGTCGAGGAAGGAGTTGTACTGGTCGCCCAGGTCGCCGGGCGTGTACGTCACGGCGAGCTTCTGCGTGAGGCCGGCACCGAGCGAGTCGGTGCGCGAGACGATGATGCCGTTCTCGATACCGAGCTCGAGGAACGCATAGCGAACGGCGTTCAGCTTGGCGATGAAGTCTTCGTGAGGAACGGTGACCTTGCCGTCCTGGTGGCCACACTGCTTCTCGTCCGACACCTGGTTCTCGATCTGAATGGCGCAGGCGCCAGCCTCGATCATTTTCTTGGCCAGGAGGTAGGTGGCTTCGGGGTTACCGAAGCCGGCATCGATGTCGGCGATGATCGGCACAACATGGGTCTCGAAGTTGTCAATCTGCACCTGGATCGCAGCTGCCTTGGCGTCGTCGCCAACGATGCGGGCGTTGTCGAGGCCGGTGAAGAGCAGGTCGAGCTCGCGGGCATCGGCCTGGCGGAGGAAGGTGTAAATCTCCTCGACGAGAGCGGGAACGGTCGTCTTCTCGTGCATGGACTGGTCGGGGAGCGGACCGAATTCGCTGCGCAGCGCCGCAACCATCCAGCCGGACAGGTACAGGTAGCGCTTGTTGGTGGTCTTGAGGTGCTTCTTGATCGAGATCATCTTCTGCTGGCCGATGAAGCCGTGCCACACACCGAGCGACTGGGTGTAGATGGAGGAATCTCCGTCGTACTCCCCCATGTCCTTGCGCATGATGTCGGCCGTGTACTGCGCGATCTCCAGGCCGGTCTTGAAACGGTTCTGGGCACGCATGCGGGCGACAGACTCCGGGTTGATGGCGTCCCAGCTGCTTCCAACCTGCTGTTTGAGGGCTTCGATGGCCGCGATGTCTTTCCGGTAGACAGTCATGTTAATTCCTTCGACGTGTGAGTTGGGCTGAGCCGGAACTTCTGACTCAACGAGCCGCTATCGGCTGATAAACCCAGATTGGCGCAAGAACAGTGAGTCTTTCCCAAGAAAGTCGAGAGAATAAATGTGATTCTTCTGCAATTGAAAAGTTATTCGCGGAGTTGGGTGTTCTCGGGGGCATCTCCGGGCACGACGATGACCAGCCGGCACCTGGGGCACCGATGGCACTCTTCCAGACCGTCAGCGGTGTCGACGCCGTCCGGGATCATCTCGGTGCCGCAGGCCGGGCAAGCGGGACCGTCGTCGTCAAAGTCCTTCATCACACGGGCGATTTCAGGCCGGCGCCGCACAGCGGCACGACCACGGACTCGGCCGTGAGCAGGCTCGCGGCCACCGCCCAGGTGGGACTGGCTTTGTCGAACGTCGAGTCAACGGCGGCGCGCACGGCAGCGAAGCAGACAGCCGAGGTCGGCTCGACGAAGAGTCCCTCGTCGGCCAATTCCTGCCGCGCGCCCGCGGTTTGCCGGTCACTGACGGAAACGATCGTGCCACCGGTGGCACGCACAGCGGACAGAATCTGCCGGCCCCGGGGAGGCGCCGCGATGGCGATACCCTCGGCGATCGTGGTGCCGCCGTCAACCGCCGCGGGCATCGCGAAGCCCTGCGCCATGGCCTGTTCCAGCGGCGAACAAGCGGCTGCCTGCACCGCGACAATCCGCGGCATCCGCTCGGCGAGACCAGCGGCGACCAGTTCACTGAAAGCGAGGTAACAGCCGAGCACCAGCGTGCCGTTGCCGACCGGAACCACCACCGTCTCGGGCAGCGAGCGCCCGCGTTGCTCCCAGATCTCATAACCGTAGGTTTTCACGCCGTGCAGAAAGTACGGGTGATAGACGTGGCTCGCGTACATGACGCCGGGTCGGCCCGCTGCCCGCAGGGCCGCCGCGGAGGTATCCGCGCGCGAGCCGGGTACCAGCTCGACCGTGGCGCCGTGCGTCCGCATCTGCGCGAGCTTGCCGGGCGAGGTGGACTCGGGAACGTAGACCGTGCAGCCGATGCCGGCCCGCCCGAAATAGCCGGCCATCGCCGTGCCGGCGTTTCCGCTGCTGTCGACCATGGCGTTGGTCACACCGAGCCGTTGGGCGAGGGTTGCGAGCAAGACCGCGCCGCGGTCTTTGAACGAGAGCGTCGGCAGCAGAAAGTCGAGTTTAAACTGTACGTGGGCCAGAGCGCGGGACGGCACGAGGGGCGTGAAGCCCTCTCCCAGGGTGATCGCCGGGTCGACGGCGATCGGCAGCGCCTCGGCATAGCGCCAGAGCGAGGGGGCGCGGCCGGGCAGCGCCCGGGCATCCACTTTAATGTCGAATTCGGCGACGTCGAGTAGGCCGCCGCAGGTGCAGCGCCAGACCAGGCTCTCGACCGGATAGACGGCGGCGCACTCGGAGCAGACAAGGTCAGGCATCCCTCGATGCTAGCTGCCCCGCCGTCAGCTGCCGGTGGTGAACCTCCAGATGCTCGTCGAGACGGGGTTGCCGGCCAGATCACGCACGGCACTGCTGCCGCCGGTGACCGTGACGGTGAAGTTGGAGGTGGCGGCCAAGGTGCTATCTGGGTTCAGAATCCACTGATTCGTTGTGCCTCTGCGGGAGACGACGGCGGCGATCGCAACGCCGGTCGCGGTGTTCTTCAGCCTGAAAGTGGATGCCGCCACCCCCGCCATTCCCTCGCTGAACGTCACCGAGACACCCGCGGTGCGGCTGGCACCCGTCGCCCCGCTGGCGGGAGTGCGCGTGGTGATCGTTGGCGCCGGGCCGGTCGTGAAGCTCCAGCCGGTTGACACCAGCGGTGTGCCCGTCGCGTCACGAATTGCTGCGGCTCCGCCGGTGAGGCTGACGCTGTATTTGGTGTCTGGCGCGAGGGTCGCGGTCGGATTGAGCGTCGCGACCCGGGTGGTCGCGTTGTAGCTGACCGCGGCGGAGAGAACCGTGCCGGCCGGATTCTTCACCCGCATCGTTGTCGTCGACAGCCCCTGCACGGCTTCGCTGAAGGTTGCGGTCGCGTTGGCGGTCTGCGCGACCCGGGTGGCCAGGCTGACCGGTGATTTCGCCGTGACGGTTGGCGGGACCTCCGCCGCCACGATCGGGCTCAGAAAACCGCTCCTGGCGGTGTTCCAGTGGGTGGCCAGGTAGTTCGACGCGGGCGGCGTGCCCGGGAAATAGTAGTCCTCGTCGTGACAGTCGATGGCCCAATCGGTTCCCGGGCAGGTGAAAGTCAGGGTGCCGCCCGCGGCGAAGTAAGGCCCGCCGTCGTCGTAACACATGAGGTCGGCCTCGTCGTAGCAGTGGCCGGCCTGGCTGGAATGCGGCGCCGAGTACTGCACCGCCCCGATATTGTGGCCGATTTCGTGGGCGATCACGAGCAGGTCCAGGTAGGCCGACATCGAATAGCGCGGCCGAGTGTCGTTGTTGGCGTTCAGCGCGGGATTCGGCTGGTCGTCGATCGAGAGCTCACCCTGACCCCCGTAGGGATAGACATCCTGAATCTGATCGATATAGGTGATGTACAGACGATCATTGGCGATGAAGTCGACCGGTCCCAGCCCGAATGCGACCTGATTTTGCAGGCTCCAGATGTAATCGTTGAAGTCGTAGGTGGCGTCGGATCCGACCGGCAGCAGGGTCACGTTGCGCACCGTGACGTCGACGCCGTTGGTGCACAGAAAGCGGTAGTTCTGGCTGGTGGCGGCATCCGCTGCCTCGAGATTGTTGTTCACTTGCCGCATCACGTCACGCAGGGGGGCCAACATTGTTGCGTACCGGTTGGTGCGATCCTGCGGAACCCCGTAGATCACCTCGATGCGCTTGCCACTCACACCGCCGGCGCTGCACAGCGCGGTCAGCTCAGAGGCCGGTGCGGCGGGAACGCTCTCTTCTGCCTCAGCGGATGTCTGATTCAGCCTGGCCGCGCCGCCGAAAGCCTCGACCGGGTCGGGTCCGTGGCTGCACAGCCTGGTTCTGGCGAGCGTCAGCTTCAACCGGTCACACAGCTTGGACAGGTCGGGAGCGGTCTGCGCTGTGGTCTGCGCTGCTGTCGGCGCTGTGACGGCGTCGGCGGCATTGGCTGGCAGCGGTGCAAACGAGGTGACGAAAATGGCACCCAACGCGAGCACGGCGAGGCTACGGCGAATAATGCGGGACGGCTTCGGAGCGCGAACAAATGTCATTTTCGTGTCCTTCCGGTGCTGGCCACGATTCGACCCCAACGATAATGCGGTTCGCCCACTCCTTCAAGGGCCGGCGCGCCATAGTGTGGGAGCCATGATGGTTCACCGCTACTGGCGCATCGCGCTGGTTGCGCCCGTGATCGGGTTCCTCCTCGGTGCCGCCGTGGTGGGAGTGATGTCCTTGGGCAGTAACCCCCAGGCGCGAGCCGGCCAGACGATCGAAGGCGTCGTGCGGGCGATTCTGGGCTTCGGTGCCGTCGGCCTGGTCGTCAGCATCGCCGCGCTGGTCGGCGGCGTCGTTCTGGTTGGCTGCCTCGACCGGCACCTCGCAAAATCGTCGGGTGCGCGCACCGCCCTGGCCGCCCTCGGTGCGGCCGGTGGCGTGCTGGTTCTCGGAATCGTGTTCGCCACCGTGCAGGGAATAATCGGAGCGGGCTGGGCGTACCTCATCATCACCTTCACGGTGGCGCTCGCTATCGCGGCGGGGATCGCGGCAGCGTTTCTGGTGCACCGGGCCGAGCGACGAAGCGAGCGCACCCGGCCAGAGCGGGTGGAGCATCCTCTGCCCAGCGCCTGGGTCGATTTCTAGAATGCCGCCGCGACCCGTCGCAACGTAGGGTGGGCACATGATAGTTCGGCGCTACTGGCGCATCGCGGTGTTCGCACCGATCGTGGGGTTTCTGATCGCGGCCTGCGTCGCAGTCGTCATGACCGACGCCGGCAGCGGTGAAACCGAGTTTCGGTTCTGGTTTGTCGTGCGTTCCATGGCGAATTATGGCGTGATCGGCCTCGTTATCGGGGCGGTCGCGTTGCTGGGCGGTCTCGTGGCGGTGGCGATTGCTGATCGAAAGCTCACTAAATCGCGGCGCCTGCGCACGACAGCGGCCGCATTGGGTGCGATGGGCGGTGTGGTGTTGCTGTCCCTGACGATCGCCGCAGTCTTGACGATGCTGGACGACGGACTGTATGCGGGCATCACCATCGCCTTCGGCCTGGCCTTCGGCGCGGCGGCAAGCGTGGTGGCGGCCGTGATGGTGTTCTACGCGGAACGTCACACCCGCTAGCCCGCAGCAAACCGCTTCTGCGAGCGCGATTTGGCCTTCTCGGCCTCGATTTACCGGTTTTTCGGCGGTGCGGAGCTCACCAGATCTTCGAGCAGGTGCCGAGAGATGCGCGCTATCTCGTGCACGACCAGCTCAAAGGCTTCTTCGTTCGCCTTCGACGGATGCGTGCGCTGGGCCGAGTTCTGCAGCCGGCACATTCTGGTCGACGCGGGCGTGTTCGTGCCGCGTCGCCGAACCGAGTGCTTGGTCGAGCAGACCCTGGCGCTGTGTCCCCCCGAGGCAGTCATCGTCGATCTCTGCTGCGGATGCGGCAGCGAACGGGTGGAGAGCTGATCGCGTTCCCCGGGCAGGTCGACGACCCTCTCTCGCTGCACGATGGTGGGCGTCGACGACAGCACGATGACGCGCTCGGCCAGGTACACGGCCTCGTCGATGTCGTGCGTGACGAACAGGGTCGTGATCTTCACGTCGCGCAGTGCTTCGAAGCTGGTGCCGCGACAGGCCAACCGCGGCGGCAAACTCAGGGCCGAGCGAAGTGTAGTTCTGGATAATCTCCCGAACAGCGTCTTCATGAGCGGATGCATACGCAAACGATTCCGCGAGCGCCGCCCGGAAACTCGTGACGAGGTGAGGGTTGGTCGGGGTGCTACAAACGCTGAGCTCCTCCGACATTGTCGGGGAGGTTACTGAATCAGGTAGTGGCTGGCAACGACGCATAGGCGTTCAAAATGAACCTTTATTGTCAATCTATGAAAAGTAACGACCAAAGCCAAACAATGTCAAGGTCTCGTCAGATGGCAATAATCACGTTACGTGAGCGAAACATCCGCTTCACAGGCTGATTGTGCACTCATTGCGAGCACCGGACCAGCGTTCAACCACCAGTGATGACTGAATTCTCTTGTCATCTAATGAAATAGGTGTTTTACTAAATGCAATTGTGAGCGGCATGGAAACACGAGGAGCTTGACATGAGCGCAGTACCCGGCAAACCAGACACGACCACGCGAACGGCCGAGCGTGCCCTCGCTCTGCTCAGCGTTGTCTGCGAGCGAGGCTCACTCACCCTCGGTGAAGCCGCGAAAGCGGTCGATCTCTCCGCCAGCACAGCACTTCGCCTCTTGCGCACCCTCGAGGCAGCCACCTTTATTCGCCGTGACGACGAGGGCTCCTACCACCCAGGAGTGGCGATCGTGCAGCTCGGCGTTCTCGCCCTGAGTCAGGAATCACTCGTGGCGCTCTGTCGCGATCCGATGACGCGAATTGTCGAACAAACCGGAGAATCCGCGTATCTGAGCATCCCGGCCCCGGGACGACAGGGCCTCTACGTGGCCATTGTCGAGGGAACCCACTCCGTTCGGCACTCGAATTGGGTGGGCCGCAAGTTTCCCCTGGATTCGAGCGCCTCGGGGAAGGCCCTGCAGGGCGGCACCGGTGACACCGGCTACTGCGTCGTGAGTGACGGTGTGGAGCGTGACGTCACGGCAATAGCGGTACCGATCAGCGTCGGCGACCGCATCGTGGGCGCCCTCAGTGTGGTCGTTCCGAGCTACCGCATCACCACGTCAAGCATCGAACGTATCGGCCAGCTCTTGCTCGGCGAAGCGCGCCAACTCTACGCCCGCTGATCACTCTGAAACTTTCCCGCATCATCCACTGCCCCGCCGGAACAAGGGAACCCCACCTATGACTCACACCTCGTCGCACCCGACCACCCACACCGCACGCCCCGTTCGCGCCGCCCGCGGCACCGAACTGACCGCGAAGAGCTGGCAGACCGAGGGCCCGCTGCGCATGCTCATGAACAACCTCGACCCCGAGGTCGCCGAGCGCCCCGACGACCTCGTCGTCTACGGCGGCACCGGCAAGGCCGCGCGAAACTGGGAGTGCTACGACGCGATCGTGCGCACCCTCGAAACGCTGGAGAAGGACGAAACCCTGCTGGTGCAGTCGGGCAAGCCGGTCGGCGTGTTTCGCACCCACGAGTGGGCGCCACGGGTGCTCATCGCCAACTCCAACCTTGTCGGAGACTGGGCGAACTGGCCCGAGTTTCGTCGCCTCGAGCACCTCGGGCTCACCATGTACGGGCAGATGACCGCCGGATCGTGGATCTACATCGGCACTCAGGGCATCCTGCAGGGCACCTATGAAACCTTCGGCGCCGTAGCCACTAAGCGGTTCAACGGCACCCTGGCGGGCACGCTGACCCTCACCGGCGGGGCCGGCGGCATGGGCGGCGCGCAGCCGCTCGCCGTCACCATGAACGACGGCGTTGTGCTCATTGTCGACGTCGACCCGGCGCGGTTGCAGCGCCGCGTCGATCACGGTTACCTCGACGAAATGACCGCCGATCTCGACGACGCCATCGCCCGGGTGCTCGCGGCCAAGGCGGAACTCCGCGCTCTGTCGGTGGGTCTGGTCGGCAATGCCGCGACCGTGTTCGCCGAATTGCTCGCCCGCAAAGTGCCGATCGATATCGTGACCGACCAGACCAGCGCGCACGACCCGCTCTCCTACCTGCCCGAGGGCGTCACCGTCGAGGAATGGCACAGCTACGCGGCCGAAAACCCGGAGGAGTTCACCGTGCGCGCCCGCGCCGCCATGGCCAAGCAGGTCAAAGCGATGGTCGAATTTCAGGATGCCGGTGCCGAGGTCTTCGACTACGGCAACTCGATTCGGGCCGAGGCGAAGCTCGGCGGCTACGAGCGGGCGTTCGAGTTTCCGGGGTTCGTGCCCGCCTACATTCGCCCGCTGTTCGCCGAGGGCAAGGGCCCGTTCCGCTGGGTGGCCCTCTCCGGCGACCCGGCCGACATCGCCGCCACCGACAAGGCCATTCTGGAGCTGTTTCCGAACGACGCCGGGCTGCACCGCTGGATCACCAAGGCCGAAGAAAAGGTGCAGTTTGAGGGCCTACCGGCCCGCATCTGCTGGCTCGGCTATAAGGAACGCCACCTGGCCGGGCTCAAATTCAACGAGATGGTCGCCTCCGGCGAGCTGCGCGCCCCGATCGTGATCGGCCGCGACCACCTCGACTCCGGCTCGGTCGCCTCGCCCTACCGTGAGACCGAGGGTATGTTGGACGGCTCCGACGCGATCGCCGACTGGCCGCTGCTGAACGCGCTGCTGAACACCGCTTCCGGCGCGACCTGGGTCTCCATTCACCACGGCGGCGGGGTCGGAATCGGCCGCAGCATTCACGCCGGGCAGGTCATCGTCGCCGACGGCACCGCGCTGGCCGCGGAGAAGATCGCGCGCGTGCTCACCAACGACCCGGGCACCGGAGTGATGCGGCACGTCGACGCCGGCTACGATCGGGCCGAGGAAGTGGCCCGCGACCGCGGCCTGCGCGTGCCCATGTGGGAGGACTAAACGTGCTCGCCGGTCTCGCCGAGATCGCCGATGTCGGCCGCGACCACCGGCGCGGCGGGTACTCCCGCCATCTCTGGCAGGCGGCCGACCTCGAGCTGCGCTCCTGGTTCGTCGCGCGCGCCGAACGGCTCGGGCTGCAGGTCGAAACGGACCGCAACGGCAACCTCTGGGCCTGGTGGGGTCAGCCGGGACCGGATGCGGTCGTCACCGGCAGCCACCTCGACTCCGTTCCCGGCGGCGGCGCCTACGACGGGCCGCTCGGCGTTGTCTCCTCGCTCGAGGCCATCGGCCGGCTGCAGGCGAGCGGATTCGTTCCGACCCGGCCCTGCGCGGTACTCATGTTCGCCGAAGAAGAAGGCTCCCGTTTCGGCATCGCCTGTCTCGGCTCCCGGCTGCTCACCGGAGCGATCGACGCCGATCAGGCCCGCGCCTTGACCGACCGTGACGGCGTCACGCTGGCCGAGGCCGCCCGGAAAGTTGGTGTCGACCCGGCGCACCTCGGCGCCGACCTCGTTGCACTAGAACGCATCGGACTGTTCATCGAACTGCACGTCGAGCAGGGCCGCGGCCTGATCGACCTCGACCAGCCGGTGGCCGTGGCATCATCGATTCTGGCCCACGGTCGCTGGCGCCTCACCGTCACCGGCCAGGGTAATCATGCCGGCGCGACCACCATGATCGAGCGCCGCGACCCGATGGTCGCCACTGCCCAGGCCATCGTGGGTGTGCAGGCCGCCGCTCTGGGTCGCCCGGGAAGCCGGGCGACGATCGGCCGCATCGAAGCGATCCCCGGCGGAACCAACGTCATCGCCAGTTCGGTGCACGCCTGGCTCGACGCCCGCGCCGAGACCGACGAAGAAACCCGTCTGCTCGTGGCCGACATTGCAGCCCGCGCCCAGCAGGCCGCCCAGCAGAACGGATGCTTCGCCACCCTCACCGAGGAATCCTGGGCCGGCGCCGTGCAGTTCACCCCCGGCTTGCGCGAGCGGTTCGCGCAAGCGCTCGGCCAGGTGCCGCAACTGTCGACCGGAGCCGGCCACGATGCCGGCGTGCTCGCCGCCCACGTGCCGAGCGCAATGCTGTTCGTGCGCAACCCGACCGGAATCTCCCACGCGCCGGAGGAATTCGCCGAAGCCGCGGACTGCGTGGCCGGCATCGACGCGCTAGAACTGCTGCTGAGGGATCTGCTATGAGCAACTTCTGGTGCGAAACCCTGCTGATCGACGGGGTCGCCGTGACCGGGGTGAGGCTCGAGGTCGACGACCACGGTCGCATCTCTCGGGTTCAGATTCACGGGGCGGAGGCCGCGGACATCCGTTTGGGAACGGTGTTGCCGGGGTTCGGTAATGCGCACTCGCACGCGTTTCACCGGGCCTTGCGCGGTCAGACCCACACCGAGGGTGGCGATTTTTGGATTTGGCGCGAGCGGATGTACCGGGTCGCCGCGCAGCTCGACCCCGGCAAGTACCAGGCGCTGGCGACGGCGGTGTTCGCCGAGATGCTGGTGAGCGGCTACACCGTCGTCGGTGAGTTTCACTACGTGCATCACCGCGCGAATGGCGAACCGTATGAGACGGAGCACGCCATGGAACTGGCGCTTGCGGCGGCGGCGCGGGCCGTCGGCATCCGTTTGGTGCTGCTCGACACGGTGTATCTGCAGGGCGGAATCGGGCAGGATTTGGCACCCGAACAGCGGGCGTTCGGCGACTTTGACGCTGCGGGCTGGCTGGCCCGATGGCACTCGCTGCGCGCAGCACTGGGGAACGACGACCTCGTGACGCTCGGCGCCGCGCTGCACTCGGTGCGTGCCGTCACGCCCGAGGCGATGCGTGAAGTGCTCGCCGGGTTGCCGGCGGACGTTCCGCTGCACGTGCACCTGTCGGAGCAGCCGCAGGAGAACGCGGATTGCCTCGCGGCGTATGGCCTGACCCCGACCGGTGTGCTCGATTCGCTCGGTGCCCTCGCACCGCGACTGAGTGTGGTGCACGCGACGCATCTGAGCGACGCGGACCGCGCGCTGCTCGGCGACGCCGGCGTGACCGTCGTAATGTGCCCGACCACCGAGGCCGATCTCGGCGACGGAATCGGTCCGGCGCTGGCCCTGGCCGAGGCGGGCTGTCCGATTGCCCTCGGCTCCGATCAGCACGCCATCATCGACCCGTTTTTGGAGATGCGCGGATTGGAAATGGGCGAGCGGCTGGCCTCGCGACAGCGCGGACGTTTTGCCCCGACCGCCCTGCTCACCGCGGCCACGAGCGACGGCTATGCCTCGCTCGGGCTCGGCCGTCTCACGATGCGCGAGGGCGACCCGTGCGATCTGGTCGAGATCAGCACCGCTGGCGTGCGCACGGTCGGATCGTCTGTCGAGCAGCTTCCGCTGACCGCGACCGCCTCCGATGTGCTGCGGGTCATCGTGGGCGGGCAGGTCGTGGCCGATGGCGGTCGGCTGGTCGGCGGCGCGCGGCCGTCGGAGCTGATGGCCGACGCGCTTGGAAGGCTCGGCGAATGAGCGGCACCGAGCTCATCACCGGAATCGGTGAACTGACCACGCACCATGAGCCCGGCGAGCGTCGGCACGACGCGGCACTCGTGATCGGCGACGGCCGCATCCTCTGGATCGGTGCGGCCGCCTCGGCCCCCGCTGCCGATCGTCGAACGGATGTCGATGGCCGCGCCGTTCTGCCCGGCTGGGTCGACTCGCACACCCACCTCGTATTCGGCGGCGACCGTTCGGCAGAGTTCGAAGCCCGCATGGCCGGCCAGAAGTATGCCGCCGGCGGCATCAACACGACCGTCGCCGCAACCCGCGCGGCGTCCGAGGAGCAGCTTGTAGCCACAGCGCTGGGCCTGCGCCACGAAGCCGAAACGCAGGGCACCACCTTTCTCGAAACCAAAACCGGCTATGGGCTCGACGTGGACAGCGAAGCGCGGTCGGCCCAGGCCGCCGCACGTGTCGCCGACGTCGTCAGCTATCTCGGCGCCCACATCGTGCCGACCGGGCTGGATCGTCGCGACTACCTCGACCTCGTCACCGGGCCGATGCTCGCCGCGGTGCTGCCCTACGTGCAGTTCATCGACGCGTTCTGCGAGCAGGGCGCGTTCGACGTGGAAGAAACGCGGGAGGTGCTGCTGGCCGGCCGGGCCGCCGGCCTCGGGCTGCGCGTGCACGGCAACCAGCTCGGCTTCAGTGGCGGCGTGCGGCTGGCCGCTGAACTCGGCGCGCACAGCGTTGACCACTGCAACTACCTGGAGCCATCCGATATCGACGCGTTGGCGGCGTCGGCCACGGTCGCCACGCTGCTGCCGGCCTGCGATCTGTCCACCCGGCAACCGTTTCCGCCGGCCCGCCAGCTGCTCGACGCCGGTGTGACCATCGCCCTGGCGACCAATTGCAATCCAGGCACCTCGTATACCACGTCAATGCCGTTCTGCGTGGCGACCGCCGTGCTGCAGATGGGGCTGACCGTGACCGAGGCGGTCTGGGCGGCGACCCGTGGTGCAGCCCGGTCGCTCGGCCGCGATCAGGGAACGGATGCCGTCGGCTCGCTGTGGGTCGGCGGCCTGGCCGACCTGCAGGTTCTGAACGCCCCGTCGGTCTCGCACCTGGCCTACCGCCCCGGCGTGCCGCTGACCGCAAGCGTCTGGAGACGGGGAGTGCGGGTGGCCTGAACCGCGAAAGCGAGAAAATAGCTGCTTCAGCACACCCGAAGCAACCTTTTTCCCGCTCTGGCGAGACGCGGCAAACTACGCTGGGGGGATGACCTCTGGCCCGATCACCCCTCCCCTGGCAACCAAGAAGCCGCAACGCCGCGAGCACCACAACGACGTCTACGTCGACGACTACGAGTGGTTGCGCGACAAGGACAGCCGCGAGGTCATCGCCCACCTCGAGGCCGAGAACAGCTACACCGAGGCCCGCACCGCCACCCAGGAACCACTCCGGCAGCAGATTTTCACCGAAATTAAGAACCGCACCCAGGAGACCGACCTGAGCGTTCCGGTGCGTCGCGGCGCCTTCTGGTACTACACCCGCACGGTCGAGGGCCAGGAATACGGCATCCACTGTCGCGCACCGATCAGCGGCCCGGATGACTGGGCGGCGCCCGTGCTCGGCACCAACCAGAGCGTGCCCGGCGAGCAGATCCTGCTCGACGACAACGTCGAAGCCGCCGGCCACGAGTTCTTCTCGCTCGGCAGCTTCGACCTCAGCGACGACGGCACCCAGCTGCTTTACGCCGTCGACGTGGAGGGCGACGAACGCTACACGATTCGGGTGCGCACCATCGCGACCGGCGAGAACCTGCCAGACACGATCGAAAACACGAGCGCCGGCGCCCTGTTCGACCCGAGCGGACGCTACCTCTTTTACACCACCGTCGACGACGCCTGGCGCCCGGACACCGTATGGCGGCACGAAATCGGTGCCGCTGAAGTCGCTGACGCCAGCATCTTTCACGAGCCCGACGAACGATTCTGGGTGGGCGTCGGCATCACCCGCAGCCGCAAATTCCTCATGATCGAGGCCGGATCCAGCGTCACGACCGAATCGTGGGTGCTCGACGCGAGCAACCCCACCGGCGACTTCGCCGTGGTCTGGCCGCGCCAGGACAACGTGGAATACGATGTCGAGCACGCCGTGATCGCCGCGGAAGACCGCCTGCTGATCGTGCACAACGGCGGCGCGGCCGTCAATTTCGAACTGGTCAGCGTCGCAGCCGCAGACCCGCAAGGCGAGAAGCGGATGCTGCTGCCGCACGACCCGCAGATCCGGCTGGAAAGCGTCGATGCCTTCGCCGACTTTCTCGTCGTGGAGTACCGCCGCGACGGCCTCACCCGCCTCGCCATCGACCGACACGACGCGAGCGGCCTGACCGAGCTCGACTTCGACGAACCGTTGTTTGCCGTCGGTTCAGCCGGCAACCCGGAGTGGACCCAGCCGACCCTGCGGTTCGGCTTCACGAGCTTCATCACCCCGTCAACGGTCTACGACCTCGTCGTCGCGACCGGCGAACGACGTCTGCTCAAGCAGCAGCCCGTGCTCGGCGGCTACGATCCGGCGCTCTATGAGCAGCGCCGCGAGTGGGCGACCGCCGAGGACGGTACCCGGGTGCCGATCTCGCTGGTCTACCGCCGCGACCTCGTCACGCCCGGAACCCCGGCGCCGACCCTGCTCTACGGCTACGGATCCTACGAGCACAGCATCGACCCCGGCTTCGGCATCGCCCGGCTCAGCCTGCTCGACCGCGGCATGATCTTCGCCATCGCGCACGTGCGCGGCGGCGGCGAACTCGGCCGCACCTGGTATGAAACCGGTAAAACCACGACCAAGCGCAATACCTTCACCGACTTCGTGAGCTGCGCCCGGCACCTCATCGACGCAGGCTTCACCACCCCGGCCCGGCTGGTCGCCGAGGGCGGCAGCGCCGGCGGACTGCTGATGGGCGCCGTCGCGAACCTCGCGCCCGAGCTGTTCGCCGGCATCCTCGCCGAGGTGCCGTTCGTCGATGCGTTGACCTCGATTCTCGACCCGTCCCTGCCGCTGACCGTGATCGAGTGGGATGAATGGGGTGACCCGCTGCACGACGCCGCGGTGTACGCCTACATGAAGTCCTACTCCCCCGTCGAGAACGTGCGGAACGTCGCCTACCCGGCGATTCTCGCCGTGACCAGCCTGAACGATACCCGGGTGCTCTATGTGGAGCCGGCCAAATGGGTGGCCAAGCTGCGCGAGGTGGGAGCGGACGCTCTGCTCAAGACCGAAATGTCGGCCGGCCACGGAGGAGTCTCCGGTCGGTACAGTGCCTGGCACGAACGCGCGTTCAACTACGCCTGGGTGCTCGACACCGCCGGCCTGAACGTGCCAGAGAGCTAGAAATGTCAGAGGGCACCCCAGCCTGGAAGCGGCTGGTGCTGCCGGGGGAACCGCCGGCATCCGCTGGCCTGCGCATCGGTAATTTTGGGCAGCCGAGACCGCTGGCCACGGGACCGAAAGTGCCGATGGGGCTGCAGTTCGAGCTGCGCGAGCAGACTCCGCGCACCAACGACCGCTGGCGCGGGCCGACCGCTAAACCGGTGAAGGCGCTCGTGGCCGGGCACGGCGACTATCGGCTCGGCGTTCGCCCGGTCATCCACAATGCGCAGGGCAACTGGGTGCGCAGCAATGTCACCTGGAGCCACCTCACCTTTCAACTGAATCGGTTCAACCTCGACCCCGAACACCACCGCTGGATCTCCCAATTCGCGGCCCTGTACAAGGCCGTGCGCGAGGTTTACACGAGCCAGGAAACCGACTGGATCTACCTCGACAACTTCACCAGCCCGCTGCTGTGGCCGCTGCTGCGCGAGGCCGAGCAGCTCGGCATCGGCTTCGTCGGCAATAAAAAAGACGTCGTCGTGCGCATCGGTTCGCTCGCCGAGATCAGTCTCGACGCCTCGCAAACGGATGCTGCCGGCCCGCTGCTCCTGCAGTCCCGCCTGCAGATCGACGGCGTCGACCATCCGCTCGAGGCCGCCGGAGTCATCGCCGGCCACGGCATCTACAGCGTGCGGTTCGGCACGCCGACCGTGTTCACGCTCGCGCCGGCCGCCGGCCCGCTGAGCGGCGAACAGCGTCACCTCGTCGGGCAGCTCGAGGCGGCGAGCGTTCCCGCGGCCGACACGGCCGAGTTTCTCGGCTCCGTCTACCCGGCGCTGCAGCGCACGGTCGTGGTCACCAGCGTGGATTCCTCGGTGCGCTTTCCCGAGGCGCTGCCCGACGACTTTGAGCGCACCGAAACGCCCCACCTCGTGATCACGACGGTCGAGACCGACCAGCGCGACTGGTTCGACCTCGGCGTGATCGTCACGGTCGGCGCGATCACGGTGCCGTTCGGCCCGCTGTTCAAGGCCCTCGCCAAGGGGCAGACCCGGCTGAAGCTGGTCGACAACAGCTATCTCTCCCTGCAGCAACCCGAATTCGAGCGGCTGCACGAGCTCATCAGCGAGGGCCGCGCGCTGCGCGAATGGGAGACCGGCCTGCGCATCAGCCGCTATCAGGCCAGCCTGTGGAGCGATTTTGAAGATCTCGCCGATGAGACCGTTCCGGCCGTGTCGTGGCGAGCGGCCGCCGCCGGTCTGAAAGATCTGACCGGGATCGACCTGGTCGACCTTCCCGCTGGCGTCCACGCGACCCTCCGGCCGTACCAGCAGGAGGGGTTCGCCTGGCTCGCCTTCCTCTGGAAGCACCAGCTCGGCGGGGTGCTCGCCGACGACATGGGGCTCGGCAAGACCCTGCAGACCCTCGCGCTGCTGGTGCACGCGCGCGACTCGAGGCCGTTTCTGGTGGTGGCGCCGACATCCGTTGTTATGAACTGGCTGAACGAAGCCACCCGGTTCGCTCCCGGGCTGCGGATACGCACGGTGACGGCGACCGAGGCCAAAAGCCGCACGCAGCTAGCGGATGCCGCCGCCGACGTCGACGTGCTCGTCACCTCCTACGCTCTGTTCCGTCTCGACTTCGACGCCTACCAAGCCCTGAATTGGGCCGGCCTCATCCTCGACGAGGCGCAGTTCGTGAAGAACCGCACCAGCCGCGCCTACGCCTGCGCAAAAGAGCTGAACACACCGTTCAAACTGGCGATCACGGGTACTCCGCTGGAGAACAATCTGATGGACCTGTGGTCGCTGTTCAGCATCGTCGCGCCCGGACTGTTCGCGTCCGCGCGCAAATTCACCGAGGACTACGTGCGACCGGTGACCCGTGGATCGAGCCCGGAGCGGCTCGCCAAGCTGCGACGGCGCATCCGCCCGCTGATTTTGCGCCGCACCAAAGAGGTCGTCGCCCGCGATTTGCCGCCGAAACAGGAACAGGAACTGCAGATCGCGCTGAACCCGGCGCACCAGAAGCTCTACGACACGTTCCTGCAGCGCGAACGGCAGAAACTGTATGGGCTGATCGAGGACCTCGACAAAAACCGCTTCATTATTTTTCGCTCACTCACCCTGCTGCGACTGCTGAGCCTCGACGCCTCGCTGGTCGATAAGAAATATGCCGGCGTGCGCTCCAGCAAGCTCGACGCCCTGTTCGAGCAGCTCGATGACGTCATCGCCGAGGGGCACAAGGCCCTGATTTTCAGCCAGTTCACGTCGTTTCTGAGGCTCACCGCCGCCCGGCTCGACGCTCTGGGCGTTCCGTACTGCTACCTCGACGGGTCGACGCTACGGCGCAGCGAGGTGATCGACCGGTTCAAGAGCGGCGCGGCCCCGGTGTTCCTGATCAGCCTGAAAGCCGGCGGCTTCGGCCTCAACCTCACCGAAGCCGACTATGTTTTTCTGCTCGACCCCTGGTGGAATCCGGCGACCGAGGCGCAGGCCGTTGACCGCACCCACCGCATCGGCCAGACCCGCAACGTCATGGTCTACCGGATGGTCGCGACCGGCACGATCGAGGAGAAGGTGATGGCGCTCAAGGCCCAGAAGGCGCAGCTGTTCAGCGCGGTGCTCGACGACGACGCCCTGTTCAGCACCGCGCTGACCGCCGACGACATTCGCGGCCTGCTCGAGCCCTGACCGCCGCCCCTGGTCAGAGCGTCACCGCCACTTCCGTTCGCCGGCCCGGAAGAGAGCCGGCGGGAGGGGCTAGACGTCGCTTGAGGCTGCCCACAGGTTGATGCCGTTGTCGACGGCGTGAACGTCGATCGCGGTCAGCTCCGCAGCGCTGAACTCGAGGTTCTGCAGAGCTCCCACGTTCGTTTCGAGCTGGGCGACCGACGATGCGCCGACGAGCGCGCTGGTCACTTCGGAGTTGCGCAGGACCCAGGCCAGGGCCATCTGGGCGAGCGACTGACCGCGCTCGACGGCGATCTCGGTCAACGCCCGGATGTGCGCGAGCGCCTCGGTGCTCACCATGGACTTCTTGGCCGAACCCTCCCGCGCGACGCGGGAGTCCGAAGGGATTCCCCCGAGGTAGCGGTCGGTGAGCAGGCCCTGCGCCAGCGGCGAGAACGCAATGCAACCGGCTCCGATGTCTTCGAGGGTATCGAGCAGATCGCCCTCAACCCACCGGTTGAACATGGAGTAGGAGGGCTGGTGAATCAGCAGCGGTGTGCCGAGGTCGGCCAAAATCGCCGCGGCCTGGCGGGTGCGCTCCGGCGAGTACGAGGAGATCCCGGCATACAGGGCGCGGCCACTCGTGACGGCGGTGTGCAGCGCGCCCATCGTCTCTTCGAGCGGGGTGTCTGGATCGGCGCGGTGGGAGTAGAAGATGTCAACGTAGTCGACGCCCATGCGGCCGAGCGACTGGTCGAGGCTCGACAGCAGGTACTTGCGGCTGCCGAAGTTTCCGTAAGGGCCCGGCCACATGTCGTAGCCCGCCTTGGTCGAGAGCACGACCTCGTCCCGGTGGGCAGCGAAGTCTTCGCGGAACAACTGACCGAAGTTCGTTTCGGCTGAGCCGTACGGGGGGCCATAGTTGTTGGCGAGGTCGAAGTGGGTGATGCCGAGGTCGAAGGCCCGGCGCAAAATGGCCCGCTGCGTTGCGAGCGGCTTGTCATCGCCGAAATTCTGCCACAGTCCGAGGGAAATGGCGGGAAGTTTGAGGCCGCTGCGTCCGACGCGACGGTAGGGCATGGACTCATATCGAGAGTCATTGGGAAGATAAGTCATTCGATTATTCTTCCACTTTCAGGCCACGCCACGCCAGAGGCTTGTACGAAAGCTGGCCTGCGAATCAGTGCGCCGCTTCGGTGTCAGCCCAATCGGGGTTCATGTGTTCGCGCAGGTACTCGGCGAATCCCGCCGGGGCTCGGCCGACGCGTCGCCCCGAGGTCAGCACCGGAATCAACGCCGTGCGTGCCTCGGTGACCCCCAGTTCACGCAGGGCTGCCACGAGAAGCCTGTCTTCATCACAATCGACCGGCGCAAATTCGCCGGCGGCCAGGTATCGATCAGCCCGCACGCCCAGATTGGCACCGTGAACGTGCGGATGCCCCTCACCGATCGTGTGCAGGGACTCCCAGTTCACCAGCTCGTGGGCGGCCAGGTCGTCGTCGGGATGCACCGTTCCGAGTACCAGATCGATACCGTTGCGGGCAAACGCCAACTGGGTGATCAGCCAGTTCGGCGGCACGGCCGAGTCCGCGTCGGTGCTGGCGATCCAGATTCGCTCGGCTTGGCCATCACCCACAGCGGATGCCGCCGCACCCGACGCCGAGACCGCTTCCAGCCGGCGCAGCGCGCGCTGCACACCGAACCGACGCGCCACGCCGACGGCGCCGGCCTCAATTTCAACTCGGTCGAAGTCGGGCCAGAGTGCGGCGACTCGGGCCGATAAATCGGTGCACTGGTCCAGGACCAGCAGCACCGACACCGCTGGGCGGTCCGGCTGCGGCAGCACGTTGAGCGCGTCGATCGCCACGGCCAGTGCTGCCAGGGCGCGCGGCAGCAGGACCTCCTCGTTGCGCACCGGCACCACGATCGTGACGAATTCGGGGCTCGACGGACTTGTTTGTATGCTCACGGCACGAGGCCGTCGCGCTGCGCGACCGAGAGTGCGGGTCGGGGTTCATACACCTCGAGCACGAAGTCGCGTTCGAGGTGATGCACGGTGCGCTGCAGCCCGACCACGTGGGTGAGCTGCGTGTGCACCGCATCGCCAGTGAGGGGACACTCCGCTACCGGGTGTCGCCAATGGCAGGCCACCAGAACCCCGTCTGGGGCGAGGCTGGCCCGGCAGCGCTCGAGCAGTCGCCGCAGGTCTGCACTGGAACAGTAATATCCGACCTCGGACAGCACAATCAGGTCGAACTCTCCCTCCGGCCAGTCCGCCGGAACCGTTCGCCGCTCAAACCTCACGCCGGGCTGGCCGGCGAGTCGCGCTCGTGCAATGCTGAGCGGCTGTTCGATCAGATCAATGCCGAGCACGGTGTCACACCGTTCGGCCAGCTCGGCCGTGAGCACACCGTTCGAGCAGCCGAGTTCGAGGGCTGCGCCGAAGCGCTGCCGGGGCAGCGCCGCGATCAGGGCGGCTCGTTTGCGCTTCTCGTACCAGCGGGTCTCGAACCCCCACGGATCCGGACCCGAGGAATAGATCGAGTCAAAGTACCCGGTCGTGAGCGTGTGATTCGGGTCGGCGGGTGCGGGGGCATCCGTTTGCGGGCGCGCTGGCGCACCTCCGGATTTTTTCACGGTCACCTCGATGAGGGTCTCGAAGGTGCGCGTGAAATGTTCCTGAAAACCGGCCGGTAGGATCGCTTCGTCGCCGAACGAATCCGACAACGGGCCGACCTGACTGCGATGCAGCGCCAGAGCGCGCGCCTTGGCCTTGCGCTCGGTCGGCAGCAGATCAAAGACGCGCACGGCGGAGTCCGACCAGACGGGAGCATCCGGGTTTGACCAGTGCCAGGCCCAGATCGGGTACTCGAACAGGCGGGCGCTGCGTTCTCGTGCGGCTCGGTCGGCGGCCGCGCTGGCTGCCGCATGATCCGGATGCCCATCGGCTCGCCACGGTGCCACCACCCAGGTCGACGCGCCCACGTCGCCGATCGCCTCGATGATCGCCCCGGCGGCCAGGTCGATGTGCTCGGTGAGTTTGCCGTCGGGGAGCTCGAGCAGGTGCACCTGCGCGTTCGGTGCCAGGTGTGCGAGAGCATCCGTCACTTCGATGCGGCGGATCTGGGCGAGTCTGGCCTGGTCGTGGGTCGGGGAGTTCGGGTGAGACGCCTCGCCGTTGCTGAGTACGATGACCACGATCGGCACGTCGAGCCCCGCAACGTGCGCGATCAATCCGCCAACGCCGAGGCTTTCGTCGTCCGGATGCGCTGCGATCACGACGAGACGGCCGAGCCCGTCCGTGCTCAGCGTGGCGAACCGGTCTGGCCAGTTCGCTGCCTCCCAGATCTTCTCGGGTGTTCCGCCACCGAGATTGCTGAATGTCACCACGGTGCACTCCCCTTCGTTACGAGCATGCGTCCCAACGCAGCGTCATCGTGCTCGGCATGGTGTTGGCGCACGTACAGCTGCAGATCGGCGACCCGCTGCGCGTGCCGATCGTTCAGGGCCAGCGGCGCCGGTCCGAGGGCATGCCCGATATGGAATATGACGTCTTCGGCCGCGCGGGCGACGATCCCGCGCACCCGGGCGGCCAGGAGGGAACCGGCCGGTCCGTCGGCCTCGCCGGCATCGATCGCGGCCGCGGCCGCGGCCAGCGCCGTCGCCGCAGTGGTCACTGCCACGTCGACAGCGCCGAGATGGGCGAGCGCAATCTGGTCGGGGGCGCGCCCCTGGGTCGAGTCGTAGAGGGTGCGCGCCAGGCCGACGGCACCGCCGCACCACACGGCGGCGACTCCGATACCGCCCCAGGCGAACCCAGGCCGGCGCAGGTACCAGCCCTCATCACCAACCGCATCGGCCCCAACACCGTCGAAATCGACCGGGCCGCTCTTCACCTGCGGCAGGCCGCGGGCGATCCACAGCTCGTCATGTACCGTAATGCCGGCCTGCCGCAGGTCGACGGCGAACAAGCGTCTGCCGTGGTCGCCGACGTGGGCGGTGACCAGCGCGTGAGTCAGCAGTCCCGCGAGGGAGCACCACGGCTTGGTGCCGTCGAGCCGCCAGCGGTCGCCCTCTCGCGTCGCTGTGAGCACGGTGCCGGCGGTCTCCGCGGCGAACACGCCCCAAGTGTGATCGGGCTGGGCGTCCTGGCCGGCCTGGGCGAGAATCGCCCGCGCATCAAGGTGCGCCTCGGCCACTCGTGCTGCCGTGAGGTCGGCCGACGCGAGCGTGCACAGTGTGTCGAACAGAACGGCCGTTTTTCCCTCCCCCGGGCGGGGAACGGATGCGAGACCGCTCGCCAGTGTAATCGCCCGCTGCGCGTCACCGTTGACCTCTAATGCAGCGGCGCTGAGCGGGGCCGGTGGAAGCTGCGATTCAAGCCTCATTACTCCCCCTCGACCCACGCGGCCTCAACCGATGTGTTACGACGCCCGCGAGGCGGATTTCAGTGCTGCGCGCTTGCGCGGTTTACGGTTCTCCGCACTGACCATCCAGGAATACTGCTCGAGCTTCTCGATGAACGCGTGCAGAATATCCGCGCTCGTGGGGTCTTCCTCATCGACCTCATCGTGCACCTTGCGAATATTGTCGACGGTGGCATCGAGTCGTTCGGTGATGAGCGTCACCGTCTCCGCCGTGTCGACTTCGCCATCGGGAAACTTGGGCAGATGGGTGGTTTTGGTGACCGTCTCGCTGCGGCCATCGGGCATGGCGTCGAGGGCGCGCATCCGCTCGGCTACTTCGTCGGAGAATTCGCGCGCATCGAGAATGATCTCGTCGAGTTGCAGGTGCAGGTCGCGAAAGTTCTTTCCAACGACGCTCCAGTGCGCCTGTTTTCCCTGCACGTGCAGCTCGATCAGGTCGACCAGAACGGACTGCAGGTTATTACTGAGTGTTTCTGAGGCTTTCATGGTGTCCTCTCAATTGGGGGGGAATTTGACTCGAGACTATATCACCGGAGACGAATCTGGTCCAGAATTCCACCACCCCCATTGGGCGACCGCTCACCCGACCGACGTGTGGCCCCCGGTTTTCGGGCGTGCTGATGGCCGCTCGCCCCTCAGTCGCCTCGCGGCGGGCGCGGCTTGCTGTACTTCTTGTGTGCGGTCTGCGGAGCGGTACCGAGAATTCGTGCAATGTCGGCCCAGGAGCATCCACCGTCGCGCATGGCGTTGACCGCCGCGGTCACCCGGAGGTTGACCTCCACCCGATCGCGCACCGCCCGTTCCAGTTCGCGTTCGAGAGCTCGGTACGGACGCGCAATGTGCGGCGCGACGTCTTCCGCGCGCGGAAAAACGGACGCGGATTCGTTGGGCTGGTCGTTATTGGCGGGCGCAACACTGGTCATTGAGAAACCTTTCCATTGATGCAATGTAGGCCTCGGGCGGTGCCGCGTCAACGGGTTTACACAGACACGGTGACGTATCCGGTTACAGGGCTGCTGGCATGCCTTCGAACGCGCGTGCGCCTGTGGCAGAATCGTCTGCATGACACACGACAAGCGCCCCGGCACGGTCGTTTCGGTCAGCCGCGACGACCTGCACCGGTTCAGCAAGCCTGCGGTGGGCAGCATCCGTTTGCTGGCTGGAATCGGAGTCGAGGGCGATTCCCACGCCGGAGTCACCGTGCAGCACCGCTACGCGAAGAAGCGCAACCCCTTGGCACCGAACCTCTGCCAGGTGCACTTCATGGCCGCCGAGCTGTTCGACGACCTCGTGCCGACCGGGTATGCCGTGACGCCGGGCGAGCTCGGCGAGAACGTGACCACCGCCGGAATCGACCTGATGACCCTACCGCTCGGCACCCGGCTGCATCTCGGCGCCGAGGCCGTGGTCTCGATCACCGGCATGCGCAGCCCGTGCTCGCTCATCAACGGCTACCAAAAAGGTCTGATGAAGCAGCTCATCACAACGGATGCCGGCGGCACAGTGCACCGCCGCGGCGGCATCATGGGCGTCGTCGTCACCGGCGGGGTCGTGAACCCGGGCGACGGCATTCGGGTGGAGCTACCCGCCGGCGAACACGTGCCCCTCGGGGTCGTGTAGCAGGACCCATAGCCGGGCCATCCCGCGACCGACCCACGCCCGCATCCACAGTCGCGGTCGGACCCACGCACGCATCCGCCCCCGGGCCCACCTTAGGGAACGGGGCCCACGATAGAACATGGGCCCCGTTTCCGGGCCCGGGCCCGGACAGAAAAGGGTCGGACTACTCGGCGTCGGCCGAGCTGTGGAACCACGGCGGGTAGACCGCGACCTTGGGCTTGAACGTGCTCGACTTCAGGATGCCCCGAACCGTCTCGCGCACATTGTCGTTGCAGACGCCGATGAGCGTCACCAGCTCCATTGGGACAGCATCGGGCACGAGCAGCTCGGCTTCGAGAATCATCGCGCCGTCGGCTTCGGCGCGGAGCGTCTGCAGCATGCGCTCGGCCGTGGCCGGCGTGGCACCGAATCGGGTGAGCGATCCGGCCGCATCACCGTTGGTGACGGCGACCAGGCTGGGAACGAGGGGGGTCTCGTCGTCGGTGGTGGAAGCATCCGTTACAGCGGCGAGCCCGTCGTTGATCTTCTTCACGGTGCTCACGAGCATGACGAAGTCGAAGGCCTCGGAGCCGTGCGCGTCGAGGGCGAGGCGCGGGTCGGTGGACTCGGCACGAATGCTCTCCCACACGATCGCATTCGGCGACAGGAAGAACGGCACGTACTCGGCGACACTACGGTCAGTTCCAGCGACGAGGGCGTCGCGACGCGATTCGCGCGTGGCGGGCGCCGAGATGTCCACGGCGGGTCGGGTGGTGAGCGCAGCGTTGGCGAACAGGCATCCGTCGCGCAGGATGGCGGCGAGGTTGCTGATGTGGGTGAGGTGGTACACGCGCTGCTCGTCGACGTTGTCGGTCGAGACCTTCTCGGCGCGCACCGGGCGGGGAGCGCCGGCCACGCGAACCGGGCGAGCCGCGCGGGCGGGCGGTGTAGCAGCCGTGGGCAGCGGGTCGCGCAGGGACGACAGCTTGGGAGCGCGGGTCTTCTTCACCGGCACCAGGGGCTCAGTAACGACTTTGGGATAACACAGGGCGCACAATTTGCCCTCAAGTCCGTGGATGCATTCGTCGTCCAAGTGCCAAAACCTTTCTCTTCGCGGCTCGAGCCACCCGGAAAAGCCGAACGTGCATACCGCCTATCAACGTTACGTTCATTTGGGCCCGGGCGGTGACCGTTCTTAGCTTTTCGGTGACTCCACGTGAACGATCAGACCGTCGGGCGTGACCTCAATACGCAGCGAGTCGAGCCCGGGCACGACCAGATCGGCGTCGAGCTCGGCGGCTGGGTAGGTTCCGGCGACGGCGATCGTGGTGCAGCCGGCGGCGCGACCGGCCTGCAGACCGGCGGGTGCGTCCTCGATCACCAGGCAGCGGCTCGGGTCTACGCCAAGCCGCGCGGCCCCCTCCAAAAACGGGTCGGGCTCGGGCTTGCCGTTCGGAGTGTCATCGATGGTCACGATCACCGCGGGTGCCGGAAAAGCGGATGCTGCCAGCCTCGCTTCGGCCAACGGCCGGGCGCAGGACGTGACGATCGCGCGCCGGGCTTCGGGCAGGCTCGTCATGAGCGCGGCGGCGCCGGGCAGCACGGTGATATCGTCCGTGTCGGCTGTTTCGAGCGCGAGGACGCGGGCAATGGCTTCGTCTACCCGGTCGGCCGGTACCAGTTCCTCGATAATGTCGCGCGCCGGACGGCCGTGGGCGGTGTCGTCCTTCGCCACTCCCCATTCCCGCGCCCAGGCAGCCCAGGAGCGGTCGACCGCCGGCGTGGAGTCGATGAGGGTGCCGTCCATATCGAACAGCACGGCATCGAAGGTGCGCCCCTGCAGAACGTTCTCGGTGGGCAAGCTCGCGTGGGGCATCCACTGTCCTTTCGTCGATTTATCGGGTGACTGCCGTGCGGCGGCCCCGCATTAACGGTAGCCCACGCGTCCGCGACGTCGGTTGGTGTGGTCTGGGCCGGTAACGTTGAGTGCAACAACCTAGCTGGGAGACCGTACCGTGTGGACGACCGTTCTGGTGATTGCGGCCGTGCTGATCGGCTCGAGCATGCAGCGCATCACCGGCATGGGGTTCGCCCTGGTCGCTGCGCCCTTTCTGGTGCTGCTGTTGGGGCCGATTGACGGTGTCATCGTCGTCAACGTCTGCGGGGCCCTGACCGCCGGCGTGATCCTGATGCGCGTGTTTCGAGACGTGGACTGGCGGCGCTACGGAATTCTGGCGGCCTGCGCCGTGATCGGCATCGTGCCAGGCTCCTACGTTTTGCAGTTCGTACCGGTGGCGTGGCTTGAGATCTCGATCGGTGTACTCGTGGCCGCCGGGCTGACCGTATCGGTGAATCTCGGCCGGGTGGTCGTGCGGGACCGGCTGAGTTTTCGCGTGATAGCCGGCATGACCAGCGGGGTCATGAACACGACGGCCGGCGTCGGCGGCCCGGCGGTGAGCATCTACGCGATCGCCACAGGCTGGCCGCAACGGTCCTTCGCCGCGACCATGCAGCCGTACTTTCTGACCATCGGGCTGGCCTCGCTGTCGTCCAAATTCGCCCTCGGATCCGCCGGCGTGCCGGAGCTGCCCGTGCTGGTGTGGATTCTGATCGGGTGTGCCTGCATCGTCGGGCTCATCATCGGCGACCTGCTGTCGCGGGTGATCGAGCCGCACGTAGCCCGCCG
Organism: Cryobacterium sp. Hh11; assembly: GCF_004404045.1. Lineage (NCBI taxonomy): Bacteria > Bacillati > Actinomycetota > Actinomycetes > Micrococcales > Microbacteriaceae > Cryobacterium > Cryobacterium sp. Hh11. Next base: position 14,497 of record NZ_SOHF01000018.1, on the reverse strand, counting down.
CCTGCTCGTGATCGTGGCATATCTCGGGTCATTAGCGACGATCGTCCGCGGCGTGCTCGAACTGCTCGCCTGACCGCGCGAGACGCCGCGGGGCTAGATCGTGAAGTCGGCGCCTTCGACCGTGACGGACTCACCGGTGGCGGGATGGGCCAGGTGATGCGCGGCATCCGTTTGCATCGGTTGTTTGTCGGGGTAGGTGGCCGTCACCAGAATGGGCATGTGATCTGAGGTGCCCTGCGGAAGGGTCTCCACGTTGGTGATCGCCAGGCCCATCGAGGTTGCGAGGTCGAAGTGTCCGCGAAAGAACTTGTACCGGGTGTAGGTGCGGGTGTCGCTGAGGGTCAGGTCGTAACCGGACTGGTTGACCTTGTTGCCGAGCTTGCCCTGGAAGATCGGGTAGTTGTAGTCGCCGACCATCAGGGTCGGCAGACCGGGGCCGAGCAGACTGAGCTCTTCGTGGGCGGTGCGAATCTGGTTGCGGCGCAGGGAGTTGAGCGCGGTCAGCGGCGCTGCGTGAAAGGATGCGACGACGAGCTCACGCTGGGCGACGTTGTCGATCAGGCGGGTGGCGATCAGGCGCTCGTGTGCCGGCGCCGCCAGGTGATCATGCAGGGATTTCTTCAGCGCGAAGGCCTGCGTCTTGATCGCCGTGTAGCGGTCCCGGTTGTAGTAGATGGCCAGGCCCAGCCGGTTGCGCCGGGTCGCGTCGGCGAGGTGCAGAGTGCCGACCTCGGCCGGCAGGTCGATGGTGTTGCATTCTTGCAGGCAGAGAATGTTGGGACTGTAACGCTCGGACAGCGCGACCAGTTCGCCGCTGGCACGATTCTTGCGGAGGTTGTAACTAATGACCCTCATGGCACCCGTCTCAGACTTGATGGCTTTGAGACAAGCCTACGGCTCTCTCCCGCGTTGAAATTGAACTTCTATCGCAAATTGGGATATGCGCAGGCGGCATCCAGTCTGCGCCGGGTTAGCCGGCACCGACGATGAACATCGTCGCGATGAAGACCAGGCCGGCCGCCAGAAAGGTGATCGTGGTGTAACCAAGAATGTCGCGCATTTTCAGCCCGGCGATCGCCAGAAGCGGAAGCGCCCAGAACGGTTGAATCATGTTGGTCCACTGGTCGCCGTAGGAGACGGCCATGATGGCGACGGAGGGGTCAACGCCGAGCCGTTCGGCCGCGTCGAGCATGATCGGGCCCTGCACGGCGAATTGGCCGCCGCCGGAGGGCACGAAGAAGTTCACCAGTCCGGCCGCCAGCAACGCCATCACGCCAAACGTCGCCGGAGTCGACACGCTCACGAAGAAGTCGGAGAATACCCCGATCAGCCCGGATCCGACCATCATGCCGAGGATGCCGGCGTACAGCGGAAACTGCAGCAGGATATCGCCGACGTTGGAGGCGGCATCCTTGGTCAGCCGAATCAGCTCGAACGGGTTGCGCACCAGCAAGAATATGAGCGCGAGGAATGTCCAGTTGACGATATCGAGCGTGAGGGTTCCGCCCTCGACGAAGTGAACGACCAGGTAGGCGACGAGGGCAAGCCCCACGATCAGGGTCATTATGCGGCTGGCATCGAGGCGGTCAGCGGGCGTCACGACCGGTTCCTCGGCGACCTGCTTATCGCGGGCATCGACCTCAAGCACGAAGATCGGGGCGTTACGTCGCGGGGCGACGAGGGCCAGCGCCAGCGCGACCACCACGATGGTGGCGACGGCCGCCAAAATATTCCACAGCGAGAAGGTGGTGTCGCTGAGCGAAATGGTGCGACCCAGTTGCTCGGCCAGGAAGGAGCCCTCGGTGGCGGCGGTGAGCGGTCCCGACCCGGAATATCCCATGTGCCAGATCACAAAGCCGGAGTAGCCGGCGGCGACCAGGAGCGGGAAGTGCACTGGAACGCCCTTCGCGCGCAGCTGAAAAGCCACCTCCTTGGCGAGCAGCCCCCCGACCACGAGGCCGAGGCCCCAGGTGATCAGGCACGCCACCGCGGCGACGGTGAAGACGAAAACGTAGGCCTGAAGCGCCGTGCGTGGCACAGCACCCAGACGAACCAGCAGCCGGTGCACCGGGGTCGTGTTGGCCAGAATGTGCCCGAGCAGCAGCACGAGGGCCATCTGGGTCATGAAGGCGAGCAGCCCCGCGAGACCGTCGCCCCAACTCCGCACGACATCGATCGGGCCGGAATCGGTGAGCACCAGGGCCAGAATCGCCACGATCACGGTCAGCACGATCACGAACACGAGCGCGCTCGGAATGAATCGTTCGACGAGCGAATTTATCGGGCGCATGAACGCAGCGGCTGGGCCGCTGGCGCGCTTCTCGGTGGCAGTTGACACGATGGTTCCCCCTGAATTGCTACAACATTGTCGCTCAGGGCGCCTGCACTGGCGTATTAAACGTAGCAGGCGGGTCGTCCGCTCCCCCGTCGGGGCACCTGTGGCTGGGTCGAAACGTAGACTTGACCTGCCGCACAGCGGCAACCGCGAGGGAGCAGCATGACCCAGAACGACATCGTTCTTATTCGCCACGGGCAGACGGAATGGAGCATTTCCGGCCAGCACACCGGGCGCACCGACGTTCCACTGACCGATTTCGGCCGTCAACAAGCGGATGCCCTCGGCGAGATGCTGGACGGCCAGCATTTCGATCGGGTCTACTCCAGCCCGCTCGTGCGCGCCTGGGAGACCATGGAGCGGGCCGGGTACTCCAGCCAGGGTGTGGCGAGCGACGACGTGCTCGAATGGGACTACGGGGTCTATGAGGGCCGACGCACCGTGGACATCCGCTCTGAGATACCCGGCTGGACCGTGTGGGGTAACCCAATTGTGGGCGGTGAGACCGTCGATGAGGTGGGGGCGCGAGCCGACCTCGCGATCGAGGAATGCCTCGCCGCAGAGGGCCGCGTCGCCGTTTTCGCCCACGGGCATTTTCTGCGCATCATGACCGCGCGCTGGATGGGGCTGCCGGCAATCGCCGGCAAGAACCTCAGCCTCGGCACTGCGACCGTCTCCACCCTCGGCTGGGAACGCGAAAATCGGGTGCTGCAGATGTGGAACGACGCCTGCCACCTGAGCTCGATGGATCCGGTCGTCTGACGCTGCACGGACCAATACCCCTAGTCTGGGGTTAGACAGATTCTATGCGTTGGAACCGTTGTCGTCGGTGCGTGCGAACAAACATACGAGTAGCATGCCCGGAGGGATCGATCGCGGGGGTTCGAGGGGCGCCTTCTACCCGCGAGCCCGATCAACCAGAGAAACCCGATGTACAGCATCGGTGGCCACGCCAGCGCGTGGCCCTGCCCCGGCCCGCACCGTGCGGGTCCTTCGAGAGGGAAATCACATGAGCACGTTCACACAGCTTTCACCGTCGCGCAAGCGACTTCTCGGCGCCCTGCTCGCCGTTGCTATAGTCGGCGTCGGCAGCATCGGAGTCGGCGGAGCCGTCGCCGACGAGACTGCACCACGAGCCGCCGTCGACCTCGGCGAGGCCGGGACTTTTGCCGTCCTGTCGAAGTCCGGAATTACGGATGTCTACGCCTCGACCGTCAGCGGAAACGTCGGTTCCAGCCCCATCACCGGTGCCGCTATCCACCTCACCTGCCCCGAGGTACTCACCGGAACGATCTACTCCGTGGACGCCGCAGGCCCCTCGTGCAAGGTGACCGACGACACCTATCTCACCACGGCCGTTAGCGACCTCGAACTCGCGTACACCGATGCCGCCGGCCGAACGACCCCCGACTTCATCAACCTGGGCGCCGGCGAAATTGGTGGTCTGACTCTCACTCCCGGTCTGTACAAGTGGGGCACCGATGTGAACATCTCCACCGATGTCACACTGACCGGATCCTCGACCGACGTGTTCATCTTCCAGATCTCCAAGGACCTGCAGCAAGCCTCAGCCCAGAACGTGATTCTGGCCGGCGATGCGCAGGCGAAGAACGTGTTCTGGCAGGTGGCCGGGTCCGTCGCGATCGGTACGACCGCACACTTCGAAGGCACCATTCTCAGCCAAACGATGATCGCTATGAAGACCGGAGCGAGCATCAACGGTCGACTGCTGGCTCAGACGGCCGTCACGCTGCAGAGCAACACGGTCACTGCGCCCGTCGAGTAACGAGCAGGTGCAGGCGTGGGTGACGTATCGTCCCCACGCCCTCACCGGTTCAGCGCACCGGCACCCAGGTACCCTTCACGCGCTCGGTGACCAGGGACGCCCGCAACTCGGCGACGACGCGCAGGTCGGCCACCACGTGAGCGCCGATCCGCAGGGCCGACGCCGCGTCATCCGCTGTGAAACGCACGATGACCCTGGCCGCGCCGGCGACGATGGTGAGGTCGGAGGCCTCCACCGTGGTGAATTCGGCCGCCGCCGCTGCGGCCCGCGGCACAACCGAGGCGGGTTCCGTTCCCGGGTGCAGGGAGTCGATACTCATGGTGACGCGATAAGAAGGCATGGTTTCAGGGTACGGGTACTGCTTTACTGATTGCGTCCCTCATCCCCAAGTTCGGAGACCCATGACTTTCACGGCCACGATCGTTGCCCAGGTTCAGCGCACCAAGCCCGATGCCCTCTGGGCCATCGCGACCGCACTCAGCCGAGAGGTCAGTGGTACATCGGCCGCGGACGCGTTCATCGCACTGCCGGACGGCGGTCGGGTCGAGGTGGAGATTGCCAAGTTCGGCGAAAGCCTGCCGTTGGCGATCGACGTCGTCGATGCGCGCGGCGCGGCCGAGGCGCGGGCATCCGCTCAGAATATTCTGGACCTGCTGGAGCAGTCCACCGGTTGGCAGGTTGACCACCTGCACGACTGAAACGGATGTCCACCCGCGGCACACAGGCGCGCCGCCTAGGATCGTTGGCATGACTGAAACCCCTGCCCCCGCTGCTCGCATCACGATGTATGGAGCCCAGTGGTGCGGCGACTGCCGTCGTTCCAAGTCACTGCTCGACCGCCTCGAGGTGGACTACGACTATGTCGACCTGCTGTTCGTCGAGGATGGCGCCGACCGTGCCCGCGCCATCAGCGGCCGCACCAACATTCCGGTCATTGTGTTTCCCGACGACACGCACATGGTGGAGCCGAGCGACGCCGAGGTGCGCACGAAGCTCGTGGCGCTCGGCCGCATCAGCTGAGGGGTCTCACCCGCGTGCTACTGTCATAAATCGCAGTTACCAACGGGGGTCGCACCATGCACGCATCCATCACCCAGCCGACTCGCCGCCTTCCGCTCTCGTTGTGGGTGAGCATCGTTCTGTTCGTGTTGTACAGCGCTCTGGGCATCGCCGTGTGCGTGTCACTCCCGACCGACCCCCGCCTGCTGTTTGCGCTGCTGACCGTGTCGCCACTGTTGTTCATCGGCATGGTCGTCTCGGTGGTTGACATCGTGCGCACCAGAAAGCGCGGCGACGCCGGGCAGACCTATACCCGGTTGCAGTGGGGTGGCCTCATCCTCTTGGTTGTGGCGATGCCGCTCTGGCTGGCCATTGCCATTCTGATCGTCTCGTTGATCTAGTGCGCTCCAAAGAGTTTTTCTACCGTTAACAGCCCGGGCCCTGGCGCGTCACCGCGAGCATGCTCGGCGACTGGATCAACAATTTGCCGTCGCGCGACTGAGACGGCAGATCGCCGACAACACAGCGCTGGAGCACCCTCGAACGGATGCTCCAGCGCTTCAGCGGGCTAGTCGGTCAGCGGCGCACGATGGAGCGCAGCAGCCGCACGGCGACCGACAGGGACGCCATATCGTCCTGCGCGAGGGAGTTGACCTCCTCGAACACGCTGCGCGCCCGGCCGAGCTGTTCGGCGTTGAGTGCTTCCCAGGCGAGGAGGCGCTCGTCGGGGGCGCCGGCATCCGTTTCATCGAGCACGGACCTGGCCATGTCGGCGACCGTGGAGTACAGGTCGTCGCGCAGGGCAGCACGGGCGAGGGCCTGCCAACGGTCCTTGCGGGGCAGCTTGGTGATGCGCTCCAGCAGGTTGTCGACACCGAACCGGTTGTACACCGCATAGTAGATTGCCGCGACTTCGGTGACCGGAAGGTTGGACCGGGCGGCGACCTTGGCCACGTCCAGCAGCGCGTACGCCTCGAAGAGTTCCGACCAGCGGCGGCCGAGATCGTCGGGCAGGCCCCATTCCCTGGCCTGCTCTTGCTGGGTTTCGAGGCGTTTGAGGTCGGCGCCCTGCAGGTATTCCCCGAGGTGCTCGCGCATCAGCGCGACCTGCGGCTGGTACTTTGCGATCACTCCGGCGACGGGCATATTGCCCCCGTGGTTAACCTGCCAACGCACCGCACGGTCGAGCAGCCGGCGAATGTCGAGGTGAATCGCCGTCCACTTCTCGGTCGGGAACGATGACGGCAGCGCGTTGAGCTCGTCGACCATCTCGTCCAACTCGAAAATCTCCCGGAGGGCCACAAACGCCCGCGCGATCGTCGCCTGGTTCGCCGACGTCTCCTCCATCGTGCGGAACGCGAAGGTGATGCCGCCCAGGTTGATCATGTCGTTCGCTACGACCGTAGCGATGATCTCCCGGCGAAGCGGATGCGTATCCAACTCGGCATCGAAACGTTCAGACAGGTGCGTCGGGAAATACCGACGCAGGGTTCTGCCGAACCACGGGTCATCGGCCAGATCGCTGTCGCGCAGCGCGTTGGCCAGTTCGATCTTGGCGTAGGCCGCCAGCACGCTGAGCTCGGGGCTGGTCAGCCCCTGGCCCTGGTCGAGGCGCTCGCGCAGCGTGGCCGTCGTCGGCAGTGCCTCGAGCTCACGCTGCAGATCGCCGGATGCTTCGAGCCAGTTCATCAGGCGCTCGTAGCTCGGGCTCCAGTTGTTGACGAGGACCCGGTCGTTGAGCAGCAGAATGTTCTGATCGACGTTATCGACCAGAACCAGGCGGCCGACCTCGTCGGTCATCTCGGCCAGAAACTCGGCCCGTTCGGCGGGGTCGAGCTTGCCGGCGGCGACCATACGGTCCACGAAGATCTTGATATTGACTTCGTGGTCGGAGCAGTCCACTCCGGCCGAGTTGTCGATCGCGTCCGTGTTGAGAATGACGCCATTGAGGGCAGCTTCGATGCGCCCGAGCTGGGTGAAGCCGAGATTTCCGCCCTCACCGACGACCTTGACTCGCAGATCCTTGCCGTCGACGCGAATGGAATCGTTGGCCTTATCGCCAACCTGCGCTGCGGTCTCGGTGCTGGCCTTCACGTAGGTGCCGATTCCGCCGTTGTAGAGCAGATCGGTCGGGGCCAGCAGAATTGCGCGCAGCAGCTCCGGCGGGCTCAGGTGCGTCGTGCCCTCGGGCAAACCGAGCACGACCTGTACCTCGGCCGAGATCGGAACAACCTTGGACTGGCGCGGAAAGACGCCGCCGCCGGCGCTGATCAGGTCGGTCGCGTAGTCGGCCCAGGAGGAACGCGGCAGTTCGAACAACCGTTTGCGCTCGGCAAAGGAAAGCGCCGGGTCGGGGGTCGGGTCCAGGAAGATGTGGCGATGGTCGAAGGCCGCGACGAGCTTGGTGTGCTTGGAGAGCAGCATGCCGTTGCCGAACACGTCGCCGGACATGTCGCCGACGCCGACCACGGTGAACTCTTCGGACTGGGCGTCGACGCCGAGCTCGCTGAAGTGGCGTTTGACCGATTCCCAGGCGCCCTTGGCCGTGATGCCCATCTCCTTGTGGTCGTATCCGACCGAACCGCCAGAGGCGAAGGCGTCGCCGAGCCAGAAACCGTACTCTGCGGCAAGTTCGTTGGCGATATCCGAGAACGAGGCTGTTCCCTTGTCGGCCGCGACGACGAGGTAGGTGTCCGCGTCATCGTGGCTGACCACGCGGTTCGGCGGAACAACCCGTTCACCCTCGGGCGTTGCCACGAGGTTGTCAGTCAAATCGAGCAGCCCGCGCACGAAGGTTTGGTAGCTCGCGATGCCCTCGGCCATCCACGCTGCCCGGTCCAGTGCCGGATCTGGCAGCTTCTTGGCGAAGAATCCGCCCTTGGCACCGGTCGGCACAATGACGGCGTTCTTGACCGTCTGCGCTTTGACCAGCCCGAGCACCTCGGTGCGAAAGTCCTCGCGGCGGTCCGACCAGCGCAGGCCACCCCGGGCAACCTTGCCAAACCGCAGGTGCACGCCCTCGACGCGCGGCGAGTACACCCAGATTTCGTACATCGGTCGCGGTGAGGGCATCTGCTCGATCTGCGACGGATCGAGTTTAATGCTCAGATACGGCTTGTACTGGAAGAAGTTGGTGCGCAGCGACGCTTCGATCAGCGTGATCAGGGTGCGCAGCACCCGGTCGGCGTCGAGGGTCGCGACCTGCTCCATGGCCAGGGTGAGCTGGTCGCGCACGTCGGCGACGCGCAGCATCCGCTCATCGTCGGCGAGATCTGGGTCGAATCGGGCTTCGAATAGTGACACCAGGCCACGCGTAACGGCCGGGTTGGCGAGCAGGGCGTTGGCGACGAAACCGTAGGAGTTGGTATTGCCGATCTGGCGCAGATATTTGGCGTAGCTGCGCAGGATGACGACGCGGTGCCACGGCAGGCCGTCCTGCAGCACCAGGCGATCGAGGCTGTCGGACTCGATGGCTCCGCTGATCGCAGCACCGAACGAGTCGGCCAGCAGAGTCCCGGTCGCGATCGGGTCGACTCCGGCCGGGTAGTGCAGGCCCAGGTCGTACAGGTAGAAGCGGCGCCCGTCAGCGGTTTCGATGTCGAACGGCACCTCGTCGAGGACCTCGATGCCAAGGTTCTGCAGAAACGGCAGAATCTGGCTGAGGCTCTTCGGCTCGGTCATGTACAGCTTGATGCGGGCGTCTTCGGCGGGGTCACCGACACTGTGAGGCCGGTAGACGTGCAGTCCAGGGCGGGTGCGCGGGTCAGCGGATGCTCTCACTGGCGCAGCGCAGGCCTCGAAACGCCCAATGTCTTCGAGGGCATCGGCAATTTCATAGTCGACCCGGTAGCTATCGGGAAAAGCTTCAGCCCAGACAGCGGCCAGGCGCTCGGCTTCCTCGACCGAGTGTGTCTCGCGGAGTTCGTCGCTGATCCCCTCGGGCCAGGACCGCACGGCCATGGCGAGACGGTGTTCCAGGGCGGCGGCATCGACCGTGTCGGCGGCGACATCCTTGGGCAAGCGGATGCGATAGAACAGTCTCGCGAGTGCCGATTCGGTCATGCGCGCTTCGAAGTCGAGGGCCTCCGAGTGGAAGGTCTCCTGCAATTCCTTCTCAATGCGCAGCCGCACGGCAGTGTTGTAGCGGTCACGCGGCAGGTAGACCAGGGCCGACATAAACCGGCCGTAGATGTCGGGGCGCAGGAACAGCCGGGTGCGTCGGCGCTCCTGCAGACGTTGGATGGCGAGCGACGCGGTGATCAGGTCGGGGACTTCGATCTGGAACAATTCGTCACGCGGGTAGGTTTCCATAATGCCGAGCAGGTCTTTGCCGCTGTGCGACTCGAGCGGAAAACCGACCTCGGTCATGACGGCCTTGACCTTTTCGCGCAGCACCGGCACGGCCGTGACCGAGCTCGTGTAGGCGCTCGCGGCGAACAGGCCGATGAAGCGCTGTTCTCCCTTGACCTGACCGGCGGCGTCGAAACTCTTGATGCCGATGTAGTCGAAGTAGGCGGGGCGATGCACGGTGGAGCGCGAGTTGGCCTTGGTGATCACCAGGGCGGTGCGCTCGCGCGCTTTCTGCCGGCCGGCATCCGTTAGATGCTGAATCTGGTGACGATCGTCGGCGGAACGCAGCAGGCCAAGGCCGCTGCCGTCGATCAGGGTGAGGACGTCTTCGCCGTCCTGCGTCTCGAGGTTGTATTCGCGGTAGCCGAGAAAGGTGAAGTTGCCCTCGTCGAGCCAGTGCAGCAGCTGCTGGGTTTGGGCGAGGTCCTTGACCTGATCGGCGCCGACGACCTTGTCGAGGGCGTTTGCGATCTGCATCGCCTTGGTGCGCATGAGCGGCCAGTCCGCGACGGCGGCGCGAACATCGCCGAGAACGGCTGTCACGCCAGCCACCAGCAGGGCCTGCTCCTCGTCGCTCGCACTGTCGATCTCAATGGCGATCCACGATTCGAGGTGCGAGGCGTCATCGCCGGTGGCGATCAGGTGGGCAATATTGGGCATCGCCGAGGTATCACCGCTGGAGACGCCAACACCGGCCGGAATGCGGTTGATGTCGACGAGTTCATTGCTGGCCTTGCTGCGGGCCACGATGAGCAGCGGGTGCACGACGAGGTGGATGGCGGAGTGCTGGCGCACCAGCTCGGCGGTGACCGAATCCACCAGGAAGGGCATGTCGTCGGTGACGATATAGATGACGCTGCGTCCGGGCTCATTCTGAATCTCGACCGAGGCCGTTTTGGGCACCCGGTACTGCGCGACCTTCCAATGGGCTCGCGCTCGGGCTTGCAATACTGGCGGGGAATAGTGCGCCGCGTCTTCGTCCGTCAAATGCTCATAATAATCAGTTATGAACGACTCGAGTGTGGGGTCTACCGGGGCTAGACCCGTAGGGGTGAAACCAGACGACATCGAAAAAACGCCTCCATCAAATATCTGCGCGGGGCTCCTGCAACGGGTACTTCGGTGTACCCCGTCGAACTCAAACGTGGAGTTCCCTTACTTTCTCATCGTAGCGCTGGCCCCAGCGCCCCAGCCGTGCCGCCGCAGAACCTGCGGCGGCACGAAAGAACTGATGAGCGGCCCGATCTTCGCTACGGTTTGGTGTCGACGGCGGTGGGTCAGTACCAGCCGACGGACTGCGAGTGCGACCAGGCCGCACACGGCGTTCCATAGGAGGAGGCCTTGATATAGCCCAGGCCCCAGCTGATCTGCGTCGTGGCGTTGGTGGCCCAGTCGGTGCCGGCCGACGCCATCTTGCTGCCCGGCAGCGCCTGCGGAATGCCGGTCGCACCGCTGCTGGAGTTCAGGGCCGAGTAGGACCAGCCCGATTCCTTCTGCCACAGCCGGTCGAGGCAGCTGAACTGATCCTCGCCCCAGCCGTACTGGGAGGCGGCCATTGAACGCGCTGTGGCGCGGGCACCGTCGACGGTATTGCCGCCCGCGAGGGACTCCATTCGAGCGGCTTCAGCGGCGGCGGCCGCAGCGGCCTCGGCTGCAGCAACTTCGGCTGCGACCCGGTCGACTTCGGCGGTGGCCGCCGCAACTGCGACGGTCTGCGTCTTCGCCTGGGCCGTGAGGTCTTCGAGCTGGTCGATCGGCATGATCTCGTAGCTGGCGAGCGAGCTGGCTACCGAGGTGAGGGTGGAGGCATCCACTTTGCTCACGCTGGCGGCAATGACCAGGTTGGCTTGCGAGAGGGCAGCGGATGCGCTGTCGCGGCTGAGTGCCTCGCCGCGCTGGGCGTAATAGTCGAGTTGTTCGATCTGGCGGCCGGTGCTCTCGGCGAGTGCGGTCGTGGCTGCGATGCTGTCTTGCTTGGCATCAGCCGACTGGGCGGCGAATCCGCTGCCGGCGACGAGGCCGGTGACGACCAGCACGGCACTGGCGGCGAAGAGAATCTGGTGCCTGCGTTTTGGGGAATTGCGGACCGTACGGGCATGGGAAGTTTCGGAGTTTTTTTGGCGCATATCCTTCATCGGGAGCGAGAACTCGACGCTAGGTACGCCGGCTCGCCGGGTTTCGGGCTCGCGCACTTCGGGTCGGCGCGGGCAAGGTCGCTAGCTTGCACCGCCTTTTTGAATGAAACCTCACGATTTTCTCCGAATACCCTGACTTTCGGTCACGATCGTTCAGCCGTGACATAATTTGCGACCCGCGGGGCACTCGATGGCTCCACGAACGCCTGTTTCGAGCGGTTAGGCGCGGGTGCAGTCGAGAGCGAAAGGGGACCTATTGGACCGATCCCACAGGAGGATGATTCAGTTCTGCAGGAATCAGCAAGAACCCTGCGCGAGCGGACGCCGTTCGGAGCTGAATATCAAAAGCAGCCATGCTCCGACAATCCGAATCGACTTCGCGGGCGACTTTCGCTGTCGCTAGTTGCACGGCGTCGTAGGCGCGCAATCCATGGATCTCAGTCAACCGAGCGGCGTCATCCAGGATGCCGGATGTGATTCGGATGGGTGCCAACACGGCATCCGCTCCGAATAGATCATTTTCAAACAACCTGACCAAGATCAACGTGTCGCTGGCCGGGAGGCCGTTCGTGCGGCTTTTCCGCCATAGCGCGGCGGGTACTTCGACACGGCAGAGCTGACTGACAGTGACTGCCTCCAGAGAGCGAACCATCTCGCTGCCGACCTCGTCGGCGTACAACTTGACGATGGCGGACGTATCGGCGAAGACAGTCATTCCCGCATCGTGGAGACTATTTCGGAAAGCGGAACACCCGAACCGGCCGCGGCACGCGCCCGCGCGATCTCAGCGCCAGACGGACGAGGCCCGTTCGGCGTTCCCGTGGCAAGCAGACCAGCTGCACGAAGCCGATTTCTTAGTCGTGCTGCGAGGGGATCGCTCTCATCGCTCTGTGCCGCCACAGTCATCACCCTGTTCAGGAATTCATTCATGCTCAGACCCTCGGCCAAAGCCAGGTTTTGGACCTGCTTGACCAATTCATCGGATGTTCGCCACGTGACCTGTGCCATACACCAATTCTAGCTCCAGTGCAGGCATGCCTGCACTGGAGCTCCGCGGCTGTCGTCATTCGGTTTTGGGCTGGGGACGGAGCGGCACGCGGCCCTAGATCAGATCGACCCGACGCTCGATCACGGTGCCGACCGGCCAGAATTCGGCAAAGCTAATGAGTTCGTCGACAAATTCGCTCACGGTGCGCATGTAACAACACAGGCACCATCCGCGGGCATCAAAACTGGCCGCAAGGGCATTTTCATAGTCGATGCGGGTGAGGTCGGGGAGGTCCGTCACCAGCGCGGTTGTCGTTCCACGATCCGAACTCAGCCCACGAAACGATCGGCCGCACGGGCACTTGCCGTCCGGCTTGCGCCGGCTTTCGGGACATGCGTCGAGCATCCAGACCAGCTCACCCTCGACGCAGTCTGCGTAATCACTTCGGCGAGCGCCCTGTGTCGCCTTTGTAGCTACCAGCACGAGCATTGCCTTCTCCACATTCTCGGCACGAGTGTCTGTGAGTAGATACTGACGACGTTAGAGGCACCCCCCAGCTGGCGCTGTCACGGGTGGCCGAGTTGGCGGGCTTGGAGTGACTACGAGACTCCAGCTGTGACTACCGCCGAGTTTCGCAGGAAGAGGAACGGAAAGCCTGGACAACCATTGGGCAAGCACCTACTAGGTGCGCCAGGGTGGTTCGGGGCTCGGGGTGTTGGCTCGGTGTGATTGGGCGGGGCGCCAGGTTTGCGTTGGGTCCCAGAGGAGTGGGCCGCGTACCTGGGGTCGGCCGTTGATCATGCGGATGGTCCAGCCGTTGGTGTCGATGGTGTGGTGGTGGAACCAGCACAACAGTGTTCCGTTGTCGACGTTGGTGGGTCCGCCTTTTGCGGCAGGGTGGACGTGGTGCACTTCGGTCCAGCGGGCGGGGATGGTGCAGCCGGGGATGATGCAGCCTCCGTCGCGCGCGGCGATCGCGGCGCGTTGTTTGGCGGTGAAGCACCGCACCTTGTCGCCGAGGTAGAGAATGGCGCCGTGGTCGTCGATGATGACGCTTTGGGAGCCACCGGTGCAGATGGTTTCTTTCACTCTGCGCATCGAGATAGGCGCGTCGATGCCATCGATCCAGCCAACACCGCGGTCGTTGTCGAGGTCGCTGGCGTTGATGTGGATCATGACGTTGGGGGCGGCGCCGCCCATGGTGGGGGTTTTCGGGTCGCGGGCGGCAGCTTCGAACACAGTGCGGAGGATGTCGGCGCGTTTCTCACCCGCGGTGCGGTGGTCGCCGTCGAAGCGGGTATCGCCGGTGAACGGGTCGGCGTTGAAGCGCTCACCGTCGAGGCCGGCGTCCGCGTTCGGGTCATCGACGTCCAGGCCGTTCAACGCGGTGACGGCACCGTCAGCCGGATCGGTGGGTTCAAACCGCGGCGTACGCGACCGAGCCGATAGATGAGTGTCGAAGAAGGTGTCCATGATGCCGCGCAGCTCGGGGGTGACGTCGGCCCGCAGCGGGTAGAGCCCGTTGCGCAGCTGCCCGAACGTGAGGGTGCTCTTCGCCTCCACCGCGTCGTCGTTGGGGGCGGTGCCGTCGGGGTCGAGCCGCCCTTGCCACTCCAAAGCTTGCGCCCGCAGCAGATCCGGCGCGAAACGAATGCCCGCCCCCGGCAGCCCGGCAGTCTCCGGAGTGATCGCCCCGGTCGCGGAGGCCACGAGGGCACGTTCGACGTGGTCGAGGTCGTCCTGCAGCACCTTCCCGTGCAGGGCGGTGAGGGTGGTCGCGATGATCGAGCCTGTCAAATCTTTTGTGTAAGTGTTGGGAATTGGTTAGAGGTGGGGGTTGATTCGGTCGGGGTAAATCATCACGAGCTGGCTGAGGGCTTGCTTCCAATTCGTGGTGACTTGGC
>NZ_SOHF01000004.1:0-47436 GCF_004404045.1 Cryobacterium sp. Hh11 | reverse complement strand
CGGCACTCCGCGCTCGGTTACCGCAGGCCTAATGAAGTCCACTATGGTTATCAGCAGCCAGCATTGGCAGCGTAGAAGAATCCACTAATTCCGCTGTCCGAAATGCCCGCGGCAGCTCACCACTCTGTGAGAGTGTCGGTTACTTGCGTGATGGATTCAACAAAACTCAGAAACTTTGGAAACTCCTCGAATTTTGTCCACTGGTTGTACGCGACGGTAACGGGAACGTTGACATCGACAGTCTCGATGGCTTTGGGCATGATGACCTCCTAATGCGAATTCAACGGATGAAAGAGTTTCTGTACCCCCATTCACAGTACCGAAGGCTAATCCAAGGTCAACCCGGGTAAGGAAAAACTTGCAGGAACGAGAAGCTATCTGTGCGCGGAACCCCAACAGCGTCAACAAGCGATGGGACAGGCTAAACGACGGTCGAGGGAGACCCTTTAGAATCTCTCTCGGTCCCCGGGCGAAGCGCGACCAGAATGCGCTTCAGATCGATGACGATCGCAGCCGTGGGGCTGAGCGATGTCGCCCCGGCACCCAACTCTTGCATGCCGTGCAGAATCGCCTCGACTGCCGCTACGGCAGCATCAAACGGTGCGCTATCGTGCGGGTCGCCGTCCGTGGCGCGCAAGGTTTCCGCGACCGCGTGCAGGGCATCGCTCAGAACCGGCCGCAGTTCGGGCGGCAGCTCAAGGGGAATCGGTTTACCCCAGATCATGCCCGCAAAAACCTCTGTCAGGTTGCGCACGTGAAAGGTGACGTTCTCCAGAGCCGCGAGGTCCTCATAGTCAACAACAAGATTTCTGCGGTTGAACCGAGCGCGGGGGTTACCCTTACGACTCTCGTCGGCGTATTGCACAGCCGACCGGATGTCTCGGGCCGCGTCGGTGAGTGCGATGCCCCTGGTCGCTCAGAGTTCACGCTCTAGAGGCCAACTCTCGACCAAGGCCACGCCAATATCGCTGAGATGCGTAGCGAAGGTGCCTCGAAAGCTGGTCAACCGATCGACAGCCGTGCCGATGGCAAGCGGCGGAAAAATTAGCAGGTGGGACTGCCCCCGCGTCGGGCGACCGTGCATGCCATTTGGGATTGGCCGACTCCGACGCATTGATCGGCGAAATCGTGCGGTGCTAGCGGACACCTTACGACGGTCCTCCGACGGGAAGTGCGCCGCGTCCGCGCCCCTATCCCGTGACCAGAAACTAACCATAAACCCAAAATCTGACCAGATTCAGGCCGTATCTCGCCGTACAGCGCGTACACTAAACCCCATGAGAACCGCGGAATTCCGCGGAAGTCTGCCCCATATGCAGGTGCGCACCACCACCCCGACGCCTATCATTTGTTCTTGGTTCGAGTCCAGGTACCCCAGCACTAGCCCCTGAGTTTCCGCGGAAACCAGGGGCATTTCTTGTTTCCAGACACAACGTTCACGCCCCAAAGTGCCACTTTGGGTGCCAAAAACGACTCCCAAACGCCCTTTTCGCGACAGCGACGGCGATCAGCCCGGCCACCTACGTGTCACTTCGTACGAGGTCGGAATGCCGTGTCGCACCTCATTGTCATGAGTGACGATGACGCAGAAATCATGACCGGGCAGCAGGTTGCCGACCTGTTGCAGGTCTCCCCCCGCACGCTCGAGGAGGGGCGGCAGACTCGCACCGGGCCGCCGTATCGACGCATGGGCCGCCTCGTGAGATACATGCGTCGAGAGGTGCTCGCCTGGCGGATGCCGCCTACGAGGCGTGGCGGGCGGACATCCACTCGGGCAAGTCGACCGTGCTGATCAGCGACTCGAACGAGGCCGTCGCGGCGCTGAACATGCGCGCCCGCACCGAGCTGATTCTGGAGGGCCGGGTCGACGCGCTGCACGAAGTCACCCTGCACGACGGAACCCGCGCCGCCGTCGGTGACACTGTCATCACCCGCCGCAACGACCGCCGGCTGTATGCGTCGCGAGGCTGGGTGCGCAACGGCGACCGGTGGAACGTGATCGGCGTGCACCGGACCGGTTCGGTTGAGGTGCGGCGGCAGGGTCGGCGGTGGGGGAGTACCGTGCTGCTTCCCGCTTCGTACGTCGCTCAACATGTCGAGCTGGGCTACGCGGTCACCTCGCACCGGGCGCAGGGGATCACCACCGATACCGCGCACGTCGTGGTCGCGCCGAGCATGCCGCGCGAGAACCTGTACGTGGCGATGACGCGGGGTCGCGAGGCGAACACTGCCTATGTCGCCGTCGACCGGCCCGATGTCGCCCATGTGGGGCCACGGCCGGGTGACGCGACGGACGTGACGGCGCGCAGCATCCTCTGTGGCATTTTGCAGCACGTCGGCGCCGAGCTGTCCGCGCACGAGACTCTGGCGGCCGAGCAGGATGCCTGGGGTTCGGTGGCGCAGCTCGCGGCGGAGTACGAGACCATCGCGGCGGCCGCGCAGCACGGCCGTTGGGTCTCGGTGGTGCGCGCGAGCGGTCTCTTGCCCGGCCAGGCGGACGCGGTCATCGAATCGGATGCCTTCGGGCCGCTGACCGCGGAGCTACGGCGGGCGGAGGTCCACTATGTCGACGTGGCGAGTCTGCTGCCGCGGGTGGTCGCGGCCCGTGGGTTCGAGGATGCTCAGGACATCGCGGCGGTCTTGCAAGCCAGAGTCGTGTCGGTGGTCTCCCGAGACAATGGAGCCGGCCGCACTCGTCGGTCGCCGCGGCTCGTCGCCGGGCTTATCCCCCGCGCGCTTGGGCCGATGGATGCTGCCATGCACCAGGCCCTGGTCGAGCGCGCCGACCTGATCGCGTCGCGAGCGAGTGCCGTGCTTGACCTGGCGTTGCTTGCGGGGGAGCCGTGGACTCGAGCCCTCGGCGCCGCGCCGCGCGGGGCGGCATCCGCTGCGTGGCGCCAAAACGGATGCGCCGTCGCGGCCTACCGAGACCGCTACGGCATCGTAGGAGCAAAGCCGCTTGGTGCGGTGCCGGAATCCGTCGCGCAGAAACTCGATGCAGCTCGCGCGTATGCGGCCCTCAGGGCAGCCCAGCGGCTCGTGGAAGAACATTCCTACGACGCACCCAGACGGATCATCGCTGCGGGCCTGACGCGATAATTCAACGGGTGTGGGGCAGGTTCTCCCCAGCCAATCGGATCAAACCCTGCTCTCCGGTCGTTTGGCCCCAATCGCTACTCACGTGCATTGATGACCAGCGAGCCCTGCCAACGCATTGCTAAAACGGCCTTTTCGATGGCGACCTCATCCGAAGGCGTCGTGTTCCAGGCACTCCAAGAGCGACCCATCGCGCTGCCCTCCGCGTGGCCACCACGTTGCCCAAAGCGTTGGGATACACACGACTTACAGCGCCGCGCCGCTCGCCCCGACCAACGGGTGCACCGGTGGGTGTACGGTGCCGGCGGCGGTTTCGACATCGAGCCCGGAACGGTACCAATACTCGAAACCACCGATCATTTCACGCACTGAGTAACCGCGCGCGATGAGCGCAGCGGCCGCTCGGGTTGCACCGTTACACCCCGGGCCCCAGCCGTAGACGACCACGGTGCGCCCGGCCGGAATGTTATCAAGAAGACGAATGGCGCCCAGCGCATGCCCGTGATCCCAGGATGCCTGCTTGCGCGTGTCCACCAGAATGAATTCGCCCGAGTCCAGCCCGGCTGCCGCATCGAGCACGTCTACCTCGTAGGCGAGCTTTGCCGTCAGGTAGTCAAGCATGGGCGATGGCTGCGAGCAGCTTCAGCTGATCGGGATCGCCCAATGCCGATCCCACGGCCACGGTGCGCACACCACTAGCCAGAAACATCTCAGCATTTGAGGCGTCCATGCCGCCCGTAGCCACGAATTTGGCTTGAGGAAAAGGGCCGGCCATGGTCGTGAACCAGGTCGGTCCCAGAACGCTGGCCGGAAAGGCCTTGAGCCAGGTCAGGCCTGACGCGAGCGCCGCCTGCACCTCAGAGGCCGTGGCGACGCCCGGTAGCGGTGGCAGTCCGGCATCGAAAGAGGCACGCACGACCACGGGGTCGTAGCCGGGACTCACCGTGAATGCGGCCCCTGCATCCCGGGCCTGGCGCACATGCTCGAGGGTGACGACCGTGCCGGCCCCGACCGATTTGCCGAGAGCTGCTCCGGCTGCCACCACGGCGCAGAGTGCGTCGATGTCGCGGTTGGACTGAATCGGCAGCTCGACACAGTCGATGCCGAGAGACCAGGCTTGCTCCGCCAGCTCCACGCTGCGTTCAACGCCGAAGCCACGCAGGATGGCCATCAGGCGCTGGCCGTCGAGCAGGGGGCTGAGTGATTCGTTCGATAGGGCGATCATGGGTGCCTCTCAGGAGTGGATGTGCAGAAAATCGCTGGTGGATTGCAAGACCAGCACGGCCCGTTCGTGCCCGGCCTGCAGACGCGCAGTGCTGTCATGGCCGTGCAGCAATGCGTTCAGGTACCCGGCGGCGAACGCATCACCAGCACCAACCACCTCAACGACGTCGGTCGGCGTGGCCGGAACAAACACGGTGCCCGCGGAGGAGTACTCGGTCGCGCCGACGTCGCCGTCCTTGACGATCAGGTACGGTACCCAGGCAAACATCGCGCGCACCTGGTCAGGTGTGCGGGTGTCCCAGAGGGTTCGCGCTTCATCGAGCCCCACAAAAACGATGTCGGCTCCGCCGGCTGAGTGCGCGAGCGCGGGCGCTGCCTGGGCGACGGTCCACAGGGCGCTGCGATAGTTCACGTCGAAGCTCAAAAGCGCTGGCGCTGCGGCGACCCGAGAAATTACGACCTCGACCATTGCGGCACAACTCGCCGACAGTGCTTCTGTGATCCCCGAAAGGTGCACGAGCCGAGCGCTTTCCAGGGGAACCGAAGAGATTGTGCCGGCGTTCATGCCTGACGCCGCAGACCCGGCGCGAAAATATTGCACGCCATTGCCGGGGTCTTTGAAGTACGCACCCGTGGGCGCTGAATCAACCCGTCGCACCCACCGAGTGTCCACGTAACGTTCACGCAACAGCCGTTCAATCCGGCGACCTAGTGCGTCGTCGCCGAGCTGGCTAACCCAGGCTGCCGGGGTGCCCAAAGCGCTCAGGTGGGAGGCCACATTCGACTCTGCCCCACCAGCATCGAGCCGAAACGAGCTGGCCGTTTCGAGTGGCTCGGCCTCAAGCGGCGTCACGAGCACCATGGTTTCGCCAATGGTGATCACGTCGGGGGGTGAGGTCTGGCTCATGGCTCCATAGTCAACTATGTGCGCGTATATTGCAACATCGTTGCAAATGCTGCAACATGCTGGCGCGCGTGCGCCGCGTCTGATTAGATAATCGATAACAGAAAATGCAACCGCATGTGCAAGGCATGCAACAATCTGGATCGGAACGGTGTCGTTGTGAGTGCAGATAAGGAAGTGGATGGCACGGTACTGTCGCCGCGCGACAAGGGGCTCCCGGCACGCGCTGCTGGAATGAGCGTCGAGCAATTCTTGGCTACCACGCCACGGCTATCCGAGTTCTGGACCCCGCTCCTCGTGCTCAGCGATGACGCCCTCGCTCACAATCTGGCCGTCATGGCTGACTGGTGCACGCGGCACGGCTTCTCGCTCATGCCGCACGGCAAGACCACCATGGCGCCGACTCTTTGGCAGCGCCAACTCGAGGCCGGGGCTCACGGCATCACCCTTGCCACGGCAGGGCAGGTGCGTATAGCCCGCGACTTTGGCTTCGGTTCGATCATGCTGGCCAACGCGCTGACGGATGCCCGCGGCCTGCGTTTCGTCGCTGCCGAACTCGCCGACCCGGCCTTCTCCTTCAGCTGCTGGGTCGACTCTGTCGAGACCGTCGAGCTCATGGAGCGGGCACTCACCGGCGTCGAGCTCGCTCGGCCGATCAATGTCTGCGTGGAACTCGGCGCCGCCGGCGGCCGCACGGGAGCGCGAACCGCGGCCGACGCGAGTGTCGTGGCCAAACGCATCCGTCAATCAGCGGTGCTCCGTCTGGCGGGTGTCGCGGGCTACGAGGGCTGCCTCGCGCACGATCGCAGCGAGCAAGGACTCGCAGCCGTGCGCGGATACCTCGAAAAAATGCTTGCGCTGCACACGAGCCTGGCCGATGACTATGACGACCAGGAGGTCATTCTCACCGCCGGCGGCAGTGCCTACTTCGACATCGTCGACGAGGTCTTCAACGCCGTGAACAACCCGCTTCCCCGAACCCGGTACGTGCTGCGCTCTGGTGCCTACCTCACACACGATGACGGCTTCTATCGAGGAATCTCGCCGCTCGACCCGTCCCGTCTCGACGACCCCGATCCGGCGCAGGCGCTCCGACCGGCTATGCGTGGGCTCGCGCGCGTGGTGTCCCGACCCGAGCCGGGCCTCGCGCTCCTCGATGCCGGCAAGCGCGATTTTCCCTACGACGAGGGGCTGCCCGTGCCGTTCGCTTGTTCGCCAGACCTGGGCTCAGCCGGGTCGACGAAGCTCGCCGGGGCGTCCGTCAGCGCAATGAACGACCAGCACAGCTTTCTGCGGCTCGCGCCGGAGCAGGAGCTCGCCATCGGCGCGGTGGTAGCCCTCGGGCTGTCGCACCCCTGCACCGCCTTCGATAAATGGCAGTACATCCCGGTCGTACAGAGCGCGCAGTCCGACCTCGTCGTTGGTCTGGTCCGAACCTATTTCTAACCAAATGTGCAATATACGCACATAGTCGTGCAAATGTTACAAACCCGCAATATGCCGCACTTCCGCCCGACCCAGGGCTGCACGATACTGAGTTCACACCAGCTGCAACACGCGTTGCAGTATATGCACAAGGAGGAAACGTGAAGGTTCTTAAGACAGTCCCGATCGCCGCAGTCGCGGTCGTCGCACTTGCACTCTCGGGCTGCGCAGGCGGTGGCGACGAAGCCGCCGAAACAACTGCCGCCAGTACGTTATCTGTGGCCACCTGGCAATTTCTGGAGCCCACCCGCGGTGACGCCCTGTTTGACACCATCAACGGTTTCACGGCCGACAACCCCGATGTCACGCTCGAAAAGGTCGAGATCGCTCGGGCCGACTACGAAAAGACCCTCAGTACGCAATTCGGTGCCGGGGCTGGTCCCGACGTGTTCGTGATTCCCGATGCTTACTTCCCCCAGCTTGCGGATGCTGGCCTGCTCGAACCGCTCGACGACGTCGTCAGCGCAGCTGATCCCACCGGGTTGCGCAGCATCAATGACAACTACGCCGTCGACGGCAGCCAGCTCGGGCTGGTCTGGGAAGTCGTTCCCTATTCTTTGTTCTGGAACACCGACATCCTCACCGCAGCCGGTGTCGAGCCGCCGACCACCGTCGACGAGCTGATCACCGCTGCGGCCACGATCACTGAGACCACCGGCAAGACCGGGTTCTCGGTGCGTCACCAGATGAACGAAGAAACCCCGTGGTGGACCGACCAGTCCAACTGGGAGTTCGGTTACGGCGGTGAGTGGTCCGACGGCGAGAACCTCACCATAGACTCCGCCGAAAACGTCGAAGCGGTCGAAGCCTTCAAGTCGGTCTATGACTCCCCAGGCTTCGGAAAGGGCCAGGACGCCTCCACCTACCGTTCGGCTTTCGCGGCCGGTGAACTGGGAATGTCCATCGACAACTCCTCCGCCGTCATGACCCTCGTAGGCGATGCCGTTCCGGCCGACAAGATCGGTTCTGCCGTCCTGCCCTTCCCCGAGGGTGGCTCCGCCTACGCGGGCTTCGCCATCGGCATCAACGCTAACTCCGAGAACAAGGAAGCGGCCAAGGACTTCATCAAGTGGATGCTTTCCGACGACGCCCAGCAGAGCCTCGCCGATACGCTCTTCCCGTCGGCGATTGCCACCGAAGTTGACGCGTCCGACGAGCTGCTCAGCGCCAACCCATGGGTCGGCGCGTTCCACGAACAGGTCAACAACGCCAGCAGCGTGATCATCGCCGGTTTCGAGGCAGACACCTCAGCCATCCGCACGATCGTGCTCACGCAGATTGAACGCGTGCTCACCGAGGGCGTGTCCGCCGAGGACGCCCTCGCGGAAGCGCAGAAACAGTCCGAAGCACTCACGCAGTAGTACAGCCTGAACGGGTGCGATGGTTGCCGTTCGCCATCGCACCCGTGCAGGGTCGATTCCCGCCCGACTTTCGAGGAGTCGCATGGTCTCCGTAATTCCGCAGACGCGGCCCGCACGTGTGAAGAAACGCGCACGCTTGGCCCCGTACATCTTCATCGGCCTCGCCGTGCTCTACTTGCTCTTCTTCACGGCGTACCCGCTGCTGACCGGGGTAAACCTCAGCTTCACGAATAGCAAGCTGCTCAACCCCTCGGCCGGAACCTACGTCGGGTTCGACAATTACACCTCGCTCATCGCAAGCGGCGCGTTCATGAAGTCCGTTTACACGACGCTCGTTTACACCGCTGCCACCGTGGTGGGGTGTCTCGTTCTCGGTACCGCGTCAGCGCTCGTGATCAATGGATTCCTGCCCGGTCGGGCGATTGCCCGCACCATTATGGTGCTGCCCTGGGCGGTGCCGACGGTTGCCCTCGCACTCGTCTTTCGGTGGATCTACAACGACACCAACGGCATCGCGGGCGACGCTACTCAGGCGCTGGGACTCGGTCAGGTCGGCTGGCTCATCGACCCGAATTACGGCATGCTCGCGGTCGTGATCGCGACGGTCTGGAAACTCGCACCCTTCGTCATGCTCATCGTGCTCGCTGCGCTGCAGTCCGTTCCCGAAGAACTGTACGAGGCCACGCGCGTTGACGGGGCGGATGCCTTCACCACGTTCAAACAGATCGTCCTGCCGCAGATCGCCCCCACGATGCGCGTCGTGGCCCTGCTCATGACGATCTGGTCCTTTCGCCGCTTCGAAATTATCTGGCTGCTCACCGGTGGCGGTCCGGTCGACGCAACGACGACTATCGTGATCAACGTCTACCGGCAGGCATTCAACAACGGAAACCTCGGACTGGCTGCAGCCGCCGGAGTGCTGGGGCTGCTCCTTTCCTTCATCGTCACCGTCGTCTACTTTTTCGTCGAACAGCGCGCGACCAAAGCGAACGGGGCTGAATCATGATCGGCAGGCGCAATCTCACGATCGGGGTACGTTCAGTGCTGGCCCTTTTGCTCGTGATCCTCGCGGGGTTTCCCGTGTTCTGGATGATCAACACGGCGATGACGCCGACCGGAGATCTCTACTCCAACAACCAACGACTCATCCCCGATTTCAGTCGCACCCTGAATATCTTCCAGGTGCTTGTGAGCGACTCCCCGTTCCTGCGCTGGTTAGGCAATTCCTCGCTCGTGGCTGCCGGAACGACATTGCTGAGCTTGTTGCTGGCGTGCCTGGCCGCCTATGCGCTGTCCCGCTACAAATTCGTCGGCAAGGGTCTGATGACCTTCGGCTTCTTCGCCACACAAATGCTGCCCGAAGCCCTGCTCATCGTTCCCCTTTATTCCATGTTCATGACCCTTGGACTGCTCAACGAGCTCTATGGGCTCGTGCTCGTGAACACGGCCTTCGCTATGCCCGTCGCCGTGTTCCTGCTTAAATCGGCCATGGACACCGTGCCCTACGAGATCGAGGAATCCGCGCGGGTCGACGGCTGTAATCCGCTCACGATTCTGCAGGTCATGTTCATCCCTCTCATTGCGCCCTCCCTCGCGGCCGCGGCCGTCATTACCTTCTTCGACGGCTGGAACGAATACCTCTTCGCGACAACGTTTATCCATGACACGTCGAATTGGGTCGCCTCCACGGGTTTGGCCTCCTTCATCGGGGAATTCACCACGCCGCTCGACATGGTCTTCAGCGGGGCGATTGTTTTCACGATTCCCGCGGCCATTTTCTTCCTTCTAATGCAACGCAAGATTGTCGCCGGCCTCACCGCTGGCTCTGTGAAAGGCTGACCCCGATGGCATCGCTCACATTTGACGCCCTGTCCAAGTCTTATGGCGCCAACACCGTCATCAGCGACTTCAGCGCCACCGTCGAAGACAAGGAATTTCTCGTTTTGCTCGGTCCGTCCGGCTGCGGCAAATCCACCATGCTGCGCATGATCGCCGGTCTCACCGACATCAGCTCCGGCACCCTGAAATTCGGCGACGACCTGGTCAACGCGCTCACTCCCAAGCAGCGCAATATCGCGTTCGTGTTTCAGTCCTATGCTTTGTACCCCCACATGACCGTGCGGGCCAACATCGCGTTCCCGCTCATCATGGACAACTTTCGCTGGTGGCACCACTTTCCATTCGTGGGCTCGGTGATCAGATCGCGCTTACTGAAACGCCCCGATATAAAGGCGAAGATCGAGCGCACCGCCGAGATGCTCGAGCTCACCGACTACCTCGAACGGCGACCGAAAGCGCTCTCCGGCGGCCAGCGTCAGCGAGTGGCCGTGGCCCGGTCCATCATTCGTGAGCCGGCGATCTACCTCTTCGACGAACCGTTGTCCAACCTCGATGCCAAACTGCGCATGCAGATGCGGGCCGAAATTTCTGCCCTGCACGAGCGTGTGCAGAAAACGTTCGTGTACGTCACCCATGACCAGGTCGAAGCGATGACGATGGGCACGCGCATCATCGTGATGAACGAGGGCGTCGTGCAGCAGTACGGTACGCCCGCCGAGATCTATAGTGCACCGGCCAACGAATTCGTGGCCCGTTTTATCGGGTCGCCTCCCATGAACATCTTTACCGCTACCTTGCGCGAGGGTCTGCTCTATGTCGGCGACGCGCCGGTGCGAAATTCTGCCGGCTGGGCGGCATCCGTTTCTGCTCTCGGTCTGGAGACGGTATCTCTCGGCGTGCGGGCGGAGAAAATCGGGCTCGACTCCGACGCGCCTGCCGGTGATCTGCTCTCGATCGAGGCGCACACTCTCGTGGTCGAACACCTCGGCGCCGAGAC
The DNA here is from genome assembly GCF_004404045.1 of Cryobacterium sp. Hh11. Taxonomy (NCBI): domain Bacteria; kingdom Bacillati; phylum Actinomycetota; class Actinomycetes; order Micrococcales; family Microbacteriaceae; genus Cryobacterium; species Cryobacterium sp. Hh11. The sequence goes on along the minus strand of NZ_SOHF01000004.1, from coordinate 36,530 downwards.
CATCGTTGGTGTCAAGACCGGGCCGGTCGGTGCCACGGTTGACGTGGGTGTCGGGGCCAGCCGTGGTTTGCACTACGCGCGCATCGCCGGTGAAGAGCAATTCACGACCAACAGTGCGTGCCGAATCGCGTTTGCCAGCGATGCGGTGCACCTATTTCACCCCGAATCCGGCACCCGGCTGGAGCCCTGACATGTCCGGTTCGGCACGCCAGGTCTTGCGTAACGGCATGATCGTCGACGGCAGCGAAGGGGAGCCCTACCTGGCCGATCTGGCTATTCGCGGTGACCGCATCGAAGCCATCGGTGATGTTCCGGCCGAAAGCGGGGACGTCGACGTGGATTGCACTGGGCGGCTACTGATGCCCGGATTCGTGGACGCGCATTCGCATGGCGACGGCAAGGTGTTTGATCCCGACGTGCAGCTCGCGCTGCTGCGCCAAGGCGTGACCACCCTCATCGGCGGCCAGGACGGGGTCTCCTATGCGCCCGGAAACGGGCGCTATGCAGCGGAGTATTTTGCGGCCATCAATGGCCCCCACCCGACTTATCGCGGTTCACGTGTGTCACATCTTCTGACCACCTACGATCACACGACTCGAATCAACGTTGCCTACCTCGTGCCGGCGGGAACTGTGCGCCATGAAGTGATGGGCCGAAGCACGGCCACGGCCACCGCCCAGGAGATGGGCCGCATGCGCTACCTCATTACTGCGGGGTTGCGCGATGGCGCCGTTGGCTTGTCGAGCGGTCTCGATTACGTGCCCGGGCTCTACTCGGATACGGCCGAGCTGACCGCACTGTGTGAGCCTGTCGCGGCAGCAGGCGCGGTCTACGTCACTCACATGCGCGGCGGCTATGAAGCCAACTCGGCCGCCGGCGTCAGCGAGATCGCCACGATCAACCGGCACTCCGGAGTGCGAACCCATATCTCCCATTTCCACGCCGCAGCCGACACTCTCCTCCCAATCCTGGCGGGGCTGCTCAACGATGGCATTGAAACCACGTTTGATGCCTACCCCTATACGCGCGGATGCACGCTGCTAGCCATGCCGCTACTGCCGCCGGAGCTGGCCATCCGCCCGGTGGACGAAATTCTCGTTGAACTGGCCAGCCCCAAGACGCGCGCTGCGTTGCGTCGGGACTGGTTTCCTCTCGTCGATCAGAAACCGAGTCTCGGGCGGGAATGGCCCACCATGATCACCCTGGGCCACATTCGCGCGCCCGAGTATGCCTGGGCCCACGGCCTGACTATTGCCGAGGGAGCCGTGCGGGCCGGAGTCGACGTGATCGACTTCGCCCTCGACGTGCTGCTGGCCTCGCAGCTCGAGGTCAATGCGATCATGGCGGTGCGCTATGCCCGCCCAGTGGAGGAACTGGGGCGCATCCTCTCCCATGAACAGCACGTCGGCGGGTCTGACGGCATCTTTGTCGGGGCACACCCGCATCCGCGAGCGCACGGAACATTCGCCCGATACCTTCGTGAGTTCGTGCGCGAACACAATTTCTACACCTGGGCTGTCGCGGTGGCCCACCTGGCGACTCGGCCGGCCGAGATCTTCCAGTTGGGTCAACGCGGGAGGTTGGCACCCGGTCAGATCGCCGACCTGATCGTTGTCGATCCCGCTGCGGTCGCTGATCGCGCCACCTACGAGCACCCTCGCGCGCTCGCCACTGGCATCGACGATGTCTTCGTCGCGGGGGAGCGGGTGCTGCGTGACGGCCACCTCACCGAGGTCCTGCCCGGTCGGGGATTACGACGCGTTCCAATTGGGCGATAACGTCACAGTGTTGCAGTATTTGCATCATCCAGTTCGGTACTAAAACGGGAAAGTGGTCACATGTCGAAGAGTGTTCGTCGCGCTGCGCTCATCATCGACTCTATTGCGGAGGGGCCGAAGACGGTGGTGGAGCTATCTGAAATGTTCGAGCTGCACCGATCCACCATGTTCCGCGAGCTGCAGTCGCTGGAAGAGGTCGGGTACGTGCATCGACGTAAATCCGGCCAATACACCCTCGGCTTGCACCTCATCTCGCTCTCCAAGCTGGCATTCGACAACTTGGACCTGCGTGAGGCAGCCCACGATCACATCCGTCGGCTGCACAAGATGGTCGGCAATACCGTGCACCTAGCCGCACTGATGGAGAGCAGCATCGTCTACGTTGACAAGGTCGAAGACCCCAACGGTGTGCGCATGTACTCACGCATCGGCAAAGCGGTTCTGCCCTACTGCAGCGGCGTCGGCAAGGCCATTCTGGCCGACCTCGACGAGGGCGGTCGTAATGCGGTGCTGGCCGGGTCGACCTGGGAGAAATTCACTGACCACACCATCACGTCCCGGGATTCCCTCGACCGGGAGCTTGAGATCATCAAGAAACAACGCTGGGCCGCCGATGACCGTGAATTCGAGGACTTCGTAAATTGCGTGGCCGTGCCGATCCATTCCTCGATGGGTGTCGTCGGCGCGCTGTCGGTCACCGCCATACGCATGGTTCAGAACCTCCATCAACTCAAGGCGCACCTTCCCTTGATGCAACAGACTGCCTCGCTCATTTCTCGAGAGCTCGGATGATCACGGGTGTGGCGCCGCAGCAGTGGCGTTCACCCACCACGAAAGGAACCACATGACGAAAATAGCCATCAGAACCGCCAATGCTCCCCAGCCGGCCGGCCCCTACAGCCAGGGTGTCGTAGCCAACGGGTTCTTCTACAGCGCCGGTTTCGGCCCGCAGCACCCCGAGACCGGTGAGAAAGCCGAGACAGTGGGCGAGCAGACACGTCAGGTGCTGCGCAATATCTCAGCTGTGCTAGCCGAACGCGGACTCACCCTTGATGACTCCGTCAAGGTCACCGCACACCTGCAGAACCTCAACGAGGACTTCGGCGAGTTCAACGAGGCCTACAAAGAGTTCTTCACCGCGCCGTTCCCCGTGCGCACTACGGTCGGCTCCCAACTCGCCAACATTCTTGTCGAGATCGACGTCGTCGCTGCGCTGCCGGCTGGCGAATAGCCACCACTGGTCACTGGCTGAACCCGCTGTCCGTCTGACGAGGGCGGCCTCGACATCCGTAAGGCGGATTGTCTGGGGTCGTTCGGTCGAGTTGCGGCGGTAGGACGCCGGTGGGAGAGCACCGTGATGCTTCCACCGAGTACGTCGCTCAGCACGTCGAGCGGGGCTACGCGGTCACCTCGCACCGGGCGCAGGGAGTCACGACCGACACCGCGCACGTCGTCGTCGCGCCGAGCATGCCGCGCGAGAACCTGTACGTCGCTATGACGCGCGGTCGCGAGGCGAACACCGCCTACGTCGCCGTCGACCGGCCCAATGTCGCCCACGTGGGGCCGCGGCCGGGTGATGCTGTGGACGTGACGGCGCGCAGCATCCTCTGTCGCATTTTGCAGCACGTCGGCGCCGAGCTGTCCGCGCACGAGACTCTGGCGGCCGAGCAGGATGCCTGGGGTTCGGTGGCGCAACTCGCGGCGGAGTACGAGGCCCTGGCGGCGGCCGCGCAGCACGACCGGTGGGTTTCGGTGGTGCGAGCGAGCGGCCTCTCGCCTTCGCAGGCTTTGGAAGTGATCAATTCGGATGCCTTCGGGCCGTTGACCGCGGAGCTGCGGCGGGCCGAGGCCCACTATGTCGACGTTGCGAGCCTGCTGCCGCGGGTGGTGGCGGCGCGCGGGTTTGAGGATGCGCAGGACATCGCGGCGGTGCTGCGGGCCAGGGTTGCTGCGGTCGTGTCGAGGGATACCGGCGCAGGTCGCACTCGCCGTACGCCGCGGCTCGTCGCTGGGCTGATCCCTCGTGCGATCGGGCCGATGGATGCTGCCATGCACCAGGCGTTGTCCGAGCGCGCCGACCTGATCGAGTCGCGAGCGGCCGCCGTGCTCGACCAGGCGTTGCGCGCGGGGGAGCCGTGGGCTCGAGCTCTCGGGCCGGAGCCACCCGGGTCGGCCGCCGCCGCGTGGCACCAAAGCGGATGCATGGTCGCGGCCTACCGAGACCTGTACGACATCACTGGTGCGAAGCCGCTCGAAGCCGCTCGGAGCTGCTCCGGAGACAACGGCACAGAGGCTCGACGCCGACCGTGCCTTTGTTGCCCTCAGGGCGGTCCAGCGCCTGGCGGAATACCGTCACGCCTTCGACGCTCATACCCGGATACCCAGTGAAAGCCTCCGTTTGCCTGCAGATATTCGCTTCTAGGCGTCGGTCGGTCTATATAGGATGCGCGTTCGGAAAATGGGCGACGTCCGAGTATCCGTGGAAACATGTTGACACAGCCTCTTCGTCTCTTGGGCGAGAGTGAGCCATAGGAGTCCAGGTCTTGACCCTCGCTGTCTTATTCGAGACGCGCAGTGCCCATATGCCAGTCAAGACCTGCTTTGAGGTTGGCTCTTTCCTGATGAGTGGCGACGGATCGTCGCTCATAAAGTGCCTCGAACGTGGGGTGCAATATGGATGGCCCCCGACCAGCAGGGCGGTAGCGTTTGAAAGAGAGTGCTTTGGGGGCGTAAAGAATGACGAGTGGACTGGTGCTCATTCTCGATTGCGCCGTAAATCCCGAGCTCCTTTCTTCTGAGCATTGGGCACAGGGTCCTCTTTGCCTGACCGCGACGGTACGTGGTGAACTGATCACTGCCGATGCTCCGACACGGCGAACGTTTTTCCAGGAGTCGGCTGGACGTGCTCTCTACGGAGGCAGAGATTCCTCTGGTCTGGGCGGGCGCTGGCACCGCGCTTGCCAATTCCCGACAGGCATCGATGGCGCCACAGTAGTCGGGATGGAAGTCCTTGAGGCATTTGTGGGACAGCCGGCTGCTCGCGGAGAACGTTGCGCGGCGGAACTTATCCTGCACATCACTCTCTCTAGTGAGGGAAGCCTGGCCGTCCTCAACGGGCTCCATCACTCGATTCGCACCCGCGCAGGAAGAGCGGCATTGGTGCAGCAGTTCGAGAATTTCATCGGCAGCCGCCATCTCGACAAACTCCCACAGATTTCACCAGCCACGGCGATCAGTCTTTCTCCTGATGACCGGATGTATAGCGTCTACTTCGGCGAGGTAGCTGGTGACGGGCCTGATGCAAGAATGGCGCTGGAATTGGCGACGCTGACACCATCCACCACGCGCGAGGCCAGCGAGCAGGAGTTGGATTCCGCGCAGTCCGACCTTCTGCGCTCTTCGACGGATTGGATCGGGCTGATAAGGCGCGACGGGGCTGCTTTCTTGGCTAAGGAGACGTCAAATTTCTCGCCAACCATGATGTTCTATGCGCGAACGATATACACGGATACCCTCGCACTCGGTCGTCTGCAGTCTCGATTGCTGGGCATTCTCTCGAGTCGGTTGTCAGAGGCGGCACTCGTTCCTGTTCTCCCGCTTCACAAAGTTCAATCGCTCGAGCACGACATCGTTATCTTCCGCGCGGCCTATGTCACGCGCTCAATTTCAGGGTCGCAGACAGCAAACGACATCATGTACGCCTATCAGGACCAACATGACCTTAACGAGGCGCTCAGCGAACTTCATTTCAACAGTGTCGAACTCGCTCGGGCAGCTACCCTGAAAGCCGCAGCACTTGCCCAATTTTCTGCAGCCAGAACAAACGCCGCGCTGGGAGTGTTGACCGTGGTCGGCCTACCCCTTGGTGTTGCCCTCACGATTTGGAGTTCATTTGACGGCGGACTGTGGCAGCTGGGCACTGCGTTCCTCGGCGCCCTGGGCTCGTCGGGATTGGCACTGGTTTCTATGCCTGGTTTGCGAGACATGTTTCGCGCACTATTTGTGAGTGAGGAATGACGCTCCTCGTCTGGTGCACGGCCGCACTCATCGCGTACACAATAAAGGGATTCTCGGGATTCGGGCCAGCGCTCGTGGTGGTCCCTGTGCTTTCGGTCCTATATTCACCGGCTACAGCGCTTGGCACCTCAGCGTTGGTCGATGCTGTAGTCGGCGCATGCTTTATCGCTTATCTGGGCCTCAGTATGGCTCAACTCAAAATGCTGCGCCGAATGCTCGCCAGTCTGGTAATCGGGACTGTGATTGGCTCCGTGTTAGTGGCGTACATTCCACGACAAATCTTGCTCATTTTGGTAGGACTATCCGTGCTTGGGTTGGCGATCCAGCTTCTTCGAACGGGCAAACCGGGTTTCACGGTTTCAGGGCGACAAATGCCATTGCAACTCAGTTGCTTCCTGGCGGGACTGTCGGGCGGCCTCGTGGGGGTGAGTGGTCCGTTTATGGTCGCAGGCACCGCGCGGTTCGAAAAGGCCGAGATGCGCCGCCTTCTCGTGGCGGTGTTCCTAGTCGAGGGAATTGTGAGAATTGCCACCTACGCGTTCATGGGCACGATTGAAATGCAATCGCTAGAGCTCGGAGCAATAGCCCTGCCTGCAATCGTCCTGGGCATGGTTTTCGGAATTTGGCTGCATACACGCGTATCTGAGAAGCGGTTCATAACGGTCATCGCTTGGTTTCTGATGGCAGTGGCGATTCAGCCTCTTGCCTCAGCCCTGTCCTAATCGAATTAGAGAAACAAGGTAACTCGCTTGAAAATGTCCCCCCAGTACAGTGACTCTGGTACGCATTCAATGTTGAACTTCTTCACGGGTGCGTTGGACGTGGCGTACATGGGGTCCTCTCCGCTGGCCTTAGGGTATCTCTACGGACTGCCCATGAAAATAGTTGGCGTAGCCAACTCGCATCAGAATTCTCTAGCCGTCGTGCGCACCCATAGACCAATCAACCCGAACCCAAAACTGGGTACAGTTCTGGGGTCTGACGGTCAGGTTTTGTCTCACAAGTTCGGTATGACGCTTCCCGAGGGGGAACGTCCCATGATGATCAATCTTTCACCTGAAGAGTGCATCGGCGCTCTCAGATCAGGCATGCTGGACTATGTCAGCTTGTGGGAGCCGTTCGTCAGTCGCGCTGTGGCAGCTGGAGGAACAGTCGTCTTCACCGATCAAGATCTAGATTTCAAGCTTTACAGCTACGTGGCATGCACTCAACGGGCGCTGGACGAGAAGCACACGGAGATCGCGGCCATGTCGCAAGCGAATCTTGAAGCGGCGGGCCGCCTCGTTGCAAAACCATCGGCATACTCAGCGCGACTCAGAATGGTCTTCGGAAGTGAGGTCGACGCGCGGTCTTACGAGAGAGTAATTGGCGAGGGGTACCTGTGGCCCACGGCAGACCTACTTTCGGCAACACGCCTTCCCCCGGAAGTTGAGCAGTCTTTAATAGCCGTAGCGGATATCCACCAAATGCTCCAGGCGACACACTTTTCTCGTGCACCCATCTCGCAACTCTTGCCCAGCTCATCGCGGCCCCCAAAATCCGGGTCCGAAACTCTTCAGCTCGGGTATTCGAATTCGCTGATGTGCGCAACCTTTCACGTGGCTGATTATGACGGCCTGTTTTCATCGCAGGGGCTTCAAGTTCAAGTGGGGAAACGGCGAATCGCCGATAGAATCGCCCGTCTAAGTGCCGATGTTCAGGAGGACCTCCGGCTTTGCCATGAGCTTCTCGCTCGCGACCCAGAACTCGTTATTCAAAAACTCGGCCGGATGAATGAGCAGATTTTTCGCGAATTGCTCAAGAACATTTCGGGTGAGGAACCAAAATCGGCCGGCGCAGCGATCGAGTCCTTGCGCCTACGTAAGGCTGCTCCGCCAGATATCCTTAGCTGGGCGGACTCTGTGCGTTCGATACGGAATGTAGCAACGCACCAGATCGAGACGCTCAACGTCGACGAGGCGCAAAATGTCTTCAACATCATGTTGAATATTGTTGAGTGGTACGACAGGCAATCGTCGGAAGTTTCGTTGCCGGTTAAGCGATGCAGGCGTTGCCATCTAGACCTACACGAAGATTGGATCGCATGCCCACAATGCGGCACGACGACGAGTGCTGACTGCTCGCAATGCAATAGTTCGTTGAGTCCAGGATGGAAGGTATGCCCTAGTTGCGGTTGCACTATTCCGTAGCTCCAAGGCTTGGGAATTTGCTAGTTCTACGCAGCGCCGTTGTCGAGTCGCTGGGCCTCACCTCGGACCTCGCCGGTCCGCGCGAAGAAAGCCTGCCCAACATGGTGAAGCACTACCTCGTGATGCTCGACCCATATTGCTTGTCAACACCCAGGATGCCATCAGCCGGGCTGGCAAGTCAGCCTTGTAGGGAGCAGATTTCTGTCGAGAGACGGTATCGACCTGGGACGTTGACTGATCTTGCCTAGGATCTCAACGCAGCGTTCTTCATCCCGCGCCTTGACTTCCTTGAGGGGGTAATCAGCTCACGAGTGCTCCGAACGGAGCCGGGTACTGGTCGCGCGGCCGGCAAATGAGGACAAGGGGGAAAGTCTGGTCCGTTTTCGGACGTCACTGCCTGGTTCGTTCAAAACCGGCGCTCTCATACCTCGCAATGAGCCCCTCGTCGGTGTCGGAGGGAAGCGTCAAAACGTTTAGTTGCCGCGCCCGTGTCAATGCGACGTTCCCGACGCGCAAACTTCCTGAGCTGGTCAGACGGCTTTCAGCCGTGCAGGCGAGGCAGGTTGAGTCATATCGTGCAGTCAATCTTGGCGTCGATGTGGGGATGGGGAGGTCGACGCATTGAAGGTCGATATGCAGAAAGCGACCGCTAATCTGACTTCCCTTATTGGCGATATTGCCGCGCTGCCGCGGATTTTTTTCGGTACTCAGGAACCGGGGGACGGAGTCGATGGCGACATCTGGTTCAAGACTGAGGCGTAGGGGTCTCGTCGATAGGACCTCCGGCAGGCGGAGTATTTGATGCCCTGAGAGGCACTGGGCCCGCTGAGGGGGGAGCACAAGCGCGAAGCCCCGCGGTGTGGGGGTACTTCCGCCAAGGGGCGTCCAGTTCTACAGTGTTTCTAGGCAACGCTATTGCGCGCTGTCGCTCGTTGCGATGGCATGACTTTTAGTCCTTTCAGGTTCCTGTTGCCGAACATCTGAAAGGCCGTGCCATGTTCGAATTCCTTCTGGCCACCACCGCCCGCAGCTACTTCTTCCTGTTAACGCCGACCCAAAACAGGGCCAATTGTGCCGTTTGAAAACAGGACCACTATCTGTGTTTTCTACTATGCCGTATCAGCGGCGGGCTGGTGGCTTTTGAGCCGATAGCTGGCGCCTTTGAGGCTGAGAACGTCGGCGTGGTGCACGATTCGGTCGATCATCGCGGAGGCGACGGTCTGGTCGCCGAAGACCTCGCCCCAGCGGCCGAAGGCCAGATTGCTCGTGAGGATCAGAGAGGCATGTTCATAACGGCTCGCGACGAGCTGGAAGAACAGGTTCGCGGCGTCTTGGTCAAACGGGATGTAGCCGACTTCATCGCAGATCAAAACGCTGTATCGGCGCAGCCTCGTTAGCTCTGCGGCGAGCTTGCCACGGGAGTGTGCTTCCTGCAGTCGGGCGACCCAGCCGGTGGCGGTGTCGAAGAGGACGCGGTGGCCGTGCTTGGCGGCCTGGACGCCGAGAGCGACGGCGAGGTGGGTTTTGCCGGTGCCGGGCGGTCCGAGAAGCACCACGTTTTTCGCTTCGGTGACGAATGTGCTCGTGCCGAGGTGCGCGAGCAGGTTCCGGTCGGCGGTGGGCTGGTGGTCGAAGTTGAAGTCCTCGAGGGTCTTGTAGCCGGGGAACCGGGCCGCTTTGATTCGCAGGGCCGCGCCCGACGCTTCCCGTTCGGACACTTCGCGGGAGAGGACCGCGGCGAGGTATTCCTCGTGCGACCAGCCCGCATCGCGGGCCTGGTCGCCGAGGCGTCGGAACGCGTCGCCGATCCTCGGGGCGCGCAAAGCCCGGGCGTAGTACTCAATCTGCGAGGCCGCGGCGCCGCTCATGCGACCACGTCCAGGTCGCGCAGATCCGGGCCGGTATCCACGCCGAACAATCGGTCGTAGGCCGCCAAGCTCGCCGTCTCGACGAACGCGACCACCGGTTGCGGTCGGCGGTGCCGCAGCGACTGGAACTGGCGCCGCAGGACGTCGGCCTGCGCGACATGCTCTGGGTCGGTCACCGTCAGCGCGCGGGCCCACTCCCGTTCGTGTGACGTGACGTTCACCCCGTTGTGGGTGACGTTGACGGTGTCGAGGCTCGCGGTCACATCGACGAGGCGGCCGATCATCGCCGGCGCGACGGAGTAGTCGTTGGAGAGCACCCGGACGTAGTAATCCCGCGGCAGGCGCACCGTGTTGCGAAAGAGCACGTCCGGCGGCACCGGCGACAGCGGGCGCATCGCCGCGCGGTCCTGCTCGATCAGATCCATTGGGCGTGCCCGTCGTGACCGGGAATGCCGTGCGTTCGCCAGCGGCAGCCAGTCGGTGATCTGCTCGTTGAAGTCCTGCGGCGACGCGAAGTGCCGACCCGGCATGAACGACGATCGGAAGAACCGGTTGCGGCGCTCGACCATGCCTTTGGACTCCGGGTCGCGGGCCTTGAGGAGCTTGATCTCCGTGCCGAGGGTCCCAGCGAACGCGGCGGTGCGTTCGGTGAGTTTTCCCTTGCCAATGCCGGTCTCGTTATCCCAGGTCAGCCGGGGAGGCACCGCGCCCGCTGCCTGCAGCAGCGACCACATGCCGCCGAGCAGATCCGACGTGGTCCGTGACGGCAACATGATCGCTTGGAAGAAGCCGGAGAACGTCGAGGTCATCACCAGCACCGGCGGCATGCCCTCTTGGCCATGGCCCAGCGGCAACGGCTCATGCGGGAACCAGAGGTCGCACTGCACCTGCCGGCCGGGCTCGTGCGCCAGCCGATCGGCCGGGTCCGGCGGGACGTACTCTGGCCGGATCGCGGCGACCTTGTCGCGGAACACTGATGCCGATCCCAGCCAGCCGACCCGCTCCGCCAATGTCGATGCCGGCATCCGCGGCGTCACGGCCAACAGCACCCGAACCTGAGCCGCATACGCGTCAAAACTCGACCCTGTCGCGGCCCGCTGATACTTCGGTAGCCGGTCCGACTCCAACGCCCGATCGACCGTTCCCCGCGACACGCCGACCAGTCGGCCGATCTCGCGTTTCGAGTGCTGGCCCGTTGAAAACAGCTGGCGTATCTTCGCCCAATCATCCATATTAATCACCCTCCATAGTGGCTGGTGGCCCTGTTTTCAATCGGCGATACTGGCCCTATTTTCGGTCGGCGTTAACACTTCCTGCTCCGGTTCATGCCGACCGCCATCGTGATTGACGCGATCAAAACGCGGCGGGGGCTGAAGTGGGGTGTACCGGCGATGCTGCTCGCCGTTCCGTATGCGCTTATAGCTGTTTATTTCCGAGCTCAGATCGATGCCGGCGGGCCTGGTTGGCTGAACCTGCTCGTGCTGTTGTGTCTCTGGAATGCCCTGAAGCTTCTTCTGATCGGGCCGATCAGCCTGTTGAAGTTGCTTGCGGTACGCGTTCGTGAAGCCGTGGCACATCGTCGCATGACGGGGACGCTGCTCGCCGACGACGTCGAGCACTTCGACGAGCCCATACTCGTTTCGAGGCACGGCTAACGGCAGGTCTGGGCCGGCGTACCTCTCGTTAACGGCATGATTGGCTCACCCACGACCGCGTACAGGAGGCTTCACTATGGCAATACCGCAGGAGCAGTTCGACGACCTGCTCAGCCGCACCGCGCTCGCTGCGCTGTTCTACTATCCGGAGGTCGCCGTCGATGATGACGGCCTGAACCTGCAGAACGACATTGCGTATTGCCTGGAGCCCGATGCCGGGATCGCGGACGAGGACGCCGAACGGCTCCGGGTTGCGGTCGGGCGTGTGATCACGAATCCGACGGCACATCGCTCTGGACTCCTTGCTCTGGCCATCGAGCTGGCTCCGCCGCCTGCCGAGTAACGCCGATCATGAACGACCCATCTGAGGAAGGTGCCGGGCCGCGGAAGCCGCTGGCGGAGCATCCGTCTCTTGATGACGCGGCGGAGAAGCGGCGCCAGTATGTGGCGGCGAACCGCGATCGGATCCGCGAGATGAATCGTCTCTGGCGGTCGGAGCACCTGGATCGGGCCCGTGAGCTGAATCGGGACTCGATGCGTCGGGCCGCGGCTCGCCGGCATCGCGAGGCGGAGGTTCGGGCGCGGGGGAGGGAGCGGGCGGAGCGCTGGCGGGTGGAGCATCCGAAGCGCCGGCGTGAGTCTCAGCAGCGGTGGGTGGAGGAGAATCGCGAGAAGGTGCGCGAGTATTACAACCGCTACTACGAGGCCCATCGCGACGAGGTGAATGCCCGGGCTGCGGCCAAGCGGGATGCGGACCCGGAGCGTACGAAGCAGATCACCCGGCAGTGGGCCGAGCGCAACAAGGAGCGACGGGCCGAGTTGCAGCGCAACCGGCGCAGCGACCCCGAGATCTACCAGTCCGAGCTGGAGGCCAACGCCGCAGCGAGACGCCGCAAGCGGAGCCTGAGCCGGGCCGGGCTCCCGCCGAAACTTCTACACGCCACGACCGCGGCCGAGCGACGCACCAACAAGCGCGAAGCAGACGCCTATTTCAACGACCCATCGCGGCCCGAGCATCTGCGGCAGTTCACCGTGTTAGCCGAATCACTCACCGAGCACATGCTCAAGAACAGCGCCCGCATGCTCGAATTCGCCGAGGCCTACGTGTCGTCGCGGGCGCGTATGGGTCTGCCGTCGGTGTCGGTGGAGAACATCGTCTACACCCGAGCCGTCGAGGTAGTCGCCGAGCGGATGTGCCGGGTCGACCTTCTGACCAGCCGCGACGTCGCCGCGGCTGTACGGAGCACAAAGGCCGAGGTGCGGCAGGTGGAGCGCCAGCGGCAGTTTGACGGACTGATGAAAGCCGTCGTGGCGCGTGTGCACCGCGATAGACGGCGGTATGTCGTCGACGCGGAAGTGGAGAACCGTGTCAGGTCTCATCGCGGTAAGCCGCCTGCGTCGGTCAGGTCACAAATAACGTACTTCGCAATGCAGGAAATCGTCGAGCGCGTGCCGACCAACCTACTGACCGTCGAGGATGTTCGGAATGCTGCCCGGATCGCGATTCTACGCATTTCTCTCCCCTTTCCGCCTCCGAACGCGAAAGATGTCCCCGTTCACCGCCGACCGCTCGGGTAGCCTGCTACTTTTCGGCCGCCAGGAAATGTATCGTCAGAACGACATCGTCGAGCTTGACTTCGACATGAACGCAGTGTGGAGAGTGCCTTGCGCCATTTTCGGTGGATGGTTTCGCCAGCGAGCCAATGGATGTGAAATGTTATTGCCACACTGATGGCCACCGCAGCCGCTGTCGGTTCGCCGAATCGACGTGCGAGTGACTCATGAGTCTGCCCTTGGCATCTTTGCGTCTGCCCGATAGAACAACTCGTGATTAGCGCATGCCAAAAACGTATCGCCGCTTGTTATCCGAACACGCGCGAAAATTGGTCCAGCTTCCAATTTTTAGCGCTCGCAGAAGTTTGAATCTGCCGTTATGTATCCCAAAGATCGAAATTAGGGTGCAATAATTGCTGTGTGACGGGCAATCGGGGCTTTTGGGATCCATTTGCAAAACTGACGCAAACTCCACCCGAACTCATCACGCACTCAAAGGAGAGTTTAGTGAATGCAGAGACAGTGACGGCACCGGTCGCAGCGGTGACGGGTGGCGCTTCAGGTATCGGCCTTGCGTTTGCCCGTAAATGGCTCGAATGCGGCGGTCATGTAATTCTGATGGACTACCAACAGGCGTCCCTAGACACAGCCATCCGTGAGCTCGGGCCAAGCGCGCGCGGAATCATCGTCGACGTCACCAAGAACGCGACAGTTGTCTCGGCCTACGATTCGATACGAGAAATTGAAGGCCGCCTAGACGCAGTCGTCAATTGTGCTGGTGTTGCCACACCGTCTCCCAGTGAAGATGTGACTGATGAGTCGTGGATGAACATGTTGGACATTCATTTGACCGGCTCAATGCGGTCCTGTCGAGCAGCATTTCCGTTGCTAATCGAATCCAACCGAGCCTCCATAGTCAACATCGCCTCAGTTGCCAGCCTGGTTGGCATGCCTGGTAGAGCGAGCTACACGACGGCAAAGGCTGGCATTGCTGGGCTGACTCGCACACTTGCCGTCGAATGGGCAAGGAGAGGCATCCGATGCAACGCAGTCGGGCCCGGATACGTGCGCACAAACCTTACTGATGCACTTGTAGCCTCGGGAAGGCTCAGCGATGGCCTCATCACTGACCGAACGCCCTTGGGCCGTTTCGCTGAAGCGGCCGAAATCGCTGAAGCCATCTACTTTCTTTCCACACCGGCTGCGTCGTACGTGAACGGACATCTACTCATGGCGGATGGCGGAATGTCCGTAGACGGGAACTGGTATGACTGAACGCGGTAAGTCCATTCATTTTGATTTCACTGGGAAGGTTTTGTTTCTTTCCGGGGCATCAGGTGGAATTGGCCGGACGATCGCCCGCTTGTTTTACGCAGCCGGAGCGAGCGTTGTGATGTTCGATCGTGACGAGAAGCAGCTCCGGGCCTTAGAGAAGGAATTCTCCGATACTGAGCGCATTGCAATTGTCGTCGGTAATGCTTCGATTCCTTCAGACATCGAAGCTGCACTTGATATCGCGCGGAGGCGCTTTGGACATCTCGACTTTGTGATTCCCGCAGCCGGAATTTACCCGGAAGTAACAATCGCCGAGATGACAGACGCACAATGGCGGGCGGTCATGTCGCTCAATTTGGACGGAGTCTTCTATCTCCTGAGTCGAGTGTTACCCGATATGCAAGAGGGTGGTTCCATTGTCAACTTCGCCTCTATTGCGGGGCATCGTGGGAGTTTCGGCCATGCGCACTACTCGGCGAGTAAAGCCGGTATCATCGGTTTTACGCGCAGCCTCGCCCTCGAAACCGGGCCCCACATTCGCGTCAATGCAATTTCTCCTGGAACGATCGAGACATCCATGACTGCTGACCTCGTCAAGTCGCGAGGCGCTTCTGTACTTTCACGAACACCACTCGGGAGACACGGACAACCAGAAGAAGTAGCGAAGGTGGCTGCGTTTCTATGCAGCGATGGCGCATCCTTCATTACCGGTGAAGTAATCCATGTAAATGGCGGACTTTTCATGGCCGGTTGACTCGATGGAGAGAGAAAGTAGGAGGCACCCAGGGCGTGGTGCCGAGCCCACGTTATACAAGCGTCCTCGAAAACGAAACACGCGCTTCTTCAAAATTATTGGTATTCGAGAGCACGATCGGGACTGGAGATACACCGATGAATGACAGCAAGACAAATGTTGCGGCTGGCGCACGCATTGCGGATCAATTGCGTGTCTTGATCTTGAATGGTGAGTTGGCTCCGGGGGAACGCATCGGCCAGGAGATGCTCGCGCGCAAGTTTGGTTCGAGCCGAATTCCGGTTCGAGAAGGTTTAAAACTCCTGGCGGCCGAAGGGCTCGTCAGTATCGTCCCCAACAGCGGCGCATGGGTATCGAAACTAGATGCGTTTGAATTTGACCAGATATACAAACTGAGGGAACGAGTTGAATCTCTAGTTGTCCGCGAAAGCATTGATGGACTCACTGAAGAACAGATCGATCGGTTGGAGGCGCTGGCCGAAGAAATCGCCGCCGCAGAGGATGTTGAATCCTTTCTGCGATTGGATCGTGAGTTCCACCTCCTGACTTACGCTGGGGCGAAGTTCACCCTTATGCACGAACTCGTTGAGCGATTTTGGAATTCAACGCAGCACTACCGACATGCGTTCGCCGAGGCATTCCTGGTCGAACGAAAGTGGGTGACCGATGCTGAGCATCGTCTCATCGTGGAGAGCATCCGACGGCGTGATCGCGACACTGCAGGGAATCTTGTCCAGGGTCACATCAGACGCACGCGGTTGGACTTGCGCGAGCGAAAAGACATATTTCAGTAGTCGGGTAGATAGCGATGATGGCGGGGAGCCGTCGCGCTGGTGGATCCAATGCGTGCATTGGATCCTAAATGAAGCGGTACTTGCCTTGAGGTGATTGAGCGCTCCATGCAACTGTTGAAGTATTCGTTGCTCGAAATGCCCTAAATATAGCTTTGAACAGGAATTTTGCATAAAAAAGGCTTGACAATTGGCCGCCAGCCAGCCAAATCGCCAAGTCAATTTTCGAAAATGTACACCCAGCTTCTATGTTTCTGATGTAGATTGGATCCAATAGATAAAGGGGTGACAAAGATGTCAAACGAATGGCTACCAAATATCGAGACCGCTTCAGTTTTCCTGTCGCCGTCGGCGGTAGTGTGCGGACGAGGTTCCTCTGGCAATGTCGCGTCCCTCCTCCGTGTTCATGTAGGGATAGATTCAGGCAATGTGCTTGTCGCGGTCGATGACGCCGTACTCAATGCGGGCCTGGCCCGTGGACTGGTTACAGACCTCGAGCAAAACGGATACGCGGTAACACTCGTTTCCGGGTTTGGAAGCGAACCAACGAGCGAAGTCATCGATTCGGCTGCTATGACGGCACGCAATGCCGGTGCAGATATCGTGATTGGCATGGGCGGTGGATCCGTGCTGGATTCGTCGAAGATGCTCTCACTGCTGCTTCGCAACGAGGGCAATACCGCGGATTGGCTCGGCGTTGTCGAGCCGCCGGCGGGCGTCGCACCACTCATCCTCATCCCGACCACATGCGGTACCGGTGCCGAAGCCACCCGCATTGCGATGGTTACCGTCGCCGGCTCGAAGCGAGTCGTCTCCTGCGCGAAATTTCTCCCCACGATTGCCATCATCGACCCCAATCTTGTGTCGTCGCTTCCGCGGGGTGTCATTGCTTCGACAGGAATGGACGCCTTAGCACACGCCGTCGAAGCTCTCATGTCGACAGCAGGATCACCGATGTCAGCTCATCACGCCGTGCTGGCCATCGAGCTCCTCGTCGGCAATTTAGAGAAGGCATTCAACGGGGATCAGGATGCCTTGGCTAGCTGCCTGTGGGGCGCACACCTCGGGGGCCAGGCGATCAACGCCGGTGTCGTTCTTGGTCATTCTTTGGCATATTGCCTTGCGCACGAGCAGCCGATGCCACACGGCACGTCATGCGCTTTGGCGCTCCCGTACTGCATCGCCTACAACCAGTCGCTGGACCGGGGAGTGGCCACAAAATTATCCCAGCTCCTCACCCAGGGTGAGAGCGACACTCTGCTCGACGCGGCACTCGCAGTTCAGCGGCTCACGCGCAGATTGGGGCTTCCAACCAGTCTCGATGAGGCTCGGGTCCCGTCAAGCACAGAAGCATCAATGGCGAGCCGTTGCGTAACGGACTACCCGCGGGCCAACAACCCGGTTGCTTTCGATGAGTCCACAATCCTGGACATGCTTCGAAGAATGCGCTCGGGCGATGTCTCAGGTGCCTTCGCGGTGACTCGGGTGCTTGCGAGCGCCGACCAGCACTAGACCACAGGGCAACCAGCCTCGTAATTCCTCACCAACGTTGTTAAGGAGTCCTACTCACATGAAATTCGGTTCCATTAAGAATCTTGTCAATGGCACGTTTGCCGAATCAGCGGATGGATCGTGGATCACCGTCAGCAACCCGGCTACGCATCAAACAATCGTGGGTCGCGTGCCGGCGATGAGCAAAACCGATCTCGACGCCGTGTTCACCGCCGCAGAGGCGGGTGCCAAGGTCTGGCGCGCGACGGGACTGCTTCAACGGGGACAAGTGCTCCTGGCGGCGGCCACGGCCATCCGCTTGCGAAGCGCCGAGCTCGTAGACATCATCGTCGGTGAAATGGGCAAGACCCGTGCCGAGGCAACGGGAGAAGTCACAAAGACAGCCGAGTTTTTTGAGTACTACGGGGGCATGGCCAGACTGCCGTTCGGTGAATATCTAGCGGATGCCCGGCCGGGAACCTTCACCAGTCAGCTGCGCGAGCCCGTCGGCGTCACGCTTCTCATCACGCCGTGGAACGACCCGCTGCTCACCCCCGCGCGAAAGCTGGCGCCGGCATTGCTCGCGGGGAACGCCGCTGTACTCAAGCCGGCAACAGCGACCCCACTCATCGCACTCACTCTGGCTCAGATCTTGGACGCTGCCGGGCTGCCAGCTGGAGTTCTCGGAACCGTCACCGGGCAAGGAGCAGAGATCGGCGACCGCTTAGTCTCCTACCCTGCCATCAAAGCAGTGTCATTCACCGGGTCGACTGCCGTCGGCACCGCACTCCGGAAAAAGCTCGCGGGGCGAAATATCCGCGTTCAAACGGAGATGGGCGGAAAAAACGCAGTTGTGGTCCTCAACGATGCCGACTTGAAATTGGCCATTCCCGCAATCGTGGCCGGGGCGTTCGCTCAAGCCGGCCAGCGTTGTACCGCAACCAGCAGACTGATCGTTCAACACGATATCGAAGCTGACTTGGTCGAGGGCATCCGGCTTGCCATGGAGGCCCTCCGCATCGGAGCTGGCGACCAGCCGGGTGTCGATCTCGGGCCGGTTATCAGCGTTGACGCCCAGTACTCGATCGAGAAGCTTGTTGCCGGAGCTCTCGATCAGGGAGCAACAACTCTCGCGACCACGTCGGCGTCAGACGGTTTGGCAAACGGCGGGTCGTTCGTTGATGCGACATTCTTGCGCGTCACGGACCAATGTTCCATTTGGCACGAAGAAGTCTTTGGTCCGGTCCTGTCAATGCTCGTCGTCGAAACACCCGAAGACGCTATTGCTGCGGTGAACGACTCGACTTACGGGCTCTCCAGCGCCATCTTTACTCGAGACTTGGAACGGGCGTTCCAGTTCGTGGACGCGGTTGACACCGGGCAAGTCTCCGTGAATCAGCCAACGACGGGCTGGGACATTCACCATCCATTCGGAGGTTTCAACGACTCTGGCTCGCCGTTCAAAGAACAGGGGCTCATCGCCTTGAGCTTTTACAGCCGCACCAAAACTGCAGCAATCCGAACGCACTAACGCGAACACGAAGGGGACCCATGTCAGACACAGGATTTACGCTGCACGGCAAGCGCGCTCTGGTTACCGGATCGGGCCGGGGAATTGGTCGAGCTATTGCTGAAGGGTTCGCTGCAGCCGGGGCACGAGTAGCCCTTGTCTCTCGCACCGTTTCTGAGGTCCAGGAAGTGGCTGCAGGCATCGGCCAGAATGCGACGGCTTTCGTTGGCGATGTTTCGCATACGCCCGATATCCCCGCACTGATCGATGAAATCGAGCACGAGATGGACGGCGGACTGGACATTGTGGTGCACGCGGCCGGCATCCAACACCGACAAGCGGCGGAGGACTTCTCCCACACCGAATGGGATCGCGTCCTGGCAGTCAATCTCACCGCACCATTCATGCTGAGCCAGGAAATCGGCAAACGCCAGCTCCGAGACGCGCGTGAGGGCAGTCATATCTTCGTCGGTTCGTTGACCAGTCACCTCTCCGTTCCCGATGTCGTGGCCTACACCGCCAGCAAGTCGGGTGTGTATGGAATCTTGCGAAGCCTCAGTAGCGAATGGTCTTCGCGCGGCATTCGAGTGAACGGAATTGGTCCTGGCTACATCCACACCAAACTCACCGAAGCGGCCTTCAACGATTCCGATCGGAAGCAGAAGATGCTGACCCGAATACCTATGGGTCGATTCGGCAAGCCAGAAGACCTCGTCGGTCCGGCCATCTTTCTCGCTTCTCCCGCTGCCGGTTATGTGACCGGGCAGCTGCTTATGGTCGATGGCGGATGGACTGCCGCGTAAACGTTTTACTTTTTCACTTTTCAATGATGAAAGGACTTAGAAATGAATGTCAAAAAGATCGCTATGCGCAAGCTCGTGAGGCTTTCTGCGTTGGGGGTGGCGACGGTAGTTGCCCTTCCGCTGTTGATGGGGTGTTCGGCGGAGGCGGCTTCGTCGGATTCGATTAAGATTGGGGCGTTCTTCCCGGTGTCGGGTTCGCTTGCGCTGTTGGGTGAGGAATCGTGGCGCGGAGTGCAGATCGCGACCGACCTGCGCAACGAAGCCGGGGGTGTGGCCGATAAATCCATTGAGATGGTCTTTGCCGATGTCCCCGACGTGAACGCTGCCACGTCGGAGGCTCGCCGTTTGGCGTCAGACTCAGACATCAACCTCGCAGTCGGTTCCTACTCTTCTGGTCTGAGCTTGGCTGCGTCGGAGGTTTTCGCTCGTGGCGGCAGCACGTTCGTTGAGCTGGGTGCCGTGTCAGAGGCGATCACCGACCGCGGTTATGAGAACGTTTTTCGGTTCAACCCGGCAGCAGGCTCGTTCACGAAACTTCAGATGCGGTTCATTACCGAGCATCTTGCGGAGGAACTCGGCAAGCCGGTGTCGGAGCTGAATGTGATTTTGGCTCATGAGGACTCGGCGTATGGGCAGTCCGTCGCAGAGAACGCTGTCATCGATGCGGCGGAAGCCGGCCTGGTCAACTTCTCGCTGGAACCCTACAACGCCAAGTCCACCGACCTGTCGTCGACGGTGCTGCGTATGAAGGCCAAGGCGCCGGACGTTGTCATCGCCGTGTCCTACGCGGCTGATGCGATCCTGCTTGGACGCCAGATTCGCGACAACGGATTGAAGCTGGGCGCATTCATCGGCACCGGCGGCGGCCACAGCCTCAAAGGCTTCCACGACGCCTTGGGTGAAGCCGCCGACGGAATTTATGACGTCGACTTCACGCAGATCCATATCAACGAAGAGTTCACGCCCGGCATTACCGAGTTCACAGCCGCCTACGAGGAACGCTACAACTCGCTTCCCGCCTCTGGCCATGCCCTCGCCAACTTCACCGGTGCGAACTTGCTGTTTGACATTTTGGACGAAACGAACGGCAGCGACGACCCGAAGGAATTCCGTCAAGCCGCCCAGAATTTGAAGTTGGAACTCGGCTCGACGTCGTCGGGCTGGGGCTTCTCGCTCAACGAGAACAACCAAAACGAGCTCGCCGATGTCTACGTCATGCAGTGGAACGGCGACAAGCTTGAAACCGTCTGGCCGGAAGAAGCCGCTATCCGCGCTCCACTACCCGCAACGCCATTCGGCGTTTGACCCTTCGGGAAGGCAACTATGAATCTCCTCGTTCAAACACTCGTAGCCGGTCTCCTCCTCGGCGGGGTATACGCTCTGATCGCGGTTGGCCTGAACCTCATCTTTGGGGTCGTAAAAATTATCAACTTCGCGCACGGTGAGCTCGTCATGATCGCAATGTATGCCACATTCTGGATGTGGACAGCCTGGAGTCTCAGTCCGTACATTTCAATCTTCATCATCACGCCGCTTATGTTTGTGTTCGGTGTTCTGCTGCAGCGATTCATCCTTCAACCGATGCAGAACTCATCACCGACGATCAAGATATTCGTAACCTTGGGCTTATCCGTTCTGCTCCAAAATCTGGCGCTTGTACTCTTTGGCGGGCAATACAGAAGCACCACATTCCCCTGGGCCGAACAGAACGTCAGTGTGCTTGGCATCACGGCCACCTACGGTCGCATCACCGCATTCCTGGTTGCTATCGCCCTGGTCATCGCGCTGTTCTACCTCATGAAGAAGACCCTTACGGGAAAGGTTCTTCGCGCTTTGGCGGAGGACCGTGAGACGGCAGGACTCATCGGTATTCCCGTGAAGAAGTACTATCTAGTCGCGATGGGTCTGGGGACCGCGATGGCAGCGATCGCCGGCGTACTTATTGGGCCGTTCCAATCAGTCTTCCCACTGGCCGGTGCCCATTTCACGCTCCTGGCGTTCGTCGTTGTTGTACTCGGGGGCCTGGGGAATATGGCCGGATCCTTGATCGGTGGACTGTTCCTCGGAGCCGTTGAAACGTTGGCGGGTACTTACATCGATCCGGCCCTTCAACAGGTCGCTGTGTTCGCTGTCTTCATCATCGTTCTTTTGGTTCGCCCGCAAGGAATCTTCGGTGGGTCAGCTCGCAACGCGGAAGTAGGCCTCAAATGAAGAAAAAGAGCCTTATCTGGACTCTCGGGTTCGTGGCTGCAGCCGGGCTGGTTCCCGTATTCACATCAGATCAGTACATCCTGCACGTGTGCGTGATGATCCTCATCTACGTGGGCGTCACAGTGGCCTGGAATATTCTCGCTTTCGGTGGAATTCTCTCGCTCGGGCACGCCGCCTTTTTCGGAATCGGGTCGTACACAGTGGCGATCCTGTACGTAAAAATGGACGTCAATCCCTGGCTCGGAATCTTGGCAGCGATGCTAACCGCTGCGCTTGGTTCCTTGCTCCTAGCTGTTCCGCTTTTGCGGTTGCGTGGACCATTCTTTGCTCTGGCAACACTGGCTTTTGCCGAATCGCTGCGACTGATCGCGATCTACGCTGTTCCCCTGACCAATGGGTCGGTCGGCATAACGACCCCGCCCACCCAGGGATTTGCGCTCATTTCTTTCTCCTCCCGCGAACCGTATTACTACATCGTTTTGGCGATGGCATTGATCGCGATTGGCGTTTCAGTTTGGATCTACTATTCCAAAATGGGGTACCACTTGCGGGCCTCGGCCTCGGACGATGAAGCCGTACGGGCCCTCGGCGTCAGAACGCCTCGTCTCAAACTTGCAGCGCTCGTTATCAGCGCAGCCCTCACTGGAGCCTTCGGCGCGTTCGCAGCGATGTATCTATTCGTCATTGATCCCGAAACAAACTTTTCCACTCCGCTGTACTCGATCCAACCAGCGCTGAACGGAATCATCGGCGGGATGGGCACCGTCGTAGGGCCAATCGTGGGTGCGATTGTCATGACCCCACTCGGTGAATGGCTGCGCACCACCTTCTCGGGCACCACACAAGGCCTCAACTTTGTGATCTACGGTGTCGCGCTGATTCTCATTGTTCGGGTTATGCCGGGAGGAATCGTATCGGGTATGAAAAAGCTGTATCGGCGTTTCCGCCCAGAAAGTAGAAGTGCCAGCACGGATCCGGACGCATCCGCACCGATCCAAGCCGATCAGGAACCCGCCAATTCCGAAGGAGGGCGCTCATGACGAACGCGACCATTCTCAAAGTCGAGGGAGTCTCCAAGCGGTTTGGCGGCGTCCAGGCCGTCAGTGACGTTTCATTGACCCTGCAGCACGGTGAAATTGTGGGTCTGATAGGCGCCAATGGCGCGGGTAAGACTTCCTTCTTCAATCTAATCTCCGGCATGCACTATCCGGATGCGGGTTCAGTGGCTTTCGCGGGTGGAGACATAACGCGATTGGATCCGGCCAGCCGTGCCCGACGTGGCATCGGTCGCACGTTTCAGGTCGTTCGGCCGTTCACCGGCATGACCGTTGCTGAAAACGTGATGGTGCCGCTTTTGGTCGGTGACTCAAGCGTTCGGCGAGCACGCGTTCGGGCCATGGAATTGCTCGACGAACTGAGCATCGCCGACCTCGCCAAGAAGCCGGCTGAGGGCTTGACACTGGCGCAACGAAAACGAGTGGAAGTCGCTCGGGCTTTGGCGACTGGCCCCAAACTGCTGCTGCTCGACGAGGTGCTCGCAGGACTCAACAGCCGAGAGGTGATCGATGTGCTCCCCTTCATCAAGAAGGTGCGGGATCGGGGCGTATCAATTCTCATGATCGAACATCTCGTTTCCGCTGTCATGGAGGTTTCCGATCGAATGATGGTCCTTGATAGAGGAAGCGTGCTCGTACACGGCCTGCCGGCTGACGTCGTCAGTGATCCCCGCGTCATCGCGGCATATTTGGGGGAGGAAGATTAATGCTCCAGGTGAAGAACATCTCGGCATACTATGGCGATGCGCAAGCACTCGAGAACGTGAGTCTCGCCGTATCAGAATCGGGAGTAGTGGCGCTTCTCGGGCCTAATGCCGCCGGAAAATCCACAACCCTGCGCGTGATCAGCGGCATTCTTCCGGCTGCGAGCGGGAGCGTGACATTTAACGGCCAGGACATCACCACTGCTTCACCGCAGGAGCGAGTTGAAATGGGACTCGTTCACGTGCCGGAAGGACGAAAACTTTTCGGTACCCTCAGCGTCGAGGACAACCTTTTGCTCGGCGGCTACTGTGGGCGCAAAGACCGCAAGACTGGGTCCCGGTTGGAGCGGGTCTATGAGCGTTTCCCCAAGCTCAAGGAACGCCGGAATCAGGATGCGGGATTGCTGTCTGGGGGAGAGCAACAGATGGTCGCCGTGGGGCGCGGGCTGATGGCGCAACCCAAGGTGCTCATGATCGATGAGATGTCTTTGGGCCTAGCGCCCCTGATCGTCAAACAGATGTTCTCCCTCGTTCAGGAGATCGCGTCTGAGGGCGTATGCGTTCTCATAGTTGAGCAACACGTTCAGAACGCTCTGGCTGTGTCCCATCACGGCTTCATCATTGACGGTGGTGTCACCCGAGTGTCCGGCACGTCGCAGGAACTCATGGAGAGCGCGTTGGTTCGAGAATCGTACCTGGGCCACTGATGATGTTGCATTTGGGCGTCGCGTCAACAGATCCAATCATCCTTGAGCAGATGCACGCTCTCGTCAAGAAGAGCAGAGATCGTAGGGATATTGGGCTAGAAGTACTTTCTGTTCCCTCGCCGGGTCCTGGACAGGTGCTCATAGAGACCGAAGCTGTCGGCCTCTGTGGCAGCGATATCCATGCCATAAATGGGCAGGTCGGTTACGAGTGGATGCCCGAGCGGGTAACTCTCGGCCACGAGGCGGTAGGGCGCATTGTCCGCACCGGCTCCAACGTCGATCCGGCACGCATCGGAAACCGCGTTGTCCCTATGGCAATTGACGGCTGTTTGGAATGCGAGACATGTCTGAGTGGCGCGCCGCAGCTGTGTCTCGAGCGCGATTGCCTCGGACTGTCCTTTGACGGTGCATTAGCGCAGTATTTTGTGTTGGACGCCGACCGAGTCTTCGTTATCGATAACAGCCTGAGGGCATCCGTAGCGGCGTTAATCGAACCGGCCGCTGTGGCAGCTCACGCGGTCGGCCAGCTTGCCGTGAACCTCCGGGGGCACCGGGTCGTAGTGTCGGGACCCGGTGCTGTAGGTATCCTGTCATGTCTGTTTGCGGCAGCGGCGGGCGCTGACGTGGAACTTGTCTGCCCGGAGGTCGGCCCCCAGACACGTCGGGAATTTGCCGAACAATTAGGCATCAAGACCGTCTACGGACAACGGCGGCTGGCGGCGGGACCGCCCGTTGACGCTTGGATCGAGGCATCCGGGGCCGAAGCCGCGTTCAGCGGCGCCGTCGGCAGCCTGCGCCGTGGAGGGACCTTGGTTGTCGTGGCTCTTTTTGCGAGAGCGCCGGCACTCGATATTAATCAGATGGTCAGGGGCGAACTCCGGATGTGTGGAACATACGGCTACACGCGTGCTGACTATTCCACTGCCCACAAGCTTCTCGTCGGGTGGCAGGACCGCCTCGCACCAATGGTTTCTACCTACCAACTCGCTGATTTTGACGCCGCCATCAGCGCTACGGAACAAGC
Organism: Cryobacterium sp. Hh11; assembly: GCF_004404045.1. Lineage (NCBI taxonomy): Bacteria > Bacillati > Actinomycetota > Actinomycetes > Micrococcales > Microbacteriaceae > Cryobacterium > Cryobacterium sp. Hh11. The sequence continues at coordinate 11,144 of NZ_SOHF01000004.1, read as the reverse complement.
CGCGGTGATCAAGGCCGTCGTCGTGCCAGAGAGCACCAACAAAACTATTGCAAGGAGCACCAAAGATGATCTTTCTCACTGAAGATGACGTGAATGAACTTGTCTCGATGGATGACGCGCTGACAGCTGTGCGCACCGCGTTGGATGGGCAGGGACAAGGAACAACAAACAATGCAATTCGGTCTCGGGCGCGTCTGGGACCGCTCAACCTCAACATTCTGGGTGGCGCGGTTGACGAGATGCAGAGTCTCGGCGCCAAGATCTACGTGACCGGTTCTGGTGCAGCGAAATTCTGGTTCATGCTCTTTGCCTCAGACGGAACCTGCGACGCTCTGATGGAAGCAGATCGTCTCGGCCAATTGCGCACGGGCGCCGCGTCGGGCATTTCCGCGCAGTCCCTAGCGAGAGCAGATGCAGACGTACTTGGCCTCATCGGGTCCGGTTACCAGGCTTGGACGCAGGCTGAAGCCATCGTGCGGTCTTCAAATATCTCCAAAATTCAAGTGTTCAGCCGAAGCCCACAGAATAGTCAGAAATTCGCGACCGACTTCTCGGAACGGTTCTCCCTGTCAGTCGAACCGGTGACGTCGGTCGAGAGCGCGATCGATGGCGCCGACATTGTGGTCACCATGACCTCGTCACACAATCCGATCATCGAGGCCAGCCACCTGCGACCAGGCACGCATTACGTCTTCGCCGGGTCCAATAATCCGCTCAATAGCGAGGCTGCGCCAGCCGTACTTTCAGGTATCGATGTCTTGGTCACAGATGACCTGGACCAGGCACGGATCGAAGGCGGCACCCTTCTGCGTGCGGTCGACGCCGGAACGATCGGCTGGGAGGCTGTTGGTCTGCTCGGCGACGTCATAGCAGGCAAAGCCATCGGGCGCGAGAGTGAGAACCAGACTACCGCCTTCATCGCCCACGGTGCAGGCTCGTGGGACACCGCCCTCGGTCGAATCGCTTTCGAAAAAGCGACGGCCCAGGGGCGCGGCGTGGTGTTACCGATTTCTGGCGGCGTCGTCGCGGGTCGGCGGTAGTCGTGGCTGAACACATTGGTGTCATCGGCGGAGGAATCGTCGGGATTGCCGTCGCGCGAGCTCTCGCCTCGCGATCAATCCGAGTCACGGTGATCGAAAAGGAACATCGCGTTGCCATGCACCAAACCGGTCACAATTCTGGGGTCGTGCATGCGGGGCTGTACTACGCACCCGGGTCGCTGAAAGCGCGCCTCTGCTCGGCTGGCCGCGAGATGACGAGGGACTTCTGTATCGACAAGAACCTGCCGTATCGTGAAGTTGGTAAAACGGTTGTTGCCGTGAACGCGGAAGAAATTGTCCGGCTGGACCAAATCGAAGAGCGCTCCCGTCAGAACGGTGTGCCGGGCCTTCGCCGGATGTCGGCGGCCGAGATGCGAGAAGTTGAACCACATGTTGCCGGGGTGGCGGCAGTGCACTCGCCACACACAGCGGTTGTTGACTACGCGTCCATTACAGAGGCGCTGGCCGATGACGTTCGCAAGAATGGTGGTGAGATCCTGCTCGGGCAAGAAGTGCTCCGGATCACACAGGAAATTGGCAAGATCACCGTCGTTACGAGTTCTCAAGATCATCGATTCGACCGGCTCATTGTGTGCGCCGGACTACAATCCGATGTTGTCGCTGCGATGATCGGAGCCTCTCCCAGCCCAAGAATCCTGCCGTTCCGGGGTGAGTATTGGGGGCTCGATAGTTCCCGTCAACACCTCGTAAACGGCATGATTTACCCTGTGCCGGATCCGCGGTTTCCATTTCTTGGTGTTCATTTCACAAGGGGTGTTTACGACGACGTGCACGTTGGTCCGAACGCGGTACCGGCATTGGCACGCGAAGGCTACAAATGGTCGAGCATCTCCCTGAAGGACTCGTGGGGATCGCTCACTTGGCCCGGGGCGCCGGCACTGGCCAAACAACACTGGCGAATGGGTGCCAAAGAGATTTCGGCCTCTCTCTTCAAGCCGCTGTATTTTCGGGAGGCCAGACGGTTTGTTCCCGAGCTGCGCATGAGCGACCTCGTGGCAAAGACCGCAGCGGGCGTGCGCGCGCAAGCGTGGGGCCGTGATGGTGGCCTGCTTGATGACTTCGCAGTCGACCAGGTAGGTCCCGTCACTCTTCTGCGCAATGCTCCGTCACCCGCGGCGACGTCGGCCATGGCCATCGCCGACTACGTGCTCGAAACGTACATGGTTGTGAAGCCATGACGTCACAAGTGGACCGCGATGTTCGACAGCTCGTCCGTGGACCGCTGGAGGGAAAGCGCGTGCTGATCACCGGCGCCGGTCGGGGGCTTGGTCGCAGCTATGCCCTGCATCTTGCCCGTGCCGGAGCGGACGTTGCGGTGACCGACCTTAGCTTGCACTCATTCCGCGATTACGAAGCAGAAGCTGCTCTAATGCGGGGTGACACTGTTGTGAGCGAACTGCAGGATATCGGAGTTCAAGCTTTGGGCTACGAAGTGGATGCAACAGATGAGGAAGCCATGAAGGGCGTGGTCAACTCAATCCAGACGGCGTGGGGCGGCTTGGACGTGCTCGTCAATAACGTCGGTGGGGGTAGCTATTCTCAGGGTCTCGACACGCGACCGAGTACCCTCCCGATCCGAGATCTCCGTGACAATTTTGAACGCAATCTGGTTTCGACGGTAATAGCATGTCAGCTCGCCATTCCAATTATGGGTTCGGGAGCCAGCATCATCAATATTGGGTCCCAAGCGGGAGAAGCCGCTACTGAGGCGATGTACTCGGCATACGGGAGCGCTAAAGCGGCCGTCGCCCACTACTCACGCTTTCTCGCGAATGAACTGGGCCCACGCGGAATCCGGGTCAATGTCGTAGCACCTGGCTATATCGCCACTGGGCGCTTGTCCAAGGTTTTCGCTGAAGTCGGTGAAGAGAGTCTCGAGAACCGGATTGCACTGGGCAGGATCGGAACACCCGAAGATTGCGCGTCAGCGATTGAATTTCTTGCGGGGGAGGGGTCTCGATATATCACGAGTCAAACCCTGAAAGTTGACGGGGGCTCCCTCAATTTCGCTACGTCACGTCAATAAATAGAGAACGAGGAATTCAATGATGAATGTTGCCCAACTAATGGTTGAGAGTTTCCAACGACACGGTGTTACCGACATTTTCGGACAATCCCTACCGACAGCGTTCTTTCTGGCCGCCGAGAAAGCTGGAATGCGTCAGATCGCCTACCGGACAGAAAATGCCGGCGGTGCGATGGCAGATGCGTACGCTCGTGTTTCGCAAAGGATTGCCCTCGTGGGCGCTCAAAATGGCCCAGCTGCAACCTTGCTAGTGGCGCCGCTCGCAGAAGCGATGAAGGCATCTTCTCCTGTCATCGCGATTGTGCAAGAAGTGCCGGTTGCCCAACGTGATCGAAATGCATTTCAAGAATTCGACCACGTAGGTCTCTTCTCAGCATGTACGAAGTGGATCAAGCAGCTGGATGATCCAACCAGAATAAACGAGTACATCGATCTCGCCGTCACGATAGCAACAACGGGACGTCCAGGCCCCGTCGTGCTGCTGGTTCCGCGCGACGTGCTCCTCACGGAAGTTGCACAACACGATACGACGCCTCGAACCGCATCTCTCGGCAGTTTCCCTCTGGATAGAACACGGCCAGCGCACTCGGGCGTCGTCTTAGCCGCGAACGCTTTGGCGCAAGCCAAACATCCGCTCATTGTGGCTGGCGGCGGCGTGCACTTGTCTGGTGCATCCGGTGCGCTGACACGGCTGCAGGAACTCAGCGGCATCCCCGTGGCCACCACGAATATGGGTAAAGGCTCGGTCAGCGAACTGCATGAGCTCTCGATCGGCGTCGTGGGAAATGCTTTCGGCAAGCAGGCACCCAATTATCTGGCGCGCTCCCTTGTCACAGAGGCCGATGTCGTGCTGTTCATCGGCACGCGTACCAACGAAAATGGAACCGATGCCTGGACTCTCTTTCCTTCGAATGCAACATACATTCACCTTGACGTCGATGGCATCGAGATCGGGCGCAATTATCAGTCCATTCGGCTTGTAGGCGACGCCCTTCTGGGCATCGAAGACCTGATCGATGAATTGGCAGCTCGCGACCTGACTGCGCGGGAGCAATCACGTGGGGCCGCTGTCAGCCAAATACGCCTGGCGAAAGAGGCCGCGAGCGAACGCTCGAGCCGGCTCAGGTCGGATAGCGCATCGGCACTATTGACCCCTCAGCATGTGATGGCCGTGGTGGACCACCATCTCAGCGCCGGCGACATTGCAGTGGCTGACGCCAGCTATTCGAGTATTTGGATGACGAACTTCTTAACCGCCAAGTCAGTCGGGCAGCGCTTCATCTCCCCACGTGGACTAGCCGGTCTTGGCTGGGGTTTGCCGATGGCAATGGGCGCGCAGACAGCGCAGAGTGACAAACGGGTGGTGTGCGTGAGCGGCGACGGCGGCTTCGGCCACGTCTGGGCCGAAATGGAATCCGCAGTCAGGAACAATCATCCAGTTATCTCAATTGTGCTCAACAATTCCATCTTCGGCTTTCAAAAGCACGCCGAACTTAGCGCATTTGCGATGTCGACGAGTGCGATTGAGATTTCCCCGGTCGACCACACCGCCATTGCGCTGGCTGTGGGCGCGCAGGCGCGGCGCGTCTCGACCGTGGCTGAACTGGAGCTGGCCTTAACTCAAGCGTTTGCGATGCGGGAGTTCTTTCTTATCGAGGTCATGACCGACCCCGACGTCTATCCGCCAATCGCAGCGTGGGATGAACACCCGCCCGTGGCCACGGTCTGACTGAAGTCCTGAACGTCAAGGGCCATACGGTTCTGCCTCTGGCAGAACGGTATGGCCCCTAACGCATTCATATTGGCGAAGATTTGGTGGCGTTTCGCTCCGGAGATCGAAGTCGTTGCTCTACAGGTCTGGCTGAGCAGGATGCCAGAGGCGTTTGGTGTTGACGAGTTCGTAGGCCTTACCGGTGGGGTAGCTGACGAGTTCAAACTGCATGCCCCACGGGCTCACAAAGTACACCCAGCGCTGCCCTTCCGCACTTCGCTGGCTCGCAACGGGCTGGCCCAAGACACGAATTCCGCGACTCTGCAGGTACGCCACTGCGGCGTCAATGTCGTCGACATAGAAGGCGAGGTGATGGCCACCAATATCATTGTTGTGAGGTTGGGGCTGTTGCGGTGGATCAGCGGAGTACTCGAACACCTCGAAATTCGGGCCGAACTTGCAACGATAAAATCGTAGCTCCTTGACGACACTCCGGCGATCGACGTTGAGGTGCTCTGTCATCCAGTCGTCGTCGTGTTGCATTGGGCCCAGGGCATACATGAAGTCGCAGCCAATGACGTCGACAAAGAATTCGTGGGCCTGAAGAAGATCAGGAACGGTAAAGCCAATATGTTCCGTGCCGCGTAGACCGGGAATCCCTCGAATCACGACGCTTCTCCTTTCAATGGTTAGACGAGCAGGGAGAGCGGATTTTCGATCCGCTTGGTAAAGGCAGCAAGCCATGTTGCGGCCATCGCTCCGTCAATGGCGCGATGGTCGACTGAGAGCGTGAAGCGCATTACCCTGGCGATACTCAAAGCTCCATCGGTGACGACAGGTTGTTGGGTCGCGGCGCCGACCGCGAGAATTCCCGACTGCGGTGGGTTGAGAATCGCTGAGAACTGCAACGTTCCGTACATGCCAAGGTTCGTCACACAGAAGCTGCCGCCCTCCAACTCATCCTGCCGTAATCGACGTTCTTTAGCGCGGGTCGCCAGTTCGGTAATCTGCTGACTGAGTGCCGAGATCGTGAGAGTTTCGAGTTCTCGCACCACTGGAGTGTAGAGCCCGTCCTGTGTTGCTACCGCGATGGAGATGTCAACGGCGCTGTGACGCAACATCGCTGAGTCTGTCCAGGTCACATTCGCTTCAGGCACCTCAACGAATGCACCAGCAACAGCCTTTACGATCAGGTCGTTGATGGAAATGCGGGTCGTTGAAGTCTCATTGATGCGAGCACGGACGGCAAACAACTCATCTACGCGACATTCGGCGGTCAGATAAAAGTGTGGAACGGTCGACTTGCTCTCGGTTAGTCGACGAGCGATTGCCCGTCGCATCCCAGAGTGCGGGATCTCTTCGTAGCTGACCTGATCGCCGGTGGCGGGCTGGCCTGGCTCCGTCGACTGCGCGACAACGGAAGCCGTGTGCATTGGCCTTGCCGCCATGCTTGATTCGACGTCTCTTCGAGTTATTCGTCCCGCCGGTCCCGTTCCGCGTAACCGATTCAGATCGATTTTGGCATCCCGGGCGATTCGGCGCGCGATTGGACTCGCGAAGAGTCGTTGATCAGATGTGGTTTTCACATCTGCGTGGTGGCTGACCTCGATGGAGTCTGCTTTCTCGTCTGTGGCGGAGACGGGCGTCGGCCGGTCGTTGTTGAGCGCATCGAGAAATGGTTGAATCTCGGAGTGAGCCTCGCCAATCTGAAGAAGCACCAGGATTGGGGCGCCGACACTCACTGAGTCGCCCGGAACCACAAGAGTTGTGCCGATGATTCCAGCCGTTTCGGCGGCGTACTCGACATTCGCCTTCTCGGTTTCGATTTCAGCGAGAGGGGTTCCGACTTCTATGCGATCACCTGCCTGCACTAGCCAGCTGGAGAGCGCGGCTTCGCTAGAACCGGCAAATACTTCAGGCATTCGGACTACTTGTGCCATCAGCTGCGCCCGCCGAAGTCCTTTTGCGCAGAGAGGAGAGCGGCGACCACGTCCTCAGTCTTGGCAATGGCCGCATGTTCGAGAATCTTGGAAATACTTGGTGACGCTTCGCCGCCGGTGACCCTGGCAACTGGCCGATCGAGCCAGTCAAAAAAACGCCGGTGGATCTCGTCGGAGAGCCACCCGCCGTAGGAAGTGCCCATCGCACCTTGCTCAACGATCAACACGCTGTTGGTCTTGCGCACGCTTGCACCGATGGTCTCCCAATCGATGCTGGCACGATCGAGCCAGCGTAAGTCGATCAGCTCGGCGTCGATGCCGGTTTGCCCTATGGCCTCGAGTGCGTTGTGCACCATTGAGAGGTAGCTAATGACCGTGACATCGTTGCCCACTCGGCGGATCGCGGCTTTCCCGAATGGCGTCTGGTAGTCGAGGTTGTCGGTCGGGTAGGAGCCCGACTGAGCATAAAGGTCGACATGCTCAATGACGATCACGGGGTCATCGATCGCGAGTGCCGCGTTCATGAGACCGATATAGTCGTGTGGCGTCGAGGGCGCTACAATTCTCCACCCGGGACTTGTCGCGAAAATTCCAGCAGGGTCCATCAAATGCTGCGACCCGTATCCGGATCCCATCGCCACTTTGGTGCGAAGCACGACGGGCACGGGGTTATCCCCTCCGAACATATGCCGGGCTTTGCCGATCTGGTTGAAGACCTGATCTGCAGCCACCCAGAGGAAATCCGGATACATGAACTCGAAGACGGGGCGGAATCGTCCGTCCAGAGCGATGCCACCGCTCAGACCGGCGAAGGCGTTTTCGCTAATCGGCGTGCCCAGTACGCGCGCGGGAAACTTTTCGGACAGTCCCTTGGTCGCGCCGTTCGTTCCGCCTTTGAGTCGGTGTACATCCTCCCCGAGCACGACGATTCGGTCATCGACACTCATTCGGCGATCCATCACCGCTGCCACCGCGTCAATGAACTTGCCCTGGGTGGTCGGTCCGGTGTAGTCCCATTCCTCCTGGGTTCGTGCGCCATGCAGCTCCGAAAGGTCTCCGCGGACACCAACGTCCCTGAACCCCGCATCTGGCCACAGATCAGGGCGAATGCGCCGAGTGCCGGGCTTGCCTGTGGGATCACCTTCGACCAACATAGCTACAGCTGCACTCATCGCACTCTGGGCCTGCTCGCGGATGGATGCTGTCCCCGCCTCGTCGATGAGCCCAAGTGTTGTCAGTTCGGCGGCAGTACGAACCAGCGGATCACGAGCGCGCCACTCCGCTTCCTCTGTCTTGCTGCGGTAGCCGAAGGCACTCCCCGGGTATGCGCCGTTTTGGTGAAAGAAGCGATATACCTCGGCCTCGATGACGACAGGGCCGGCGCCCGAACGCATGTGCTCTTCGGCCTTCTTCATGGCGAGGTGAACCGCGAGCGGGTCCATTCCGTCCACCCGCCAGGCAGGGATATTGAATCCGAGCGCACGCGCTGAGAGCCGCGGCTCGGCCGTCACTTCGGCAACCGACGTTGATACCGCGTACAAATTGTTCTCGATAAAGAAGCATAGGGGGAGCTTCCAAGCAGCTGCCAGATTGAGAGTCTCTAGCACCGATCCAATGTTCACAGCGCCGTCCCCGAAGTAGCTCACTGTCAGATCATCAGTCTTGGACGCCTTTTGGGCCCAGGCGTTGCCGGCGCCAAGCGGCACCCCGCCGCCAACAATTGCATTCGTTCCGAGTGCTCCGGCCTCGAACCACTGCAGGTGCATCGAACCACCGCGCCCCCGGCAGTAGCCTTGGGCTAAGCCGAGGATTTCTGCGAGGGTGCGCTGTAAAACGACTTGAATGTCGTCGGTCACGAGTGACGCGGGGTTCAGGCCCTGTGGCGATACGTGTGTGATGGCTTTCGCCAAGAATTGGTGATGCCCTCGGTGCGATCCGTTCACGGCATCGGTTGACCGCAGACCGGCTATCGATCCGACGGCGCCTCCTTCTTGGCCGATGCTCGAGTGTGCGGGGCCATGCACGAGTCCCTCACCGGCAAGCTCAAGCACCGTCTCCTCGAAGGCGCGAATGAGGTGTAGCTGCCCGAGCATCGTGAGGAGAAAATTTGGATCAGCGCCTTTCCAGTCGTCACTCGTCGATCTGAGCTCGACCCAGGTCGACCCTGGCTGCAGCTGCTTCTCTTGTGCCATTCCACTTTCTCCTTTGACAGTGGACTTCAAGCGCTCACGGATGGTTGGAGCGAATGATGCCAAGTTCAACATTATGCAGTGAATGGATCCAATACAAGTCACATTGAACACAATCGCCGCTAGAATGCACGTTACAGGTCACATTTGGATACATTCGCCATAAATGACCGGCTTGCTTCCCCGGTTATGTCGGCAGATTTTGGGGTACCGAATTTCGCTAGGCACCGTGGCTTGACTGGCTTGTCGCCAGGGCTGCCCTCCGTGATTTCGATTGGATCCGAAGTGAGCAGGATGCAACGCTGGCTCGTTCCCTGCTGCATAGGTCCCGCATAGCAATCCGGGGATGATTCGTGGAATCTGTGCCCTCAAACAGGGTTTTCTTTCGTCCACAAGTGCCGGGGCACGCATATTTACATTCGATTAAGTTTGGATACGATAGTGCGCGTGTGTATATTGGATCCAATCTAGGTATGAAAGCGCTTGGCTTGTACTTTTCAATGATGAAAGGACTTAGAAAATGAGTGTCAAGAATATCGCTAGGCGAAAGCTTGTGAGGCTTTCGGCTTTGGGGGTGGCGACGGTGGTTGCACTTCCGCTGCTGATGGGGTGTTCGACGGCGGCGTCGTCGTCGGATTCGATCAAGATTGGGGCGTTCTTCCCGGTCTCGGGTTCCCTGGCGCTACTGGGTGAAGAATCATGGCGTGGAGTTCAGATCGCTACTGACCTGCGGAATGAAGCTGGCGGTGTCGCCGATAAATCCATTGAGATGGTCTTTGCCGACGTACCCGACGTGAATGCGGCCACATCTGAGGCCCGCCGGATGGCGTCGGACTCAGACATCAATCTCGCTGTCGGTTCCTTCTCTTCTGGTTTGAGTTTGGCGGCGTCGGAGGTTTTCGGTCGTGGTGGCAGCACATTCGTGGAATTGGGTGCCATATCAGAAGCGATCACTGACCGCGGGTACGACAACGTTTTTCGGTTCAACCCGGCAGCTGGCTCGTTCACGAAGCTGCAGATGCGGTTCATCACCGAGCATCTTGCGGAACAACTGGGCAAGCCTGTCTCTGAGCTGAAGGTGATTTTGGCCCACGAAGACTCGGCGTATGGGCAGTCAGTGGCGGAGAATGCTGTGATTGATGCGGCGGAGGCGGGCCTGGTCAATTTCTCACTGGAACCGTATAACGCCAAATCCACCGACCTCTCGTCGACGGTTCTGCGCATGAAGGCTAAGGCTCCGGATGTGGTCATCGCAGTGTCCTATGCGGCGGATGCGATCTTGCTTGGTCGTCAAATTCGTGACAACGGGCTGAAGCTGGGTGCGTTCATTGGCACCGGCGGCGGCCACAGTCTCAAGGGCTTTCATGACGCTCTGGGGGACGCTGCGGACGGGATCTATGACGTTGACTTCACACAGATATATATCAATGAAGAGTTCACGCCCGGCTTGGCCGAGTTCACGGCCGCATATGAGGAACGCTACGACTCGCTGCCCGCGTCGGGCCACTCCCTGGCCAATTTCACCGGCGCCAACTTGCTGTTTGACATTTTGGAAGAAACGAATGGCAGTGACGACCCGGAAGAATTCCGTCAGGCGGCCCAGGACTTCAAGCTGGAAATGGGTACCACGTCGTCGGGCTGGGGCTTCTCGCTCAACGAGTACAACCAGAATGAACTCGCCGATGTCTACGTCATGCAGTGGAAAGGCGACAAGCTCGAAACCGTCTGGCCGGAAAAAGCTGCCATCCGCGACCCATTCCCCGCAACGCCATTCGGCGTTTCTCAGTAACAAGATTCGGAAGCCGATCTCCTGCCCGGGGAAGGTCTAAATGATTGCGGCATGAGTCGCAAGAGTCGGCCTCGATTCTGGATGTCCCTATGTGTGACGGTGGTGAATCTGGCCAAGGATCGTAATCGCCACGATGACGGTGAGCAGCTCGGTTATCGCAAATCCATTTCATCGACACTTCAGAACCGGCTCATTAAGAGAACCGTTCAAGGTGTGACACACACGTATCCGCTACCGTCGTAGTCCTTGCGGACACGGCGGTAGCAAGGTGACTCTTCGACAGACCGCTCGGCCCTCAAGTTCGACTAGGTGAACCGTCCCGGGTTTCATGCCGCCGTTTTGTTGGCGGCTTCGATATTTATCGGGCCGTTTGTTTCAGCGTAATAGTTGCGTTCATATTCTTCGGGCGGCATGTTCCCGAGTGCGCT
>NZ_SOHF01000021.1:0-31862 GCF_004404045.1 Cryobacterium sp. Hh11 | reverse complement strand
CGGACGGCCGGTGCGCTCGCGACGAGCGCCACCGGCGGGAGCCGAGTCGCGGCTGCGGCCGCCGTCGTTACGGTCGGTGCGGGCACCGCCCTGGCTTGCGCCGGAGCGGCCGGCGCCGGCATCGCGGCCGCCCTCTGAACGGCCACCCTGTGAGCGACCGCCTTCAGAGCGACCGCCTTCGGAGCGTCCGCCCTGTGAACGACCGCCCTGCGAACGTCCGCCCTGCGAACGACCGCCCTGCGACTGGCGCTGCTGCTGCGGCGCTTCGACGCGGGGAGCCGGCTTGACATAAGCAGCAACATCGCCGACGAGGGCGTCGACGGCGGGGGAGGACGCATCCACGCGCTGCGGGGTCACCTTGATGGCGGCCTTGCGCAGCAGAGCGTCGGTGTCGCGCTTCTGCTCGGGCAGCACGACGGTGACGACGTCACCGGCGCTGCCGGCGCGGGCGGTACGGCCCGAACGGTGCAGGTACGCCTTGTGCTCGGCCGGCGGGTCGACGTGGATGACGAGTTCGATGTCGTCGACGTGCACGCCGCGAGCGGCGACATCCGTTGCGACGAGAACCTTGACCGTGCCGGCGCTGAACGCGGCGAGGTTGCGGTCACGGGCCACCTGCGAGAGGTTTCCGTGCAGGTCGACGGACGGGATGCCAGCGTCGGTGAGGCTCTTGGCGAGCTTCTTGGCCTGGTGCTTGGTGCGCATGAAGAGGATGCGACGGCCAGAGCCGCTCGCCAGCTTCTGCACGAGGTCCTTCTTGGCATCGACGCCGGCGACCTCGAACACGTGGTGGGTCATGGCCGAGACGTGGCTGTTAGCCTCGTCGACGGAGTGCATCACCGGGTCGTGCAGGAAGCGCTTGACGATCTTGTCCACGCCGTTATCGAGGGTGGCGGAGAACAGCATGCGCTGGCCGTTGCCGGGAGTCTTGTCGAGGATGCGGGTGACGACGGGCAGAAAGCCGAGGTCGGCCATGTGGTCGGCCTCGTCGAGCACGGTGATCTCAACCGAGTCGAGGTTCACGAAGCCCTGCTTCATGAGGTCTTCGAGGCGACCGGGGCAGGCCACGACGATGTCGACGCCGGCCTTGAGCGCGGTGACCTGGCGGCCCTGCGAGACGCCACCGAAGATCGTGGTGGTGTTGAGGCCGTAGGCCTCGGCGAGCGGGGTGATGGCGTTGGTGATCTGCGTGGCGAGCTCGCGGGTCGGCGCGAGGATGAGGCCGAGCGGGCGACCCGGGCGACGCTTGCCGCCGGCGAGGGTGCCGCCGAGGCGCGACACCATCGGAATGGAGAAGGCCAGGGTCTTGCCCGAGCCGGTCTTGCCGCGGCCGAGCACGTCGCGGCCATTCAGGGTGTCCGGAAGGGTGTCGACCTGAATCGGGAAGGCGGTGTCGATTCCCTGGGAAGAGAGAACCTTTACCAGGGGAGCCGGCACGCCGAGCGTGCTGAACGTTGTGGACAAATCTGTAGACAAAATGGTGCCTTTCGGGCATCAGTCTCCTCGCCCGTTCGAATTATCGCGCAGCGATAAGCAAACCAGGAGGATTCACATGGCGAAGGTGCCGAAGGGCACATCCGTTCGCCGTAAGAATGTTTCATTCGAAAAATCAGGTCAGCCCTGGTGGGCCGCCAGATAGAGAAGAGGGCGTTCTACGACGCAGCAAGCGCAACTACGCACTCGCAAGTTCTCCTACTCTAGCGGATGCTGTCAAATCGGCCCACCCGCACCGATAGTGATCTTGGGATCCGGGGCGCTGTACCGAATTTTTCGAGATTCGGGGCATCTCACGCGCGGAGCGGGCGAATCGACGAAATTCTCCGCAGGTGTGAACGGGCACCCGGGTAGCTACGAGTGGTCGCCGTGGTAGAGCTCGCCGACGGGCACGTCGACGTCGATGATATTGCCGCTCTGCGGCAGCGGGCAGGCCCACATCGGGTCGTACGCGCAGGAGGGGTTGTAAGCAAAGTTGAAATCGAGAACGAGGGTGTCGTCGTCGACCCCCGGGCCGAGGTCGGCACCCTTGATGGTGTCGAGCAGGTAGCGTCCGCCGCCGTAAGTTCCGCCGCTTTTGCCGGCCAGGGCATCTTTCAGCGGCAGGAACAGGCCGCCGCCGTAGCTTGCGAGCCGCCACACGTCGAGCGAACCAAGGTAGGGCAGGCGCACGGTGCCGACCAGGTCGAAGGGCACGGTGCCGTCCGTGCCGGTTTCCACGTTCATGCGATGGGACTGCTCGGAGCGGTGCACCTCGACTTCAAACCGCCAGTCCGGGTCGTACGCGGCAATGGGAAGCCCGGTGAAGGCCGAAAGGTCGTCGGGCAATAACGGCGACGACGGATGCCCCGCAAACAGTTCATCCCGCCCCGACCGCCACAATTCGTGGCCGCTTTTCGGGCTGCTCACGCTGAGCTGGCGCACCCCCGCGTACAAACCGGTCACCCGCCGACGCCAGTCCGCGATCTGCAAGGCCCCCAGGGAAGAACTCATGGTGGCTACGCTACCGCCGGTCGGCCCGGTGCATAGGAGATGGCGCGGGGAAACTGCGGAAGCGCTAGTTGCCGTCGTCGGGCTCCCGCTGCGACAGCGGCACAAAGTTGGGGTTGTCTATGCCCACGTCGTGCTGCCAGGTGGGGGCGAGGGCCTTGAGGCGCAGCATCCGCCACTGCCAGAACGCCCAAAACGTCGGCCAGAGGGCGATCGTGGCCGGGCGGCCGCGAAAAATGAGCTGGTCCCGGTAGAGGGTTTTGCCGGTGCCGGCCGGGTCGGGCGCGATCGCCATGCGGTGATCCCAGAGCGTGACCGCACACAGCGCGCCGGAGACGCCGCGACCGGTATCGCGCAGAATGCGCACGCCGTCGGGCCGGTGCGTGGAGTTGGCAAGGCGAATGATCTGGGTTCCCATCGGCACCAGGCCGAGCATGGAGAACACGGCGGGGTGTTCGCCCGGTTCCCACCGGGTGGGAAACCCGTCGGGTTCGAGAGACTCGACCGCCATGAACGGGCTGCTCACCTCGCGAAAGACGGCGGGGCTGTGGATAGCGTGCCAGGCAGCATCCGGTGTGCAGTCCAGAATCGCTTTCAGGAGTACTCGCATCTGCTTAGTTTGGTGTGTGCGTGGCATGCGGTACAACTAGGAATGTGGCAATTCGGTTCTGGCTCGGCGTTGTGCACCGCGAGCACGTGCTGCGCGGTGTCGATTTGGGCATCGCCCGCGCCAATCGCGGCGCCGGGGACCTGATCGCGCAGATGGGCGAGGCCGACGGCATCGTCTACTACTCCCCGAAAACTGCGATCGAGGGCGATCCGCTCAAGGAATTCACGGCCATCGGCCGAATAGCGGATGCCTATGCCTACCAGGTGGGCGACCCCGCGAACGAGTTTCGGCCCTGGCGACGCCGGGCCGACTACGATCTGGATGCCTGGCCGACCAGCATCCGCCCGCTGCTGCCCGTGCTACAGCTCACCCGCGGAAACCCGGACTGGGGCTTCCAGCTGCGCCGCGGCGTGCTCGAGATTTCGCGGCACGACTTCGAGATGATTCGTCAGCAGATGCGGCGGCCCTCTGCCGACGACCGGTAGCGCCCAGTAACCCTCATTAGACTCACGGCTATGAATGGCGATCTCTGGTGGGTACCCTCGGTCATCGTTATCGGCCTCGTGTTGGCCGGAGTCTGGGCGCTGGTGGCAGCCTCGCGGCGGCGCACCCGGGCTCGGATCGGGCAGGTGAACGCTGAGGCGGCTCTTCTCGCCCGCAGCGCGGCGATCAGCCTGGTTCGCGCCGACGATCTGGTGCAAGACGCGACCGACGAGCTCGGCTTCGCCATCGCCCAGTTCGGTGAGTCTTCGACGCGGGAATTCGCCACGGCGCTCAGCACGTCGAAACGCCAGCTCAGTGATGCTTTCGCACTGCAGCAAAAGCTCGACGACGCCGTGCCGGACACCGCTGCCGAACGCACACGCTGGAACGAGCAGATCATCCAGCTCGCCGACGAGGCCACCGGCCGGCTGACCGGTCAGGCGCGTAATTTCACCGCCAGGCGCGGCGTGGAACGCAACGCCCCGCAGCAACTCGACGAACTGCGCCGACGCCTCGATCGCGTGTCCGACCGGGTCGCCGGCGGAGCGAATACGCTCGCCCGGCTCGGTTTGAGTTATTCGCCGCCGGCGCTCGCTGCGATCAGCGGCAACGTTTTGCGGGCGCAAACCGCACTCGACCTGGCCGCGGCCGCCGCCGATGCTGCCGCTGCGCGCCTTGAGGCCGCGTTGTCCGAACCGGTGGGGGAGCAGCTGCAGTCCGCCGAGCACTCCCTGTTTCAGGCGACACAACTGCTCGACGCGATTGAAACCGGCGAGGACTTGCTGCACCGCGGTTTCGCGAACTTGCAGCAGGCACTGGATGCTGCCGGCTCGGAACTCGCGCAGGCGCGAGCCCTGCGCGATGGTCACGAAGAATCCGATACGAGCGCGTCCCTGAACCTCGTCATCACCGAGGCGGCAGCCGTGCAGGCGCAATTGCGGGAGCCCGGGAGGCTCAGCGACCCATCCTCGGATGTCGTGAAGCTGGAGGCGGCGATGAACGGGCTGGACAGCATCCGTTCGGAGGCACGCAATCGGCAGTTGCGGCTTGAGAACGCCCGCACCGCCCTGGCCGGCGCGCTGCTCACCGCCCGCAGCCAGATTACGATCACCCGCGACTTCGTGGCCGCCCATCGCGGTCGGGTGCAGGCAGCCGCGCGCACCCGTTTGGCCGAGGCTGAACGGCAGCTCGCGCTCGCCGTGGCCGAGGCCGACCCGGTGACCGCGCTGGATACCGCTCGTCGAGCGATGATGCACGCCACGGATGCCGACGCCCTCGCCCGCTACGACGTGCACTGAACGCGTGCGCGCCGACCTGGTGCGCCCTGAACGTCTGGGTGCTGAACGTCTGGGCGCTGACCCTGGGCGCTGACCCTGGGCGCCGACCTGGTGCGCCCTGAACTCAGCCGACCGGCGGGAGCCGAGGGCCGGCCGAGGCCGCGGCCCGACGCCGGATCGCCGGCGTGATTTCGCGCCGTAACCAGCTGATGGCGTGGGCCTGATCGAATCGGCGGGCGCAGAGTCCACAGGCCAGCGGCCGGGTGGGCTGCCGATACCGAAAATGGGTGTGTCCGGCGGGGCAGGTGCCCACCCAGGGGGCGAGTTCGTCGGCGATCTCGCCGTCGTGGGTGCGCTTGCCGTCGTAGCCAAGGTCGAAGGCCACCTTCTTCCAGCGCGGACCATGCCCGGCACGCGGCCCGGCCAGAGCGTGCGCGAATTCGTGCAGCAGGATCTGGTGCACGTCGTCGTCGGCATAGCGGGAGGCGAGGTAGCGCGACACCGTGATGTGCTTCGCGCTGAAATTGCACAGGCCGGCACGTTTTTTCGCGTTGTCGAAGCCGAAGGTCCAGCTGGGGTCGAGGTGCAGAACGATGAGCGCGTCGGCCCAGCGTCGCACCTGGGCGAGATCGGCCATCAGGACGCCGCCGTTTCCGCGAGGCAAGCGGGGGTCTGAGCGAGATCAGACGTCGGGAAAGACATTAGGGCGCCACCGCCACTTGCAGGAGCCGGTCGTCTTCAGCCGCCGGGGAGCCCCGGCCATCCGTGTTATTACTCACAAACCACAGTGTGCCAGCTGGCCCTGACACCACGTCGCGCAACCGGCCGTATCCGTTGACAAACCACTCGGTGGGGGTGTCGGTGGAGGATGTGCTCAGAATCGGGATGCTCCACAACCGTTGCCCGCGCAGGCTCGCCATGAAGATGGTGTCGTTCACGATGGCGATGCCGCTCGGGCTCGCTACGTCCGTCGACCACTGACGTTCCGGGTCGAGATACGCCGGGTCGCCGGCCTGGCCCTCGACCAGCGGCCAGCCGTAGTTGCCGCCGGGAACGATGCGGTTGAGTTCGTCCCAGGTGTTCTGCCCGAACTCGCTCGCCCACAGCTGGCCGCGCGAATCCCAGGCCAGGCCCTGTGGATTCCGATGCCCGAATGAGTACACCAGCGTGCCGAACGGGTTGTCCGCTGGCACGGCACCGGTCGGTGTCATTCGCAAAATCTTGCCGCCGAGCGAGTCCAGGTCCTGGGAATGGGCGGTGTCTCCGGCGTCCCCGACCGTGGCGTAGAGCAGTCCTTCGGGGCCGAACGCGAGGCGTCCACCGTTGTGATTGCCGGCTCGGGGGATGGAGTCGAGCACGAGGGTGGGTGCCCCGAGGGTGTGACTGCCGGGGGAGCCGGCCAACGGCATCCGTTCGATGCGGTTGTCGGCCGCCGTTGAGTAGTAGGCGTACACCCAGCCAGTGCCGCCCGGGGCCGCCCGGTCGGCGAGAAAGGCGAGGCCGAGCAGCCCGCCCTCACCGCTCGGGCGCGCCGCCGCGACGGTGCCGGCGTCGCGCAGACTGCCGTCGGCCAGTAGCTCGCGAAGCCGGGTGGTGTCGCGTTCGCTGATGAGCGTGGCCCCGTCGGGCAGTCGCAGAATCGACCATGGAGCCTGAAGCCCCGACGCGATCACGACCGGTTCGCCGACCGGATGCACCGGTGCGAGCGGGTCAGCACCGGCATCCGTTGCGCTCGGCGTCGGTTGGGCCGGTGTCGTGGTGGTCGGAGTAGCGCGCGGGTCCGCAGCGCTGCACGCGGTCAGGGTGAGAATCACGAGCACGGCCGTGCCCACCGCACGCCGCCGCCGCTCGGTCGGATCGGTCACCGGTCACCTCGCCTTCGTCGTGAACACAGCATGCCGCTTAACGCGTGCGGCGGCCAGTAGCTGGCTCAGGGCCCGTTCACTCGCGGCGGGACTGCAGGTTGGGCCTGGGCGCTGCGAGCAGCAATGTGCTGCTCGACGACGGCAACGGCCAGCAGCGAGCTGTCGAGTTCGTCGGCGTCGGCGCCGTCTTTCTCGCGCAGAAACACGGCGGCGGTGAAGTCGGCGAGGGCGCTTTCGAGGTTGTCCTGGTCGAAGTACACCTTGCCGCGGTGCTGGCGGGCATAGGCGGCGAGGCGGCTCCACTCGTGCACCTCGGAGTCGAGTATGCAATGCGTCAACTCGCTCGCGGCCTCGACGAGCTTGCCCTGAAATTGCAGGACCTGCGCCCGACGGATGCGACTGGCCACCGCCTGCTCCCGGTTGCCGGTGAAGCGCGACTGGCGCACGGCCTCGTTGGCCACTTCCCAGGCTTCATCGAGCCGGCCGACGAGGCGCAGCAGGGCGACCTTTTCGTTCAGCGCGGCCAGGCTGCGCAGCGTGCCGAGTTCTTCAAGCCTCTCACCGGCGGCCTGAAGGTCTACTTTTTCGCGCAGGGTGATGGGGTCGTAACCGATGATGAAACTCAGGGTGTGTTCCTGTAATGACGAAGGCGGACGCGGCCGCGCGGAGAAATGACGGGTGCCCCCAGAGTACCGCCGCCCGCGGGCATCCGGTCGCCGACTAGTGCCCGATCTGGAAGACCGTGCGGCCGGGCAGCGGCGACTGCGTCGACGTCTCGTCGGTCGCCACGAGCGAACCGGCCATGAACTGCTTGAGTTCGGTTCCCTCGATCACTTTTGCCGGGTGCGGACCGTTGGCCAGCAGCCGCGGAATCCAGTTGAGGTCGATCGGCGTGTGCGCTGCGATGAACACGATGTTGCCGAACCGGCGCCCCTTGAGTACCTGCGTCTCAGCGAATCCGATCACGTGCGGAAACACCGCCGAGAGGGTTGCGGCCTGGCCGCGCGCGAACGCGAGTCCGGGGCCATCCGCTACGTTGACGGCGAGTACGCCGCGTGACGACAGCAGCGGGGCGGCGAGCGCGAAAAATTCGCGGCTCGTGACGTGCTTCGGGGTGCGCGCCCCGGAGAAAATGTCGACCACGACGAGGTCGACCGCGCCTTGCAGCCCGGCGGGAAGCTTGCCGAGCACCTCGCGGGCATCGCCATGGCGCACGCGCAGCTGGGCGCGTTTGTCCCACGGCAGCACCTCCCGCACCAGGTCGATCAAATCGCTCTCGATCTCGACCACCTGCTGGCGCGAGCCCGGCCGGGTCGCCTCGACGTAGCGTGGCAAGGTGAGCGCGCCGGCCCCGAGGTGCACGGCGGTGATCGGCTCGTGCGGGTCGCCGAGCAGGTCGATGACGTGCCCGATGCGCTGGATGTACTCGAAGAACAGCTCATCCGGGTGATCGATGTTCACGTGCGACTGCGGGGTGCCGTCGACCACGAGCTGAAAGCTGCCGGGGGTGAAACGGTCGGGTTCGATCACCGCAGTGTGTCCGCTCAACTTCAACACGACAGACGGATGCCCCTCCGTCACCTCACCCTTACGCCCAGTACTCATCGTCCTAGTCTGCGCCCTCTCCACGTGCCCGCGCCGCAGCATCCGCTTCGCGAAAGCGCAAAAAGTGCCCGATTGAGGGTGTCAAATGGGCACTTTTTGCGCTCTCGCGAGAAGACGGAGGGTGTTATACCTGAGAGTTTGCAGATTTGCAACAATTAGGTGGACATGACGCGAATGGGGGCATATAGTTGATCCTTGCGCTCCCAGACAAACTATGCCTTCATATTGCGGTCGGCTTTGCGTGTTCAAGCCACCTTGAGGCACACCTCTTATGAGGGTCTGCGGAGTCATCACCAATAACAGTAACTAGACCTGACGGGGTCCACGGAGGTTATTTCCTTGGCTGCTGCGCGCAACGCAACCACCAACTCACCCAAGAACGGCCGCTCGCACGAGCGTCTGTCGTTCGCAAAGATCAGCGACCACTTGAACGTTCCGGATCTGCTTGCTTTGCAGACCGAGAGCTTCGACTGGCTCGTCGGCAACGACATCTGGAAGGCTCGCGTCGCCGAAGCCCAGGCTGCCGGACGCCAGGACCTGCCGAATCGCACCGGGCTCGATGAGATCTTCGAGGAGATCTCTCCCATCGAGGACCTCGGCGAAACGATGCAGCTGTCCTTCACCAACCCGGAGCTCGAGCCGGAGAAGTACACCATTGACGAGTGCAAGGAAAAGGGTAAGACCTACTCCGCACCCCTCTATGTGAACGCTGAGTTCATGAACCACCTCACCGGTGAGATCAAGACTCAGACCGTGTTCATGGGTGACTTCCCGTTGATGACCCCCAAGGGCACCTTCGTGATCAACGGCACCGAGCGTGTCGTCGTGTCGCAGCTGGTGCGCTCCCCGGGAGTGTATTTTAACCGCGAGCAGGAGAAAACGTCTGACAAGGACATCTACTCCGCCCGTGTCATCCCGAGCCGTGGTGCCTGGCTTGAATTCGAGATCGACAAGCGCGACCAGGTTGGCGTGCGCATCGACCGCAAGCGCAAGCAGTCCGTGACCGTGTTCCTGAAGGCCCTCGGCCTCACCAGCGAGCAGATCCTCGAAGAGTTCAAGGGCTACGCGTCCATCGAGCTCACCCTTGAGAAGGACAACATCCTCACCAAGGAAGAAGCCCTCAAGGACATCTACCGCAAGCTTCGCCCCGGCGAGCAGGTTGCCGCCGAGGCTGCGCGTGCGCTCCTCGACAACTTCTTCTTCAACTCCAAGCGCTACGACCTGGCCAAGGTTGGTCGTTACAAGATCAACCGCAAGCTCGGCCTCGAAGCTCCGCTGAGTGACTCCGTACTGACGCTGGCGGACATCCTGGCCACCATCAAGTACCTCGTCGCCCTGCACGACAACCAGACCACCCTTCCGGGTCTGCGCGACGGCAAGATGACCGACATCAACATCGACATCGACGACATCGACCACTTCGGTAACCGTCGTATCCGTGCCGTCGGCGAGCTCATCCAGAACCAGGTGCGCACCGGCCTGTCCCGCATGGAGCGCGTTGTTCGCGAGCGCATGACCACGCAGGACATCGAAGCGATCACGCCGCAGACCCTGATCAACGTGCGCCCTGTCGTCGCCGCGATCAAGGAGTTCTTCGGTACGTCGCAGTTGTCGCAGTTCATGGACCAGAACAACCCGCTCGCAGGCCTCACGCACAAGCGTCGCCTGTCCGCGCTGGGCCCGGGTGGTCTGTCCCGTGACCGCGCCGGCGTCGAGGTGCGAGACGTTCACCCCTCGCACTACGGCCGCATGTGCCCCATTGAGACCCCTGAGGGCCCGAACATCGGCCTGATCGGTTCGCTCGCCTCGTTCGCGCAGATCAATGCGTTCGGTTTCATTGAGACGCCGTACCGTCGGGTGCTGAACAACAAGGTCACCGAGACGATCGACTACCTCACCGCGAGCGAAGAGGACGACTTCATCGTCGCCCAGGCCAACGCGCCGCTCACCAAGGACTCGCACTTCGCCGAGGCCCGCGTGCTCGCCCGTAAGAAGGGTGGCGAGGTCGACCTCGTTCCCGCTGAAGACATCGGCTACATGGATGTCTCGCCGCGCCAGATGGTGTCGGTCGCGACCAGCCTCATTCCGTTCCTCGAGCACGACGATGCAAACCGCGCACTCATGGGTGCCAACATGCAGCGTCAGGCGGTGCCGCTGCTGCTCAGCGACAGCCCGCTCGTCGGAACCGGCATGGAGGTCTACACGGCCATCGACGCCGGTGACGTGCTCACCGCGCACAAGCCCGGTGTGGTCTCCGAGGTGTCGGCTGATGTCGTCACCATCCAGCTCGATGAGGGCGGCACGCAGGACTATTACCTTCGCAAGTTCAGCCGCTCCAACCAGGGCACGAGCTTCAACCACCGCGTGATCGTCAACGCCGGTGAGCGGATCGAAGCCGGCGAGGTTATCGCCGACGGACCCGCCACCGACCAGGGAGAACTCGCCCTCGGAAAGAACCTGCTCGTGGCATTCATGCCGTGGGAAGGCTACAACTTCGAGGACGCGATCATCCTGAGCCAGAACCTGGTCAAGGACGACACCCTCTCCTCGATTCACATCGAAGAGTACGAAGTGGATGCCCGCGACACCAAGCTGGGTAAGGAAGAGATCACTCGCGACCTTCCCAACGTGTCGCCGGACTTCCTCGCCGACCTCGACGAGCGTGGCATTATTCGCATCGGAGCCGAGGTTCGCCCCGGCGATATCCTCGTCGGCAAGGTCACGCCCAAGGGCGAGACCGAGCTGTCTGCCGAGGAGCGCCTGCTGCGCGCCATCTTCAACGAGAAGAGCCGCGAAGTTCGCGACACGAGCTTGAAGGTTCCCCACGGTGAGCGCGGCACCATCATCGGTGTCAAGGTGTTCGACTCGCAGGACGGCGACGACGAGCTTGGCAGCGGCGTCAACCAGCGCGTGGTCGTGTTCATCGCCCAGAAGCGCAAGATCACCGAGGGTGACAAGCTCGCCGGCCGTCACGGCAACAAGGGTGTTATCTCCCGCATTCTGCCGATCGAGGACATGCCGTTCCTCGCCGACGGAACCCCGGTCGACATCATCCTCAACCCGCTCGGTATCCCCGGTCGCATGAACTTCGGCCAGGTGCTCGAAACCCACCTCGGCTGGATTGCGAAGCAGGGCTGGAACGTCGAGGGCAAGCCGAAGTGGGCTGCTCGTCTTCCGGAGCACGCCTTCAGCGCCGCACCCGGCACGAAGGTCGCCACCCCGGTATTCGACGGTGCGCTCGAGATCGAGATCGAGGGTCTTCTGGACTCCACGACCCTGACCCGCGACGGCGAACGCCTCATCGGTTCCTCGGGCAAGACCCAGCTCTTCGACGGCCGCTCCGGCGAGCCGTTCCCGATGCCGGTGTCCGTTGGATACATGTACATCCTGAAGCTCCACCACCTCGTCGACGACAAGATCCACGCTCGCTCGACCGGCCCGTACTCCATGATCACGCAGCAGCCGCTGGGTGGTAAGGCGCAGTTCGGTGGACAGCGTTTCGGTGAGATGGAGGTGTGGGCGCTCGAAGCATATGGAGCCGCTTACGCCCTGCAGGAACTCCTGACCATCAAGAGCGACGATATCCTCGGCCGCGTCAAGGTATACGAGGCCATCGTCAAGGGTGAGAACATCCAGGAACCCGGCATTCCCGAGAGCTTCAAGGTTCTTATCAAGGAAATGCAGTCGCTCTGCCTGAACGTCGAAGTACTTTCGGCCGATGGCACCGCAGTCAGCCTGCGCGACACGGATGACGAGGTGTTCCGTGCTGCGGAAGAACTCGGCATCAACATTTCCACCCGGTTTGAGTCGTCGTCCATCGACGACATCTAAGCCCGGTCCAAAGAAACTTCGAAAACTTTCCAAGGAGAGAAATTGCTCGACGTAACAACATTTGACGAGCTTCGTATTGGCCTGGCTACCGCAGACGACATCCGTCGTTGGTCGCACGGTGAGGTCAAGAAGCCCGAAACCATCAACTACCGCACGCTCAAGCCGGAAAAAGACGGCCTGTTCGGCGAGCAGATCTTCGGACCCTCACGGGACTGGGAATGCTCATGTGGCAAGTACAAGCGTGTTCGCTTCAAAGGCATCGTCTGCGAGCGTTGCGGTGTAGAGGTCACGAAGTCGTCGGTGCGCCGTGAGCGCATGGGCCACATCGAACTCGCTGCCCCGGTCACGCACATCTGGTACTTCAAGGGTGTGCCCTCGCGTCTCGGTTACCTGCTGGACATGGCTCCGAAGGACCTCGAAAAGGTCATCTACTTCGCCGCCTACATGGTTATCACGGTGGACGAAGACGGTCGCCACCAGGACATGCCCGGCCTTGAGAACGAGCTGCGTCTCGAACTGAAGACCATTGAGTCCAGCCGCGACTCGCGCATCGCCGATCGCCTGCAGCGCCTTGAAACCGACCTCGCAGCACTGGAGGCCGAAGGCGCCAAGAGCGACCAGAAGAAGCGCACCAAGGACGCCGCCGAGAAGGAAATGGGCCAGATTCGCAAGTCTCTGGACGAGCAGGTTGCTCACCTCGAGCGCGTGTGGGAAGACTTCCGCACCCTCAAGGTCGGCGACCTGAAGCCGGAAGACTCCGTCTTCCACGAGCTCCAGGACCGTTTCGGCATGTACTTCGAGGCCTACATGGGCGCCGAAGCCATTAAGAAGCGCCTTGAGGCCTTCGACCTGGTCACCGAAAGCGAAAACCTGCACCTGCAGATCGCTGAGGGCAAGGGTCAGAAGAAGATCCGCGCCATTAAGCGTCTGCGCGTGGTCAACGCGTTCATCATGACCGGCAACTCGCCGGCCGGAATGGTGCTCGACGTCGTTCCGGTGCTCCCGCCGGAACTCCGCCCGATGGTGCAGCTCGACGGTGGCCGCTTCGCGACCAGCGACCTCAACGACCTCTACCGTCGTGTGATCAACCGCAACAACCGCCTGCGTCGTCTGCTTGACCTCGGTGCTCCCGAGATCATTGTCAACAACGAGAAGCGGATGCTGCAGGAGGCCGTCGACGCACTGTTCGACAACGGTCGCCGTGGTCGCCCGGTCACCGGAACCGGTAACCGTGCCCTGAAGTCCCTGAGCGACATGCTCAAGGGAAAGCAGGGTCGTTTCCGCCAGAACCTGCTCGGCAAGCGCGTGGACTACTCCGGCCGTTCGGTCATCGTGGTCGGCCCGCAGCTCAAGCTGCACCAGTGTGGTCTGCCCAAGCAGATGGCACTCGAGCTGTTCAAGCCGTTCGTGATCAAGCGCCTGATCGACCTGAGCCACGCTCAGAACATCAAGGCTGCCAAGCGCATGGTCGAGCGTTCGCGTCCGCAGGTCTGGGACGTGCTCGAGGAGATCATCCGCGAGCGCCCCGTCATGCTCAACCGTGCACCCACCCTGCACCGCCTCGGCATCCAGGCCTTCGAGCCTCAGCTCGTTGAGGGTAAGGCAATCCAGCTGCACCCGCTCGTTTGCGCGGCGTTCAACGCCGACTTCGACGGTGACCAGATGGCCGTGCACCTGCCGCTGTCGGTTGAGGCCCAGGCCGAGGCTCGCATTCTGATGCTCGCCTCGAACAACATCCTCAAGCCGTCCGACGGCCGCCCGGTGACCCTGCCCACCCAGGACATGATCATCGGTCTGCACCACCTCACCACGATGAAGGAAGGTGTGGTCGGAGAAGGCCGCGCGTTCTCCACCGTCGCAGAGGCGATTCTCGCGTTCGACCAGAAGACGCTCGACCTGAACGCCAAGGTGCGCATCCGCTTGACCGACAAGTACTTCACCGAGGGCACCCAGCCCGAAGGCGTCGAGCTCGTCAACGGTCAGGCTGTGGGCACCGTTCTCGTCACGACGAGCCTCGGTCGCGCCATTTTCAACGAGGCGCTTCCGGCCGACTACCCGTACTTCGAAGACGTTGCCAACAAGGTCACCATGTCGACCATTGTCAACGACCTCGCGGAGCGGTACGTCAAGGTTGAGGTTGCTGCAACCCTCGACCGGATCAAGGATGCCGGTTTCTACTGGGCAACCCGAAGCGGTGTGACCGTAGCGCTCAGCGACATTCTGACGCCTCCGAACAAGAAGGAGATCGTCGCCGGCTACGAGAAGCAGGCTGCCAAGGTTCAGGGCCAGTTCGACAAGGGTCTGACGACCGACCTCGAGCGTCGCCAGGAGCTCATCCAGATCTGGACTCGTGCCACGGAAGACGTCGCCGCAGCGATGCAGGCGAACTTCCCGGCCGACAACACCATTAACCGCATGGTGACCTCTGGTGCTCGTGGTAACTGGCTGCAGGTGCGTAACATCGCCGGCATGCGAGGCCTCGTGAACAACCCGAAGGGTGAGATCATCCCTCGCCCGATCATCTCGAGCTACCGCGAAGGCCTGTCCGTCGCCGAGTACTTTATTGCTACTCACGGTGCTCGTAAGGGTCTGGCCGACACGGCTCTGCGTACCGCCGACTCGGGGTACCTCACCCGTCGTCTGGTGGACGTCTCGCAGGATGTCATCATCCGTGAAGACAACTGTGGAACGACGAAGGGTCTTGAACTGCCCATCGCCGGAACCGATGCCACGACCGGTGCGCTCCTGCGGGGCGACGACGGCGGCCTCCTGGTCGACTTCAACGTCGAGAACGCGGTCTACGCTCGCAGCCTGGCCGCAGCCGCGGTCAACGCTGCCGGTGAGGTCATCGCCGACGCCGGAGACGACGTCGGAGACGTGCTCATCGCGAAGCTCATCGCTGGTGGTGTCGAAACCATCAAGGTGCGTTCCGTGCTGACCTGTGAGTCGGCCGTCGGTGTCTGTGCTGTCTGCTACGGCCGGTCGCTCGCCACGGGCCAGCTCGTCGACATCGGTGAGGCCGTCGGTATCATCGCCGCACAGTCCATCGGTGAGCCCGGCACCCAGCTGACCATGCGTACCTTCCACACGGGTGGGTCGGCATCCGCTGACGACATCACCCAGGGTCTGCCGCGTGTTCAGGAGCTGTTCGAAGCGCGTACCCCCAAGGGTGCGTCGCCCATCGTCGACTCCGCCGGACGCATCACGATCGAGGATTCGGACAAGGGCCGCAAGGTCATCCTGACCCCCGACAGTGGCGACGAAGCAATCGCCTACCCGGTGCTCAAGCGTTCAACCCTCCTCGTTGAGGACGGCCAGCACGTTGAGCTGGGGCAGCAGATCATCATCGGTGCCGTCGACCCGAAGGAAGTTCTTCGTGTCAAGGGTGTTCGCGCGGTGCAGAAGCACCTCGTCTCCGGTGTGCAGGAGGTCTACCGTTCGCAGGGTGTGCCGATTCACGACAAGCACATCGAGGTCATCGTTCGTCAGATGCTTCGCAAGGTGACCGTCGTCGAACACGGCGACACCGGACTGCTCCCGGGCGAGCTCGTTGACCGGTTGAAGTACAACGACCTCAACCGCACCGCGCTGACCGAGGGCAAGAAGACGGCATCCGCTCGCCAGGAGGTCATGGGTATTACCAAGGCTTCCCTCGCGACCGAGTCCTGGCTGAGTGCCGCTTCCTTCCAGGAGACCACCCGGGTTCTGACCCAGGCGGCCATGGAAGGCAAGAGCGACCCGCTGATGGGCCTCAAGGAGAACGTCATCATCGGTAAGTTGATCCCCGCCGGCACCGGCCTTCCTCGTTACCGCGACGTCACCGTCGAGGCAACGGAAGAAGCCAAGGCTGAGCGTTACCCGAACCGCATCTTCACCGAAGATGCCACGTTCAACGAGGGTGACCTGAGCTTCGTCGACTTCGACAGCTTCTCGTCGGACGACCTCACTCCTGGTACGTACAACTAGTATCCGGTAGCTCTCAACGAATGGCCCCTGCTTCGGCAGGGGCCATTCGTCGTTAACGTGCAAGACCAGACAAATGGATGCCGTGGGCTGGCCGCGACACCACCAAGTCCACCTTGTGACTCGGGGCCCGGGCCCCGAACAGGAAGAAGGGGGCTCCCTGCAAGGTAACGGGATTCCGGGGCGAGGACGTATACTCGGGTTCTAGACTAGAAGTAACCACTTCGGGGGAGGTCCGCGTGGCAACCTTGACCGAAATTCTGATTCTCCACGGGCTGCTCCCTATTGAAGTGCTTGACACGCTCATGGCGGGGGACCCGGCCGATGAGAGCGCGGTCCGGGCGCTGGTCGACCGCGGCGTCATCACCGAGCTCCAATTCGCCAAGGCTCGGGCCGAGCAAGCCAACCTGCCGTTCGTTGAACTTCTTGATTACCCCGTTGATCGCTTGGCGGTTGCGCTCGTCACCCCGTCGATCTGCCGACGCCATGACGTGCTGCCGATCGCGATTATCGAGGGCCGTCTCCTACTCGCGATGGTCGACCCCGGTAACGTCTTTGCCCTCGACGATGTGCGTGATGCTTCACGGATGCAGGTCAAGCAGGTCGTCGCGGAACGTGCGGATTTGCTTGCCGCCATTGGCCGTCACCACCGGGCCGACGACGAGCTCACCAATCTGACGACGACCCTTGAGGAGGAGAACGCGCCCAGGGAGTCCGCCGCGTTCGGTGTCTCGGATTCCCTCGATGATGACGCCCCAATTGTCCGTTTCGTTAACCTGCTCGTCAGCCAGGCCATCCAAGACCGGGCATCGGATATCCACATCGAACCCGCAGAGCACAGTCTCGGCGTGCGGTACCGCATCGACGGAGTGCTGCACGCGATGCAGCGTGCACCCAAAAGCATCCAGAACGGTGTTATCTCCCGGCTCAAGATCATGAGCGACATTGATATCTCGGAGCGCCGCAAACCGCAGGACGGGCGCATGTCCGTGAGCCATGGCGGCCGCAAGATCGACCTGCGGGTTGCCACGCTCCCCACGGTCTGGGGCGAGAAGATCGTCATGCGAATTCTCGACAACTCCAGCACCAAGCTGAGCTTGCGCGACCTTAACCTGCTCGAGGGAAACTTCAACGCCTATAAGACGGCATACTCGAAGCCCTACGGCATGATCCTCGTGACCGGGCCGACCGGTTCAGGCAAGTCCTCCACGCTGTACACGACCCTGAATTCTGTCGCCCGCACCGAGATCAACGTGATCACTGTCGAAGACCCGGTCGAATACCGGATGGAGGGCATCAACCAGGTGCAGGTGAACCCAAAAGCCGGGCTCACCTTCGCCAGTGCGCTGCGGTCCATCCTGCGCTCCGACCCCGACGTCGTTCTGATCGGTGAGATCCGGGACTACGAGACCGCGCTTATCGCGATCGAGGCGGCACTCACCGGCCACCTCGTGTTATCGACCCTGCATACGAATAGTGCGCCGAGTGCGATCACGCGGCTCATCGAGATGGGCGTTGAGCCGTTCCTTGTCGGTTCCGCACTGGATTGTGTCGTCGCCCAGCGGCTCGCGCGCAGGCTGTGTGACCGCTGCAAGCTGCCCGACAACCGCGAGGTGGAAGAGCTGGTTTTGCTGAACTTCGCCGTCGATCCTGATTTGCCGGCACCGGTGATATTCCGGCCCGTCGGCTGTGCCAGTTGTTCCAAGACGGGGTACCGGGGGCGCATTGCCGTTCACGAGGTCATGACGGTGTCCGAAGAGATCGAACGACTCACGGTGGGCCGTGCATCGAGCGCGGAGATATTAAGAGAGGCGAAAGAGCAGGGCATGATCACCCTGCGAGAAGACGGTTGGGCCAAGGTTTTGCTGGGCCTCACGTCGATTGAGGAAATTCTCCGAGTGGTGGCTTAGAACGTAAAGGACTGGCAGCATGAATAATCCGATCTATGAGATTCCGGTGGCGGCTCCCGGCTTTGGTCCAACGGCAATGAGCCGAGCGGATGCCGATCAGCCCACTGGCACCCCTGGTCCCGCTGGCTTGGCCGAGCCGGACTACCTGACCGCTCCGATCGTGTCCACCGAGGGAGTCTTTGTTGACGCCGGTGATTCCGCCGCGCTCACGCGCGGGGTAGCAGGGCAGGAACCCGATCCGGATCTCCTGAACGCGCTCAGTACCGTGCTCGACCTCAATGCCTCCGATCTTCACATCACGGTGGGGGCGCAGCCGTGCATTCGCGTCGACGGCGGGCTACGCCCGGTCGCAGGCTCTACAAAGTGGTTGCGGGACAAGGTGACGTCCGCGCTCTTCAGCCTGCTGACGCCAACGCAGCGCGAAGAGTTCGAACGGGAGCTTGAACTCGACTTCGCCTTCACGGCGGGCGGCGCGAGATTTCGGGTGAATTACTACCAGCAGCGCAATTCGGTGGGAGGGGCCTTCCGCCTCATTCCGCGGGAAATCAAGCAGCTGTCCGAACTTGGGGTGCCCGAGTCCGTCGCGAAATTCGCTCAGTTGCCGCGCGGACTCGTGCTCGTGACCGGACCGACCGGATCCGGCAAATCCACGACCCTCGCCGCCCTGATCGACCTCGTCAATCGCACGCGTGCCGACCACATCGTCACGGTCGAAGACCCGATCGAGTTTCTGCACCGGCACCAAAAGTCGCTGGTGAATCAGCGCGAAGTCGGTCACGACACGCACAGCTTCGCCGCCGCGCTCAAGCATGTACTGAGGCAGGACCCAGACGTGATCCTCATCGGAGAACTGCGTGACCTGGAAACCGTGTCGGTCGCCCTGACGGCGGCCGAGACGGGGCACCTCGTGTTTGCAACGCTGCACACGCAGGACGCCGCGCAGACGATCGACCGGGTGATCGATGTCTTCCCGCCCTATCAGCAAGGACAGGTGCGGGCCCAGCTCGCGGCCACCCTGCAGGGAGTCATCTGCCAGACCCTCGTAAAAAAGGTCGGTGGTGGTCGCGTGGTGGCCACGGAGGTGCTCGTGGCGACCTCAGCCATCGCAAACCTCATTCGGGAGGGCAAGACCTACCAGATCTCCTCTGCCATGCAGGCGGGGCGGGCGCTCGGTATGCACACGATGGACCAGCATTTGGCCGACCTCGTCAATGCCGGCAGCATTACCCGGCAGTCCGCGGAAGAAAAAGCCCAGGACTTCGAGGGCCTGGCTCAGCTCATCGCGCATTCCGGTGGCGGCAGCAATTCGCTCGATACGACCATGTCGGCCGGGGGAATCGACTTCGGCGACTCGTTCTCACCCCGAAAGAAGTAGCGCCATGCCCACCACACTCGCGTATGCCTACAAGGGGCGTAACGCTGCCGGAAAGGTAGTGAAGGGGCGACTCGATGCCGCTTCTGAAAGCGTCGCCATTACTCGCTTGCGCAACATGGGAGTCGCCCCGATCTCCGTCGCCGAGGTCGTAGTCGGCACCGGACTGAGTCGAGAGATCAGTATTCCCGGGTTCGCCACGCATCCGGGGCTCAAAGACCTTGCCGTGATGAGCCGCCAGATGGCCACCATGACCTCCGCCGGGCTTTCCCTGTTACGCACGCTCAATATCTTGTCGATGCAGACCGAGAACAAGGAACTCGCAAAGATCCTCACGAGCGTTCGTAACGATGTGGAAACGGGCGTCTCCCTGTCGGAAGCCATGATCAAACACGCGAACGTGTTCCCGCCCATCATGATCAATCTGATCAGGGCGGGAGAGACCGGTGGATTCCTTGAAAATTCCCTCAACTCGGTAGCAGAAAACTTTGAATCGGAGGGCAAGCTGCGCGACACGATTAAGTCGGCGATGGCCTACCCC
The DNA here is from genome assembly GCF_004404045.1 of Cryobacterium sp. Hh11. Taxonomy (NCBI): domain Bacteria; kingdom Bacillati; phylum Actinomycetota; class Actinomycetes; order Micrococcales; family Microbacteriaceae; genus Cryobacterium; species Cryobacterium sp. Hh11. The sequence continues at coordinate 11,921 of NZ_SOHF01000021.1, read as the reverse complement.
ACGATCGTGCTCGTTATGGCGGTCGTGGCCGTTGTCGGCATGCTCACCTTCATCGTGCCGGTGTTCGAGAAGATGTTCGCCGGGTTCGGTGGCCAGCTTCCCCTTCCGACCCAGATTCTCGTCGTGCTCTCCCAAGTCATGGTGTGGCTGCTGCCGCTACTCGTCGTGGGAGGAATCGTCTTTTCGGTGTGGTGGCGCAAGAACAAAAACACCGAGACCGTGCGCAAAATTATTGATCCGATCAAGCTCAAGGTGCCTGTTTTCGGGCCGCTCATGACCAAGCTCGCGATCGCACGCTTCAGTCGCAACTTTTCGACCATGATCGGCGCCGGCGTGCCCATTCTGCAGTCGCTGAATATCGTGGGGGAAACCTCCGGCAACTGGGTGGTGGAATCGGCGCTCCGTAAGGTTCAGGAGTCCGTGCGGCAGGGCATGTCGATCGCGGGGCCGCTCTCGCTGGAACCGGTCTTTCCCCCTATGGTCGTGCAGATGATCGCGGTCGGCGAAGACGCCGGAGCCCTGCAGACCATGCTCGGAAAGATCGCGGACTTTTACGACCAGGAAGTGCAGTCCACGGCCGAACAGTTGACGGCACTGATCGAGCCGCTGATGATCGCGTTCATCGGAATTGTGATCGGCGGCATGATCGTGGCGCTGTACATGCCCATGTTTTCAATTTTTGAATATATCAAGTGACATTTCGCCCCTGAACTGGGGATTGATAATTCAGATTGTTTACTTTTTTTGCGCAATCCACGTAGGCTCAAAGCAAGCTTGCGAAGGCCTTCCTCGCCAGTGCTCAGAGAAGGACCTATCATGATCAACAGCCTTACCAGACCGCTTGCCCGCAAGCGAGCAGCCCTGAACAAAGAAGACCACGGGTTCACCCTCATCGAACTCCTCGTGGTCGTCATCATCATCGGAATTCTGGCCGCAATCGCCATTCCGATCTTTCTGAGCCAGCAGAACCAGGCCAAGGATTCCGCCGCCAAATCAGACCTTGGCAATGCCAAAGTTGCCTACGTGAGTTTGTTGGTCGACACTCCCGCCGGAACTACGACCATTGGCGCGCTCACCCCTTATGGCTTTACCCCGACAATTCCCGCGAGCGTCTCCATCCCGGTCGGCGGCACGAACTTCTGTATCCAGGCTACGAGCGCCTCAACCAAGATCTTCAGGATCACGAATGCCGGTGGTGTCGTCGAAGGTGACTGCGCCCCCTAGGGTGCAACGAAGTGCCGCCGAGCTGTTGCCCCGGCCGAAGTCGAGTACGGTGGGGGCGCCAAGAACGGTGGGGCATCGCGAACGCGACGCCCCACCGTTTAATTCTCCGATCTTTGACACGTCGTTCCACAGGAGGGGCCCATGAACGACCGCCAGCGGGAGACTCCCCGGGCAACGGAAGCGGGTTTCGGCCTCATCGAGATTGCAGTCTCCATGTTCCTGCTCGGGCTACTGGCCGTGGCCCTGTTGCCGTTCCTGGTGCAGGGCGTCACTCAGTCAGCGGCCAACGGAACGCTCGCGGCGGCCACCCAACTCCTGAACAAGGAGATGGAGAACGCGCGGGCCCAAACCACCTGCACCGCCCTGACCGCAGCCACCTTCTCCGTGGTCGATCCGCGTGGCGTGACTCTTCAGGTAGCTCGGACGGTCGGCGGTGCCTGTCCTGCCTCGGCGTCTTCGTACCCGATAACGGTTCCCATGGCTGTCACGGTCGTGCGAACCGATACCGGTGTCGTGCTGGCGTCGGCCAAGACCTTGATTTTTGTGGCGGTGAAATGACATGTTCCTCGAACAAGACGACGATCCGGAGCGGGGCTACACGCTCGTCGAACTGATCGTCTACAGCAGTCTGCTGATCGTCGTCGTCGCCGTCGTCGCCGGACTGTTCGTCAGCGGTCTGACCGCAACCGAGCGCGTGCAAACCGTGACGGCTGCGACCACGTCGGGGCAAGTGGTGGCGGATTCAATCGAGACCAACGTGCGCAATTCCACCGATTTTCTCTTGACGACCCCGGCGGGTGCCGATCAATTCCTCGTCGCCCGCACCGTGAATCGAGACTCAACCCTGTCGTGGCATTGCGTCGCCTGGTATTACTCGGCGGCCGGCAATGGCAGCATCTATTCCAAGCGATCCAGTGTTGCCATTCTCCTGCCCACGCCGATTGAACTCCAGGATTGGACGCTCGTGCAGGAAGGGATCGCACCCGTAGCTGGGACGAATATTTTTTCTGCCAGCGGACAGCAGCTCACCGTGAATTTCGCGAGCCTCGCCGGTGACTACCCGTCGGTCGTGATCTCAAGCTCCGCAACCAGTCGGGCCGGAGCATCGGGGGGCCTGACATGTTTCTAGATCGCGGCGTCGCCTCGCTGCGCGGCTGTCCGGAGCGCGGGGCTGCGCTGGCCTCCGTGCTGGGTGTGATGGCGGTTGGTTTGCTGTTCGCCTCGCTCATCACGGCCGCTGTTGTGGGCGCCTATGGAGTGAGTTCGTCTACTCGGTCCGGGGTTCAGTCCGGTGCGGCAGCGGATGCTGGCATTGCGGCGGCACGCCGGGGTCTCTACGTCGTCGGCAACTGCGCCGGGCAAGCCGTTCCGGGAACTTACGCTTCTGCGGTGGCTCCCCGGTACAGCGCGAAAATTGAGTATTTCGGGGGCAGCACCTGGATTGCGGGGTGTCCTCCCGTAACGGCAACCGAGGTGCGGATTACCTCGCTCGGAACGGCCCAAACTGCGGGCGTCAACGGTGCCACGGAAGGCAACGCGACGAAGGTCGAGGCGATCCTGAAGTACCTCGTGCCCGGGATCGAGCCGAGCGGCGTTGCGCTCTACCTGTATCGGGGCGGCACCGTGGAGTCCAACTCGAGCTTCGATTTGACTGAATCGCCTGGGGCCGGTCTCATGGTCAAAAACGGCAACTTTGATTGCGCGAAGAACAACACCGTGATCAACGGGAGTGTTCTCGTGACGGGAAACCTGACGTTCACGGGATCATGCACGGTTAACGGGACTGCCTGGGTGTCGGGCGCGGCGACTCTCGGCTCGGGAAGGATCAGCGACAACCTGACGGCTGGCACAGTGAGTCCCAACCCGCCCGGGACTCGCGTGGGCGGCACGTACACTCACTCCGCGATCGTTCCCGCGGTGCCGCCGTGGACAGAGGTGGCGTACACCCCCGCCGCCTGGGTGGATTCCACCGGCGCACCTTATGAGGTGAGAACCCTGGGCGCCTGCGCCCTGCCTAACGGACGTCTCGGCGGAACCAGTGCGGGCAAGCCGGTTATCATCAACGCGCTCGACTGTGCGCTGGGACCGACGGCGTCCCACAACACCACCGTCACGCTCACCAGTGATGTCGTGATTTTCGCGAACAAGTTCGATTTCTCCGGGGTCAACGCGCTGCAGTTTTCTTCGTCGACGAGTGCCGTGCACAAGATCTGGTTTATCACGCCGGATCAGCTGTCCAACGAACAACCCACCTGCACGGCGCCGACACAGGGAAACTTCACCGTGAAGAACGGTTTCTCGATCAACAGTCCGGTCGAGGCGCTGCTCTACACGCCGTGCGCCTTCGACGGTGCCAATGGCTTCAGCTGGCGCGGGCAAGTGATCGCGGGAAACTACAGCTCGGCCAAGAACAACCCCACCTTCACCTTTGTGCCGCTCGGTCTGCCGGGAGTGGACCTCGAAACCGGCAGCGCGACACCCACCATCACAAACCCGCAACCGGGATCGGTCGTGTCGAACAGGGAAGTGGCCGACTGATGAACACGACAGCGATAGACACAGGGGCCCAGCCATGACGGACAGCGTCGTCGGAATCGATATCGGCACGTCCGGCTTGCGCGGCGTGGAGGTGCGCGACGCCGACAAGGCCCGTCCCGTGCTCATGCGCTACCACCAGATTGCACTGCCGGCGGGAGCAGTGAACCGCGGAGAGGTCGCTGAGCCAAATACCGTAGCGGCCGCGCTGAAGACCCTGTGGTCGGTGGGCGGTTTTAAGAGCAAGAATGTGGTGCTCGGAATCGGTAATCATCGCGCGCTCGCGCGGGACCTTGCGGTGCCCAAGACGAGTATGAAACGCATCCGCGAAACCCTGCCCTTCCTCGTTGCAGACATGTTGCCCGTGCCCGTAGCGGAGGCCCTGCTCGATTTCTACCCGATCAACGAGAGTGCGGGTGAGAACGGAACCGAGATCAACGGCCTGTTGATCGTTGCGGTCAAGGAGGGGGTGCAGGGCAATATCGCCGCTGTGCAACTGGCCGGCCTGACCGCAGTCGAAGTCGATCTCATCCCCTTCGCGGTCAGCCGAGCCGTGTGTCGGGGGACAACGTTCGACGGCGCGGTTGCCCTCATCGATATCGGTCAGGCAACGACGAGCATTGTGATCACGCTCGCCGGAGTTCCGCAGTTTGTGCGGCTCATCCCAGCGGGCGGTGGAGACCTCACCCAGGCACTGGTGCTGGGCTTGTCCGTCGACGCGCCCACGGCAGAGTTGGTGAAACGCGAGCACGGACTTGCCGGGGTATCCACGACGAACCTCGGTATCGAGGCGACCATCATTTCCGAGGCAACGAGCGACCTGCTCAACAGCCTCCGCAATACCGTCAACTACTTTTCACACACCAGGCCGCACATCCCCGTGACTGGAATTGTGCTCATGGGAGGTGGCTCCCAGCTGGACGGATTCGCGCAGGCGCTCCATTCGCTGACTCGACTGCCCATCCTGCCGGCAGATCCGTTCGAGTCGGTTGCGCTCGCCAGAGGCATAGATGCCGCAGCCCTGCAGCTCACGAATGGTGCCTTTACCGTGGCACTCGGCCTCGCACTGGGGAGCACAGCATGACCCGCAAGAAGCCGACGGATGAACTCGTTCTCGGGGCGGAACCCCGCATGGACCTGCTTCCGCCCGAAGTTCGTCTGCTCAAGAAGGTCAAGGCTACCAGGCGACGCCTCGGAGGCCTCTTGCTGGCGGTGCTGGTACTCGTTGGGGCGGGGGTCGGCGCATCCAGCTGGTACGCCCTGCAGAGCCAGGCCGAACTTGCCGCTGCGCGGGAACGCACCACGGAGCTGCTGGCCAGCCAATCGAAGTATTCCGAGGTTCAGAAGGTGCAGGCCGCTCTCGACACAACACTGGTCGCGCGGCAATTCGGCGCATCCACTGAAATTGATTGGAAGGCCTACCTCGCCCAGGTGCTGGCACTCGTGCCGAGCACCGTGACCGTTGACACGCTCTCGATCGACTCAGCATCGCCCCTGGTTCCCTACGAGCAGGCGGCGTCTCCCCTGCTGAACGCCCGGGTGGCTACGATCAGGATACTTTTCAGGAGCCCCGATGCCACGAGCGTGCCGGCGTGGCTGGAGCGCATGTCAACGCTGCCCGGCTATGCGGATTCCCTGCCAGCCGCGATCACCCGGACGGATACCGGTCTCTACACCGTTGACTTCGTGCTGCACGTCAATGAGGGCGCGTTTTCGGGACGCTTCGCCACTGCGGAGGGGAAGTGATCATGGACAAGAACAGGCTCTGGGTGATCGGTGCCCTGCTGGTGATCGGCGCTATCGTGGGCCTCGGGTGGCTTCTCGGGATTTCGCCCAAACTGAGCGAGGTTCGGTTGGCGGAGGCCGATCGTGACACGACGCTGGCGCAAAATGCCGCTTATGAGCTACAGGTGCTTGCCCTCAAGAAGCAGTTCGAGAACATCGACGAGCTCACGGATGACCTGTCCGCAATTCAACTGGCCGTTCCCAGCTCCGCCGAGATTCCAGCGCTGATTGACGAGTTCAATGCGATCGCCGCGAGCAGCCAGGTCGTGATCTCCGCGTTCAGGCAGAACGACGCGCAGGCATTTGACCCGGCGTTGCTCGTCGTGGCGGCACCCACAGCAGCGGCGCCCCCGCCGGCGCCCACCTCGGAGGCAACGCCGAGTCCGGCGCCGAGCGAAGCTGCCGACGCTGCCACCGACGCTGCCACCGAGGCGGCGACTGCTGCCGGCGCGGTTCCAGCCGCAGGGGTTGACCCCCGCCTCACTCCGGCGAATTTCATTGCCATCCCGCTCAGCCTCACCGTTACCGGTCGATACGACAGTGTGCTCGATTTCGTTTCGGGCATTCAGAACGGCCGGAGGCTGGTCCTGATCAACGCCCTCTCCACGGTGCCGACCGTCGACGTCGCGGTAGTGAGCGGCACAGTCACGGGCACGATTACCGCCCTTGTCTACGTTCTCCTCGACCCGAACACGGAGGCGCAGACAGCCCAATAATCGGATTTCCCTACCCCAACCCCAACTTGCCGCCCTCAGTCGTGCGAAACCAGGGCGGGCTGGGCCGCGAGAGGTAGTGGCCCTGGCCGTAGTGGCAGCCCATCTCGCGGAGCAGGTCGCGTTGACCGGCCGTCTCGATCACCTCGGCGATAACGTCGAGGTGCGTCACGTCGGCGAGGCGCACCCCGAGCTGTCGTAGCTCGGCAAACGTCGCGGCGGCCGGGCCAATGGCATCGAGCAGTGCGCTTTCGGTCAATTCCAGGCAGCGTTGCGCGGGCGAAAGCCCCGATACCGGCAGGGCTTGCCGCACCGTGGCACCACAATCGTCGCGGGCGAACTGACGGGCCGACACGTTGACGCTGACGGTCACCTGGTCGAGGGTCGTGGCTGCGAGGGAGGCCTGGTAGGGCAGGCCGGTGACCCGGGTATCCTCGTGGATCTCGGCGACGCTGACGTTGACACAGATCTCGCCGATGCTACGCAGCGCCCGCTCTGAGCGCTGGTGCGTGTACTCGTCAGCCGACGGGCTGACGTTTGCACCGTGATCCGCTGACTCGCCCGGCTTGAAAATATTCTCGATGGGCCGGTTGAGCACTCCGTGGGCCGGCCCGGCCAGCTCGAACAGCCATTGTGACTCTCCACGACGTAACCGTTGAGGGTCACAATGGCTGTTCGCAGGGGAGACGACTCGAAACCGCCTCAAACCGGGCATGGGTAGCGGATGCCTCCTGCTCGGCTACGTGCACGGCTCGCTCGGCCGTCAACCGCTCCACGTCGTCGGGATGGATGGTGACCGCCCAGCCCGAACCCAGGGACTGGTCAAGTCGCGTGCCACTGAGCGCGTGCCACTGGTCGTTCGCCGTCAGCAGACCGCTGCTGGCGTCGAGCTCGACGATGCCAACGGGGGCGAGTCGCACGAGCGCGTAGAGCTGCGTGGCGGTGTTAGCCAATTCGCGGGTTCGCTCTATCGCGTTTGATTGCGTGAGGTCGTCAGCGGAGCGATCGCGGAGTCGATCAAGGTCGCGCAGCCGCACTGCCGCGGCCCAGCTCATTGCGCAGCCGAGAATCGTCATTTGAGTATTTGAGTGTTTAGGGGCCACTGAGTATTGCCTGCGGGGGCCACCGGTATTGCCTTCGAGTGCCGGGCGGTCGCGTGGCCGGGGGCCATCCGCACCCGACCACGCGAGTCTTTATGCTTTGACCTGGCCGGCGGTGTGCTCTCTCATGTTGTGGCCGCCGGTCTCGACCCAGATGGTGTTGTGCACGATGCGGTCCATGATCGCGTCGGCGTGAACCCCGGAGCCGAGGCGCTGGTGCCAATCTCTCTTTTCGTACTGGGTGCAGAAGACCGTTGATGCTTGGTCGTAGCGCCGCTCGAGGAGTTCCAGCAGCATGCTTCTGGTGCTCTCGTCGGGCTCGTCCAAAAGTCATTCATCGATCACCAACAGGGTGAACGCGGCGTACTTGTTCAAGAACTTCGTGGTCCCGGCGGGTTTATCGCGGGCCAGCTGCCAGGCCTCTTCAAGCTCTGGCATCCGAATGTAATGCGCTCGCACTCGGTGCAGGCAGGCTGCTTTCGCCAAGGCGCACCCCAGATACGATTTCCCCGACCCGGTGAAGCCCTGAAACACGACGTTCTGCTGCCGGTCGATGAACGAGCACGTTCCAAGTCCGGCGATCATTGACCGGTCAAGGCCGCGCTCCTCGACGAGGTCCAGACGGCGCAGATCAGCGTTGGGATAGCGCAGGTTCGCCCGACGGATCAGCCCCTCGACCTTCGTTTGGGTGAAGACGGAATGCGCGTCATCGACGGCCAGCTTGATCTTCTCCTCAAACGCCAAACCCAGCGTCAAGGTATCGTCCTGAGCATCGAAGGCGTCCAACAATGTGGTGACACCCATCTCGCGGAGTTTGCGTTTGGTCTCGATATCGATCCGGCTCATCGTGCACCGCCCCCGGCATAGTAGTCGGCGCCGCGAACGTATCCGCCGGTTTCGGGTTCGGTGGGTTCGAAGCGCGGAATCCTACGCGTGCCTGGTTTGTCTTGCCCGGTTTCCAGGATCGGCTGCAAGTGCGCATACCGGGGCGAGCGAACACGACCCTCGAGAGCGATCTGACATGCTTTTTCTACTCGCTCGCTGGAGTAGCGGCGGCTCAGCCGCAGTACGGCCAGGGCGGCGTCGTAGCCTTGCTCTTCCACGGGAACTGACTCGAAGATCCTGTTTACGACGGTCACCACGTGGGGTCCAATTCGTGTCGCCCAGGCCCGGATCCGCACCGTGTCCCACTCGCGGTATTTCTCGCCCTGGGGCTGGTCGGCATCGTTGGTGCGGTATTCGTTCACGACATGCTCGCCGAACAGGAGGTGGCTGGTGAGCCGCTCATGATTGCGGTAAATCTCCAGGACTTGGTTGGTGATGCGTAGATCGACGCCCTGGCCGATCTGCGCGTAGGGGGCGGAGTAGAAGTTCTTGTTCCAGACCACGTGCGCGTTCTTCTGCACCCGGCGCCCGATTATCCACCGGCTGATCTCATACGGAGTCGACGGTAATGGCCGCAACAGCGCTTTCTCCTCGGTTTCAAACACACTGAGGCGGGAGCCGGCGCGTTTCTGGAACGGTTCCCGGTTATAGGCATCGATGCGTTCCCGGATCGCGCCCCGCAGATCGGGGATCGTTCCAAAGCTGCGGTTACGTAAGCCGGCGATCACCCACGTCGCAACATGGGAGACCGTATTTTCCACAGATGCTTTATCTTTCGGTGCCCGCGGTCTGCCCGGCAGCACTGCGGCCGAGTAGTGCGCGGCCATCTGGCGGTAGGCGTCGTTCAACACGATCTCACCCTCGCGAGGGTGCTTAATCACTCCGGTCTTCAGGTTGTCGGGCACGATCCGGGGAACCGTTCCGCCGAACCACTCGAACATCGCGACGTTGGCCAGCAGCCAGGTGTCTTGCCGCATATCCAACGTCGGCTCGACGAACGCATACCGGGAAAACGGCAGGCACGCGACGAATAAGTACACCCGAGACGTCTCGCCTGTTACCGGGTCGGTGAGCTGCATCGTCGGCCCTGACCAGTCGACCTCGATCGTCCGCCCGGCCTTATGACCCACCCGGGACGCCGCCCCGGTGATCAGCGTGTGTGTCGCATACGCCTTACAGAATCGGTCGTAACCCATGGAGGGCTGCTCTTTTATCGTGCACCCGTCGACGTACTCGCCATGGAGCAGTTTGAGGGTCACCCCGACCTTGGCGAGCTCTTTATGCACCGCGTCCCAATCCGGCTGCACGAAAACACTTTCGTGCTCGCCGCGCCCCGGGAACAGCAACGAATACACCTCCGCATCGCTGCGGTTCACGTGACCGTCACGGTCGATGCCCGCTTTATCGGCAGCGCCGAACACCGCCAACACGCTCTTGCGCGACATGCCCTGCGCCAAGGCGATCGCGCGCCCCGTCATGCCCTCAGCGCGGAGTTCGAGCACCCGCTTGGCTTGGATCCTTCGTACCATGATTGATTACTCCTTCTGCCGCGTGCCTATACACGCGGCAGAAGGAGCTAAACAGATGGCCCCCAACAGCAATGTTCGGTGGCCCCGAACCGCGCTAGTGGCCACATCACCCCGTGGCCCCGAACGTCAATAACACTGGCCCCCACGAGCGCAAATACTCACATGGTCATAACGAGGAGCGCAACACCGCCGTGAATGTCGTACAGGTTCGCCTGCTGTCCCCACAGCTGCCCGAGCACGAGCAGGATCGGCCTGCTGACGAAGAAGGGGATGGCCCAGCGCAGCAGGGTTTCGGTGCTTCCGCGATGCGTGAGCAGGCCGATGGGGCTGTCCTGATGGCGGTGAAGCACCAGGAATGGACCCAAAACGATCGGGCAAATAAAGGTTTGCGGGGCCATGGCGGCGAACCTGTCGAGTGCGAACACCGCGACGGTCCGGTCTACTTCAACCGCTCGCCGCGGGTGGAAGGGCGCTACGCCGGTCAGGAATTCGCAGCGCCCGAGGTGCCGACCGAGAAGGACGACCAGCCGTTTCCCTGGCCGGCCAGGGTGGCGCCGGTGCTGCTCGGTGTGAGCATGTGACTCGTTTTCGACCGCCCGGCGGCGCTGCTGTTCGTGCTGATGGGCCCGATGATACTCATTGGCATCTTCTTCATGAACCGCTCGAAGGACCAACGTCTGGTCAAGCGCTCGATCGGCCGGTTCGACACCCGCCTGGCAGCCTTGAGCGCGCAGCTGCTCACCGAACGCACGCTGGAGCAGCAGGCCCCGACTCGGCGAATCGCCGTCGACCGTCGAAGCGCTGACGGAGTCGTTCGAGCGCGGACCGCTCAGGTGGACCCGACGGCCCGAGCACTGGTCCTTCCTCGGTGAGACCATAACGGATGTCGCGGTCGAGTCGGTCGACTCCGCCAGGCCCTGCACTTCGCGCGCCGCCTGGCCCCGGTCATCGACGCCGGTGCGCTCATCGCTGACTCGAGCGACCTGCCGCGCTCGGTGTCGATGGTCACCCTGCTCAGCCATGATCTGGAGAGCGTCGCCCTGCGCACCCTGCGCACCCTGGCGATCGCGGCCGGCCGCACGAGCGCCGGCGGGCCCGTCGCGGTTTATGGCCTCGACTTCGCCGCCGGCAGCCTCCGCAGGCTCGAACCGCTGCCGCACGTGGGCAGCATGATCGGCGGCGACATTGAACGCATCATTCGCCTGTTCCGGCTGCTCAAGGCCGAACTTGAAGCGCGCGGCAACCGCTTTGCCGAGGCCACCGCGTCAACGATCGCCGAGTACCGCGCGCTGGCGAACCGCCCCAACGAGCCGCGCATCCTGCTGCTCATCGGCGGGTTCGCGGCCTTTCGGGAAGACTGGGAGGTCGCGAGCGGCCGGTCGAACTGGTACGACGTGTTCCGCAGCATCCTCTCGGATGGTCGTCAGCTGGGCATCCACGTGGCTTTTACCGCATACCTGGCCAGCCCGCGCATGGCGATCGTCGTCGAAAACCTCGCGGACTTTCTGCAGACCCCGGCCGATGCCGCGCTGGTTGAGCTCATCAAACAGGTCAAGCGCAGTAATCATTTTCTGGTCGCCGATGGTGAAGCCGCGTCGTGGAACTCGTCCTGGCCAGTGTTCGCCGAGATGAAGAATTCCAGGCGCGGCCTGCTGCTGCAGCCTGACACCATCCAGGGCGACATTCTGCTCAAGACTCCGCTGCCGCGACTGAACCGGGCCGAATTTCCGCCCGGCCGGGGCATGATGGTGGCCGGCGGCAAGGTTCTGCGGGTGCAGCTTCCGCTCGTGGAATAGCGGCAATTGCCTTCCCGGGGTCTTTGGCTGCTGTATTGACCATCAATATTGACAATCATCCCGCGCCACTCCTCCTCCTCCTCCTCCTCCTCCTCCGGGGACTGGCTGCTAGAACGGTTGAGAGTTGGGGTCGTCGGTGTTCCGCGCGGTGTCCCAGGTGGTGTTCCAGGGGTCACTCAGGGGTTCGTCTGGTGGGGATGGTGCTGGTGGTGGCGTTTCGGTTTGCTGCAGGTGCGGGTTGATGCGGGTGGCGGGGTCGGTGGCGTAGTGTTTGCCGGCGGGGCTGGTCCAGTGGACGGTGCCGTCGGGGTTGGCGACGGCTTTCCAATCGCTGAAGTGTTTGAGGTTGTGGTG
>NZ_SOHF01000024.1:0-7337 GCF_004404045.1 Cryobacterium sp. Hh11 | reverse complement strand
TCGAGCCTTGAGCCATCAACACCCAAAACCGCGCCTGCTTCTCAACCAGTTCAAACTTCGACCACACGTACAACACCTCACAAAAATAGAGTGTTGCGACGACCGGTTGAATTCGCCGAACCCACTGCGGGACAACAACATGTTTGGAGTCGCCACCATCAGTTGCGGCTGACGGCTAGAAACGTAGTGCGTTGCCTTCAGCTGTAGTCGGCGCTGACTGTGCGGGCTTTACCGTCGAGGCGGATCGTGTTGCCGTGCGGGACGATCCACTGCGGTCTGGTGTGTCCGAATGGCACTCCGACACAGATAACGGCTTCTGAGTTATATCGAGCGACTTGCTCGATGATGGTGTCGCGCTGAACTGCGCGCAGTCGAGCGCGCTCGATCGCTAACGGGACGGCTGAATTAAGTTCGCTAACGGGTGGCCGGGCGACGAGGACACCGGCGACGGCATTGAGAACTCCTCGCTCGCCCAAGGCACGCACCCAACGCTTCACCGTGTCGGCATTTGGAAGTTCCTCGCTCGTTTCGAGCAAGAGAATCGCCCCGTCCAGGTCGGCGACGTCGGGCATCCGATTGGCGAGAGCGATCTGATCTATGACTTCGATGCATCCGCCCCACGTCGGACCTTCGGCCACCGTGTTTAGGCCCGCCCATGCCCATGGTTCGGTCAGTTCACGAATACCGAATTCCGTCAGGGCGCGGCGATCCGTCCACGAGACGCCGAAGTCTTCGGACTCGCCCGGATCGGTGAGGTCGATAATGCCTCCGTCAAGAAGCGCCGCACGCAGCGAAGCCACATGCACGTCATCGATATGCGGGCCTGGTCCGAGGTGAACTTGTGTTGAGCCACCGTAGTAGCTGGGCACCCCGAGCTTCCAGAGAAGGTTGTGCAGGTTCGTGTTGTCACTGTATCCGAGGAACGGTTTGGGGTTTGAGGCAAGGATGTCGGTATCGATATGTGGGATGACGGTGATCTGATCATCCCCTCCGATCGTTGCAAGAACCGCCCGAATACTCGGATCAGCGAACGCCGCCTCAATATCGGCAGCTCGCGCCTCGGCGCTCGCACCGAGCTGCCGTGTCGTTGGATACTCAACCGGCACAAGCCCAGTAACTTCTGTGAGGCGTCGCATCGCCTGCTCGTGAACGTCCTCGGACACCGCAGGAGCCGCGAACGCCGGGGATAGGATCGCGACTCGATCGCCGACACTGGCTTTGGGGGCGTTCGTGAATGTGCGCATCCAGTCATTGAATCAGAGGATCGGATCACCACGCACGTTCATAACGCCCGCAAAAAGAACGACCTGCGGGCGTGGATAGGCTGGCCCGATGCTATTCCAGACCGAACACCTATCGGTGCGACAGTTTCGCCACGACGACCTCAACGACTTCTCAGACCTCTGCGCGGACCCGAACGTGATGCGATTTGTCGGGGACGGGACCGTCCTCAGCCGCCCCGAAGTATCGCAGTGGATCGAAATCTGCGAGCGAAAGTATGTCGATCGCGGTTACGGCACCTCGGCCGTCTTCGACGCACGATCTGGCGAGTTCGTAGGCTACTGTGGCGTGATTCGAGCGCCGGATCGAGACTTCGATGAACTCACATATGTCTTTCATCAGAAGGCTTGGGGCAACGGTTATGCAACGGAAGTCGGGATCGGCATGCTCGACCACGTGTTTCGCATCTCCTCGCTGGATTCGATCTCGGCGACGATCGAACAGGAGAACGAGGTCTCCAAACGCGTCGCAGCAAAATTGGGGATGATTGAACTGCCATTCGATACCGAAGACGTGAGTTATTGGAAAATAACACGCGAGCAGAACTGCGCTCGATAGCCCTATTTCGTCCCTGACGGGGAGCCCTGTTCACGGTGTCGCTAGACCAACCCTCTGCGGGAATTGGGCGCAGCCAGTGAGCTGATAACCCAGCGGTCCCCACCCAGCACTGCGCCGCTACAACCGAAACAGTGTGGCTAGGATCTGCGCTTCCTGTGCGGTCTCTTTTTCTTCGTGATCGGTCCCTCCTCTAAGGAGGTGGCCGCTGACGCATTGGTCTTCGAACTCGGCAATATTACGGTTTGATACGCCGATGAGGAGGCCCCGCCCCCGGATATCGATTTCACGACATCGGCAAGAATTATGGCCACCGTAATGACCACTCCACCTATCGAGCGCAGCACGGTGAAGGTACGTCTGAATGGCGTGCGGCTCCGGATCTCTGTTCGCATTTTGAGGCCCCCTTACGATTTAGCCTATCGAGTCCATGAGAGCTCACCACGTGTCACGGCCACTTCGATGAGACGATGGCCCCAACTTGAGTAAAACCGCAGGTTGCGAGGGCAAGCGCTAGAGTCAGCGCTCCTCACATGTACCCGCAAGCCGAACCCTCTGCGGACGTCCGGCCATAGAGTCGTTGCATGGTGGGCCTGTGGGAAAGAATCGCGCGCGTAGGCGCAACAGCATGGTTTGCGATTGCGGTTCTGCTGACAGTCGTTGGATACTTTGGCGGCGAGGACGCCCTATGATCTCTCCTCTGGCTGATCCCCCATGCGGTGATCTTGTTCGGCGTGTGGCGCGGCAGCCGAACCGCATGGGCAATATTAGTGAGCATCAGCGTGGCCTTGGCCGCGACGCTGGCCGTCGTCGGCATCGGAATGCAGTTCGGGTCCGGATTCGTCATGAACATCTATTGGTGGGGACCCGCGGCCCACGGCGCAGCGCTGCTGCGTCTCGTCGCTTTTCGAGCAAGCAGGCGGCGAGCAGTCACAGTCAAGCCTGAGGCGATCCATGACTCGCCGTCTGAACTTGAACGGACGCAGCACGCCGCTCTTTGAATGCTCGAGTCAGATTCAAGGGCTCGGCCGGGATGGATGGGCTTTCGTGCGGTCGCAGATTCAGTGGGCCTAGTCCGGTTCACGGCCGGTGAGCGCCGTCACCCGATGGTCCTGAAGGGCAGTCCGCAAGCCGGACCCCACTGCGACGGTTATTGACCCGTTCACATCAGAGCGGGATGGTTTCGCCCTGGATGGATTACTAATTGGATACGCACGCGTTTCCACAGAGGAACAAGATCTCACCGCCCAACAAAACGCCCTGGAACGACTGGGCGTTAGATCGTCACTGATCTACACCGATCACGGTCTGACCGGAACGAACCGGGCCCGACCCGGGCTTCGCGAAGCGCTGGCCGCCTGCCGCGCCGGAGACACCCTCGTCGTCGCCAAACTCGACAGACTCGCGCGCTCACTCAGAGATGCGAAAGACATCATTGATGAACTGACGGCCAAAGATGTCAAGCTCAGCATCGGCGGAGCGGTGCATGATCCGAACGACCCGGTCGGGCGCCTCCTCTTCAACGTCCTGGCAATGGTCGCTGAATTCGAGTCGGACCTGATTCGCGCCAGAACGCGGGAAGGAATGCAGGTGGCCAAAGCGAAAGGACGTCTTCGCGGTAAGCAGCCCAAACTGTCGGTGGCGCAACAGAAACACTTGATCGAAGTCCACACCGCCGGCCTTCACTCCAGCGCGGAACTGGCGGAACTCTTCAACGTCGCGCGGTCGACCGTTTATCGCACTATTCAACGTCAGTTCGAATCGGGCCATTGATCGGGGCCCTCAACCGCTGTCTCGTTGCCGGACTGGCTGGTCCGGCAACGGGAAGCCTGCGCGAGAGGCCATTTGTACATTTGAAGACCTTTTGTACATCTGGGGAGTGGAATGTACGCTTGAAACATGTCAACCACGGTCCCCGTCAGCGTCTCTGATGCACGCGACCAGCTCGCATCGATCATCGACCGGGCTCGCACCGAGCACGAGCCGGTCTTCTTGTCTCGCCGCGGGCGGCGAGTTGCGGCTGTTATCGACGTCGACGATTTGGAGCGTCTCATTGAATTGGCCGAAGACATGGCCGATATTCGTGCCGCTGAGGAATCCCGTGAAGAGATGCGTCGCACGAAAAGCGAACCGACTCCTTGGGAACAGGTGAAAGCAGACCTCGGCCTCGTATGACTTACTCGGTGAAGATCGCACCGGCCGCTGAACGGCAACTGCGAAAGTTCGATCCGCAGGTTCGACGTCGAGTTCAAGCAGCGATCGAACTCTTGGCAGACGATCCACGGCCACCCAAGGCGATCCAACTCGTTGGAGGCTCTGGCGAATGGCAGGTCCGAACGGGTGACTACCGCATCATTTACGAGATTCACGACGACCTGTTGATCGTGCTCGTCCTCCGCCTTGGACATCGACGCGAGATATACGAATCCCGATAAGTGATCCCGCAACAGTAACCCTGAGCGGGACGGAAGGTTTCTCGGGTCCGTTGCAGATAGGACTCACTGAGCAGCCGCCGGCGCTATTAGATCATTCCGTGGCGCGCCAAGCAGTCGAGGTACCAGTTGAAGCCGACATCATCTACGTCGCCAGTGACCATGGAATAGTAGTTACGCTCGTTGGTTCCGGCTTCCCGGTAACCCGTCAACGCGACCAAGAATGTGCTGAGGTAATCGGACATTCCATATACTTTGGCCCCGGTCACCTGACCACCTTCGCGTTCAAGAACAATCGACGTGCGCTGCCCCAGCGCGTGCTGAATCGTCAGCAAGTTGTAGGCCAGCCATGACGCATCCGTCAATGCCGTATGCGCCGTTTCGGTACCCGGGCGATGATTCTGCCTCAGGAACAGGCTCCTCCAATAGTCCTCGTAGGCCTCAGGGCCGCAGTCTTTCATCGCTTTCTCTTCTACGCTGTACAGGCGTTGAAGTACATCAGGATGAGTGATTGTGTACAGCTTGTAGATCAGGTCGTCACGGACCTCTTCATCATTGCGGTAGTCCGCACTGGAAATCGCTGCCAACGGAATCTCATAGGCCCGAAATTCCTTTTCCAGCCAACCTTCAACGGCCTCCGTTGTCCACGCTCGCGTATCGGTTTTCTTCCAGCGCTCAAACAGACTCGTCACCGTGTCGCTCCGTCTCATTCCATCGACAGGTCCACGATATCGGGTGGCTCAGCCGGATGTTTAGACCGCCGCGAGAGGATGTGTCGATGCCGCTGGCCCCCATCGTCGTGGACGGGTGCACTGGCGCCGAAACTGTCCATTTCGCCAACGGCCTACGGGATGGTATTGCTGGACAGAAGAAGACCACGGTCGGCGATGTCAAAGAGTGGGGCGTGATGTTGGCTGAGATCGCTTCGTTTCTGTCGGCCTCGCTACCCTGAGGTTATGAGCTACACATACGGCACCAATAGTGTCGCCTACATCCTCGCCGCCGCGATGCTCCTTGTCGTTGTCGTGACACAGCTGGCAGCCTCCGGCAGAATTAGTCGGAACGGTTTCATCGGAATCAGAATCCCGCCGACAATGACCAGTGATGCCGCATGGACAGCTGGCCACAAGGCCGCCCGGTTGCCGTCATGGATTGGCTTCGCACTTGTTGCTATCACTGCGGGAGTGGCACAATTCATCCCGGAAGCCAACGCTATCCTCATCGCAATTCTGTTGCTCTTCCTGGCATGGTCAGTCATGGCTGCTTGGCGCGGCGCACGATCGGCGATCAGCTAACTTTTCGAATGAACCTAAAGAGTCGATTCGGAAAGCCATGCAGACGACTTATCGCCACCCGACCGGGGAACGGTCCGAGCGACGTCGGTTAGTTTCCCGCAAGAACCCAAGGAACCTCCAACGGGACCGAATCACGTGAAGCCAACCCTGTTGACGTCTGCACTGAGACGACCGTAAGCCGAACCCCCACCGGGACGATCTGACATGAAACCGAATGCGAACGTCCCCGCGGCCGTTCCCATCTGACACTCCGCGCCTATGTGGTCATTTGGTATTCGAGAAGCAGGACGATAACGCCCCCGGTGTACTTTTCAAAGAGCGTCGACAAGCGATGCCGACTGTCGCGGTTCACCGTCCGGTGAACGTACCGCTTGATGCCGAGGGCGGCGCTGGTTTGGTCGGGTGTCATCAGGGGGGACGCTGGTATCGAACAGTTTCGAAGCAGACATCTCCTCCGCGTAACCGCGCCGGGAGCGAATGAGCGCCCCAGCACGTCCGCTGCCGTGCGGTCTTTCGGCCCGGCTGAAATCCGAACGCGAGGCCTACCGGAGGGAACTGAGCCAGCTCCAACTCGCGCTGGCCAAGGCGCAGGGTGAGAACTTAGAGCTCAGACGGCGCCTCGCCGGCCACGAGGATTAGGGCTAGAGATATGAGGAGCGGCCCGGCAAGCGGCCGCATTCGGCGGAGTGGAACTACCCACCCGGCCCGGTCGGATCGATCGGCGCACCGTCGCCATCCTCAGGTAGGTCTCCGCGCTCCACCGGTTCGCCCGGAGTCTTGGGAACGTCGGAGAAGAGCAGTTCGAGTTCCGCATCCGATGGCACGTGCACTTTCTTCGCGGCTGTCAGAAGATCCGCTGGCGACGCGTCGTTCATTCCGGATACCCAGATCAGCGCACCGTCTCGCACCGCGACGTACTCGTGGATGCCTCCAGTCGACCGATGCCAGACGCCATCCTCATTGGCACACGTCACCGCTCCGTCGGGCGCATCCCAAAGGGGTGTCGCAGCGCACGACGCTTCCGTGAGTTCACCGGAATCGCTACGGATGCTCAGCATCGCACCCGTGCTGCTGTTGAACCAGGTAGCCGACATCCCGTCTGCAGCACCCGGCCCGACCGACTGCGGTGCGAGATCGTAGCCGTCCACCTCAGTCGTGTACACGAGTTCAGGAGCGATACCAGCAGCTCTCGCGAGCTCGGCGATCGAATCCAGGCTCGCCGCATCCGCGCCCGTCATCGATGCGCATCCAGCGAGAGATACGCAGACGGACGCCACAGATGCAGCCACGGCTAATGTCCACGCCCGAGGAAAGCGACCAGTTCGACGCAAGAGCACACCCTCCTTCGGTCACGGCCGTGCTTGGCGACTCTGAATCGCCAGCTCGTACAGTGTGAGTCTACGGTCCGGCCTACCCGGCCGGGGCATGCGCCGACGACGCGCAACAGAAGAGCGCTCACAGGGGGGATACGGGGAGTCTGCACGCCCCATCACGAACCCCCAACGGGACGGTCTGGGTCTAATTCTTCAGAGGGATTCGTGCCAGAACCGTCGAGTGGCGAGTCGGGCGGTCAGAAAGAGAGCAAAGCCCAGGACTCCGAGGATCCCGGATCGCGCAGTTGCGGCAACGAACAGCATTGTTCAGCGATTTGCATTCTGAACCGTCCCGGGTTTCATGCCGCCGTTTTGTTGGCGGCTTCGATATTTATCGGGCCGTTTGTTTCAGCGTAATAGTTGCGTTCATATTCTTCGGGCGGCATGTTCCCGAGTGCGCT
>NZ_SOHF01000001.1:0-5234 GCF_004404045.1 Cryobacterium sp. Hh11 | reverse complement strand
GGTGCACTAGATGGGCGTTCGTTTCGTATTTATATGGGGCGGGTAGCTATTCAAACATTTACGGAGAGTTTGATCCTGGCTCAGGACGAACGCTGGCGGCGTGCTTAACACATGCAAGTCGAACGGTGAAGAGGAGCTTGCTCCTTGGATCAGTGGCGAACGGGTGAGTAACACGTGAGCAATCTGCCCTTGACTCTGGGATAACTGCGGGAAACTGTAGCTAATACCGGATATTACCTTGGAAGGCATCTTCTGGGGTGGAAAGAATTTTGGTCAAGGATGAGCTCGCGGCCTATCAGCTAGTTGGTGAGGTAATGGCTCACCAAGGCGACGACGGGTAGCCGGCCTGAGAGGGTGACCGGCCACACTGGGACTGAGACACGGCCCAGACTCCTACGGGAGGCAGCAGTGGGGAATATTGCACAATGGGCGCAAGCCTGATGCAGCAACGCCGCGTGAGGGACGAAGGCCTTCGGGTTGTAAACCTCTTTTAGTAGGGAAGAAGCGACTGGGTTTTCCTGGGAGTGACGGTACCTGCAGAAAAAGCACCGGCTAACTACGTGCCAGCAGCCGCGGTAATACGTAGGGTGCAAGCGTTGTCCGGAATTATTGGGCGTAAAGAGCTCGTAGGCGGTTTGTCGCGTCTGCTGTGAAAACCCGAGGCTCAACCTCGGGCCTGCAGTGGGTACGGGCAGACTAGAGTGCGGTAGGGGAGATTGGAATTCCTGGTGTAGCGGTGGAATGCGCAGATATCAGGAGGAACACCAATGGCGAAGGCAGATCTCTGGGCCGTAACTGACGCTGAGGAGCGAAAGCATGGGGAGCGAACAGGATTAGATACCCTGGTAGTCCATGCCGTAAACGTTGGGAACTAGATGTGGGGACCATTCCACGGTCTCCGTGTCGCAGCTAACGCATTAAGTTCCCCGCCTGGGGAGTACGGCCGCAAGGCTAAAACTCAAAGGAATTGACGGGGGCCCGCACAAGCGGCGGAGCATGCGGATTAATTCGATGCAACGCGAAGAACCTTACCAAGGCTTGACATATACCGGAAACGGCCAGAAATGGTCGCCCCGCAAGGTCGGTATACAGGTGGTGCATGGTTGTCGTCAGCTCGTGTCGTGAGATGTTGGGTTAAGTCCCGCAACGAGCGCAACCCTCGTCCTATGTTGCCAGCACGTAATGGTGGGAACTCATGGGATACTGCCGGGGTCAACTCGGAGGAAGGTGGGGATGACGTCAAATCATCATGCCCCTTATGTCTTGGGCTTCACGCATGCTACAATGGCCGGTACAAAGGGCTGCGATACCGCAAGGTGGAGCGAATCCCAAAAAGCCGGTCTCAGTTCGGATTGAGGTCTGCAACTCGACCTCATGAAGTCGGAGTCGCTAGTAATCGCAGATCAGCAACGCTGCGGTGAATACGTTCCCGGGCCTTGTACACACCGCCCGTCAAGTCATGAAAGTCGGTAACACCCGAAGCCAGTGGCCGAACCCGTAAGGGACGGAGCTGTCGAAGGTGGGATTGGTGATTAGGACTAAGTCGTAACAAGGTAGCCGTACCGGAAGGTGCGGCTGGATCACCTCCTTTCTAAGGAGCACGTGCCGTCCCGTCTGTATACAGCGGAATATGGCGGCCAGTCATACGGAAGCGAATGTCTTCTGATGGCGCTCATGGGTGGAACATTGACATTGATGCAAGAACGGCTGAGATCTACTCGGTACGCCTGGTTCGTAAGGACGGGGTTGGAAAAGTAGGTGTTGGAGAGACTTGTATATGCACGCTGTTGGGTCCTGAGGGACCGGAACAACCTGGGATGAAAGTCTTGGTGTTGATCTGTTTCTTCTGGACTTTTTCTCGTTGGCATCACTTGCCGGCGGGAAGGGTACCGCCCGTACTTTGAGAACTACACAGTGGACGCGAGCATCTTAAATTTGACTCTCGTAAGAGAGCAAATTACAAAGATCTAAGCAATTAGATCATTGGTCAATTTCGATGTCGAATTTATTCGGCATACTTAATCGATTCAAACTCATGTGATTTCAAATTTTTAAGAGCAAACGGTGAATGCCTTGGCATGTAGAGCCGAAGAAGGACGTAGTAATCTGCGATAAGCCTCGGGGAGTTGATAAACGAACTGTGATCCGAGGATGTCCGAATGGGGAAACCCCGCCAGGCCCGCAAGGTGACCTGGTGACTCCCGCCTGAATATATAGGGCGGGTAGAGGGAACGTGGGGAAGTGAAACATCTCAGTACCCACAGGAAGAGAAAACAACAGTGATTCCGTTAGTAGTGGCGAGCGAACCCGGATGAGGCTAAACCGATCATGTGTGATAGCCGGTAGGCGTTGCATGGTCGGGGTTGCGGGACTTTTCTGCCTATTCTACCGAATGGTAAGGGTTAGAACGTTGTATAGACGAACAGGATTGAAAGCCTGGTCATAGAGGGTGCGAACCCCGTAGTCGAAATGCAGCAATCGCCCGAGAAGTATCCCAAGTAGCACGGGGCCCGAGAAATCCCGTGTGAATCCGTCAGGACCACCTGATAAGCCTAAATACTCCTACATGACCGATAGTGAACAAGTACCGTGAGGGAAAGGTGAAAAGTACCCCGGGAGGGGAGTGAAATAGTACCTGAAACCGTTTGCTTACAAACCGTTGGAGCCAGCTTTGTTCTGGTGACAGCGTGCCTTTTGAAGAATGAGCCTGCGAGTTAGTGATATGTGGCGAGCTTAACCCGAGAGGGGAATGCGTAGCGAAAGCGAGTCTGAATAGGGCGATTCAGTCGCATGTCCTAGACCCGAAGCGAAGTGATCTATCCATGGCCAGGTTGAAGCGACGGTAAGACGTCGTGGAGGACCGAACCCACTTCAGTTGAAAATGGAGGGGATGAGCTGTGGATAGGGGTGAAAGGCCAATCAAACTTCGTGATAGCTGGTTCTCTCCGAAATGCATTTAGGTGCAGCGTTGCGTGTTTCTTGCCGGAGGTAGAGCTACTGGATGGCCGATGGGGCCCAAAAGCTTACTGACGTCAGCCAAACTCCGAATGCCGGTAAGTGAGAGCGCAGCAGTGAGACGGTGGGGGATAAGCTTCATCGTCGAGAGGGAAACAACCCAGACCACCAACTAAGGTCCCAAAGCGCGTGCTAAGTGGGAAAGGATGTGGAGTTGCACAGACAACCAGGAGGTTGGCTTAGAAGCAGCCACCCTTGAAAGAGTGCGTAATAGCTCACTGGTCAAGTGATTCCGCGCCGACAATGTAACGGGGCTCAAGCACGCCACCGAAGTTGTGGCATTGATATTTTTGGTAAGCCGCCACCTTGTGTGGTTGGTTCAGCCGTGTTGATGGGTAGGAGAGCGTCGTGTGGCCAGCGAAGCGGCGGTGTAAACCAGCCGTGGAGGCTACACGAGTGAGAATGCAGGCATGAGTAGCGAAAGACGGGTGAGAAACCCGTCCTCCGAAAGATCAAGGGTTCCAGGGCCAGGCTAATCCGCCCTGGGTAAGTCGGGACCTAAGGCGAGGCCGACAGGCGTAGTCGATGGACAACGGGTTGATATTCCCGTACTGACGAAAAACCGCCCAAACTAATCCAGTAATGCTAAGCATCTGAATCCCCTAGATGGATCCCTTCGGGGTGAAGCGTGGGGCCTAGCGTGCGACCCTATGCTGGTGCGGTTAGCGTATTAACAGGTGTGACGCAGGAAGGTAGCTGAGCCGGGCGATGGTTGACCCGGTCTAAGGATGTAGGCCGAGAGATAGGCAAATCCGTCTCTCATATAAGGTTGAGACCCGATGGGTAGCCCGTAAGGGTGAAATCAGTGATCCTATGCTGCCAAGAAAAGCATCGACGCGAGGTTTTAGTCACCCGTACCCCAAACCGACTCAGGTGATCAGGTAGAGAATACTAAGGAGATCGAGAGAATCGTGGTTAAGGAACTCGGCAAAATGCCCCCGTAACTTCGGGAGAAGGGGGGCCTGAGGCGTGAACGGACTTGCTCCGGGAGCGTTCGAAGGCCGCAGAGACCAGTGGGAAGCGACTGTTTACTAAAAACACAGGTCCGTGCTAAGTCGCAAGACGATGTATACGGACTGACGCCTGCCCGGTGCTGGAAGGTTAAGAGGAACGGTTAGCCGCAAGGCGAAGCTGAGAATTTAAGCCCCAGTAAACGGCGGTGGTAACTATAACCATCCTAAGGTAGCGAAATTCCTTGTCGGGTAAGTTCCGACCTGCACGAATGGCGTAACGACTTCCCAGCTGTCTCAACCGCGAACTCGGCGAAATTGCATTACGAGTAAAGATGCTCGTTACGCGCAGCAGGACGGAAAGACCCCGTGACCTTTACTACAGCTTGGTATTGGTGTTCGGTGTGGCTTGTGTAGGATAGGTGGGAGACTGTGAAGCTTGGACGCTAGTTCAGGTGGAGTCATTGTTGAAATACCACTCTGGTCATATTGGATACCTAACTTCGAACCGTGATCCGGTTCAGGGACAGTGCCTGGTGGGTAGTTTAACTGGGGCGGTTGCCTCCTAAAAAGTAACGGAGGCGCCCAAAGGTTCCCTCAACCTGGTTGGTAATCAGGTGTCGAGTGTAAGTGCACAAGGGAGCTTGACTGTAAGACTGACAAGTCGAGCAGGGACGAAAGTCGGGACTAGTGATCCGGCAGTGGCTTGTGGAAGCGCTGTCGCTCAACGGATAAAAGGTACCTCGGGGATAACAGGCTGATCTTGCCCAAGAGTCCATATCGACGGCATGGTTTGGCACCTCGATGTCGGCTCGTCGCATCCTGGGGCTGGAGTAGGTCCCAAGGGTTGGGCTGTTCGCCCATTAAAGCGGTACGCGAGCTGGGTTTAGAACGTCGTGAGACAGTTCGGTCCCTATCCGCTGCGCGCGCAGGAAATTTGAGAAGATCTATCCCTAGTACGAGAGGACCGGGATGGACGAACCTCTGGTGTGTCAGTTGTTCCGCCAGGAGCACCGCTGATTAGCTACGTTCGGAACGGATAACCGCTGAAAGCATCTAAGCGGGAAGCCGGCTTCGAGATGAGATTTCCATCCCTTCGGGGGAGAGGCTCGCAGCTAGACTACTGCGTTGATAGGCCGGATGTGGAAGTGGGGACTAAAGACCCATGGAGCTGACCGGTACTAATAAGCCGATAATTTGATAACACTCAGTTTGAAGAAGCTGCTTTAGCGTCCACTATGTGGTTCTCGATGTACGGTCGAGAACAAC
>NZ_SOHF01000030.1:0-2260 GCF_004404045.1 Cryobacterium sp. Hh11 | reverse complement strand
GCATTCCCGGCCACCGAACAACGCGGATTTGTGGCATTACGAAGAGGTGGCTTCGGGATCCGGGCGCCAACTTTTCGTCGCTTTCAGAAAATCTACTCCTCACGGCCGTCGTCGCGCGAGTGCGCATCCTCAAGCCCGTGCAAAGGTGGCCCGCTCCGGGCAGCAGGGCCTACTAAAGGCCTATCCGCGAACAGCCGATCTGACGAACCGACTCAGCCGCGGGCGAATCAACGTCACTTTGCGGGCCACGAACCTACCGTAATGGCGACACGGATGCGCCGTCGTGCAAAACAGCGTCGGCTTCCTCGTCGTCGATGACTTCCGGATGCCGCTTGAGATTGAGCAGGGCCATCCCCAGCCCTCCCCATACGGCCAACAGAGCGATGATCATCATGACGACCGCGGAGGTACTCATGGGTTCTTCCTTTCCCCCGCTGCGGATCCGGATGCGGCGGTTTCGGGCAGGCGAGTTTCGCCATCCATGATCTTATCCGTGGCGGATTTATTCGCATCGAGTTCGGCGTCCAGGATCGGTTCATGGACATTTTTCTCATAAGCGGCGGATCGATGGCTCCACGGAATCTTCGAGAGCAGGTAGGCGATCAGCACCAAGGCAATCACCATGCCCCAGCCGAAGACGCCGACAAACCAGTCCGGTAAACCGCCGTAGCCCTCGCTGATCCTGGTGGTGAGGGTGTCGATCAGGATGTAACCCAGGACCACCGGAGTGACACCGCCGATGAAAATCTGCCAACTGCGGCCCAGCTTAATCGAGGACGTTGCATTGATGTGTTCGCGCAGCCGGGGAAGAGCGCTGAACCCAGCGGACATCGCCACTACGGCCACCAGTGCGACGGCTACAATTCCGAAGCTATTGACAAAGGCATCGGTCACATCGAGCAGGTTCAGGCCCGTCGTCGTTGGAAACAGCAGGATCGATATCAGGGCAATAGGGATGCCGACGACCAGCGCTGCCTTCACCCGCCGCCAGCCTAACTTGTCCTGAACGGCGGCAATGATGACTTCGACGATACTGATCAGCGACGTTAGACCGGCGAACACAAGCGAACCGAAGAACAGCACTCCCAACAGAACACCCGCCGGCGCCTGCGCAATGATGGTCGGGAACGCAATGAATGCCAGACCGATACCGCTGACAGCGACTTCGTCCACACCAACCCCGCTCGATGCCGCCATGAATCCCAAGGCAGCGAAGACCCCGATGCCGGCCAGCAGCTCGAAGCCGGAATTGGCGAAGCCGACGACGAACCCGGAACCGGTCAGATCGGTTTTTCGCCGCAGGTAGGAGGCATACGTGATCATGATCCCGAAGGCCACCGACAGTGAGAAGAAGATCTGCCCATAGGCAGCCACCCAGATAGAACTGTCACCGAGTCGGGTCCAGTCCGGCGTGAAAAACGCGTCCAGTCCGGTCCAGGCACCCTCAAGGAACAGCGCTTGGACGACCAGAATGAGGAACATGATCAATAGCAACGGCATAAACACGATGGAGGAGCGGGCAATTCCCTTTTGCACGCCCAAAGCGAGGATGGCGATAACCACGCCCCACACGAGAATCAGCGGAATGAGCACGGAGGGCACGAAGTCGAAGCCCAGGTTCACCTGATCGCTGACCTGGAGGAACTCGCCGGTAAAGAAACCCGCGGCGTCGTCGCCCCAAGCGGTGGTGAAGGAGAATATGAAGTACATGCCGGCCCAGGCAATGATCACCGCGTAGTACACGGCAATGACGAAACAGATTCCTACTTGCCACCAGCCAATGGCTTCGGCTTTGGGATGCAGTCTCCGCATTGCCAGCGGAGGTGACCCACGGAATCGGTGCCCGATGGCATAATCGAGGAAGAGTAGCGGTATTCCGGCAGTGAGCAGGGCGACCAGGTACGGGATAATGAACGCCCCGCCGCCGTTTTCGTAGGCAACGTAGGGGAAGCGCCAGATATTGCCCAGTCCCACGGCGGACCCGATGGCAGCGAGTATGAACACTCTTCGCCCGGACCACATTTCACGTTGTGGCCGCGCGCTCACGTTCGAGGGTGGTTGTTGTGTCTTTCCCGATTCACTCACAAATATGATCCTCGCTGCAGATGCTCTTGGTGGGTAACCTTCTTCACGGTATCCCCGCCCCAGAAATCATGTCAAGACGCACGGCTACATTGATTCGTAGAATCATTCGACAGAGAACCTCATATAGGTTGACATCTTCCGGATTGAAATCACCGGAAACGGTGATCGTGATTTC
>NZ_SOHF01000033.1:0-1842 GCF_004404045.1 Cryobacterium sp. Hh11 | reverse complement strand
AGCGCACTCGGGAACATGCCGCCCGAAGAATATGAACGCAACTATTACGCTGAAACAAACGGCCCGATAAATATCGAAGCCGCCAACAAAACGGCGGCATGAAACCCGGGACGGTTCATTGTTCTGTGTCGCTTGCCCCGAAGCTTCGGTAGAGCTCCTCCCTGTAGAAGGGCTCCGAGAACCCCCAACCGGCGTAGATTGCCGCGAATGTCTTCATGCCTTTGACAGGGGGTTTGTCAGCGTAGAAACCGTCGTTCCAATCACTGTCAGACGTGACCGCGCGAATGAGGGAATGTAGAAACACTTTGTTATATTCTGCTGTCCGCGCCGAACCCGATATTGGCGCTATGGCTCGAACCATTTCCGGGTGCAAAGCAGCCCAGGCGTAGGTCTGGCAAGCACCCAGAGACCAACTCGTTACTAGGCGGATCTTTTCTACACCGAGTTCCTCGGTAAGCAGGCGGTGTTGGGCGACAACGTTGTCGTAGGCGGTAACGCGAGGAAACAGACCTCGCCCGAACGGCGCTGGGGTATTGCTGGGGGAAGAGGACACGGCTGCGCCGAAGTGGTTCGGTACGACAATGAAGTACTTTTCCGGGTCCAATGCCCGTCCCTTGCCGGTCAGCCATGATGCGGTGTCAGACGGCGTCGCGGTGAACCATGTGGGGCAAACCACGACGTTGTCCTTCGCTTCGTTCAATTCGCCCAGAGTGACGTACCCAAGCTTCGCTGACGGTAAAACAGAGCCTTTCTGCAGAGTAAAATCGCCCAATTCAAAAATCTTGTGTTCCATGTGGATTCCATTCTGTTGAGCCAAGTTGGGCGGAATGTGATGTTGCATTCAAGGCGGAAGGGCATAGACCATATTCGACGCCAGCCCTTGCGTTGCATCAACGAGATCGACGTGGCATGTAAGGCGAGGCTAGCAACATGTTATAGACAACCAATATCGGACTTCTGCACAGAGTACCCATCGATTTTTTGTGCAAACAGCGACCCGTTTTCGGCGCGTACCTCTCCCTCGGCGTCAACTTCCCCTGGGCAGTCGTGACCGGACTCTCCAAAGGGGCGCACACCATCGACTGGCCCGGATCCTACTACTACGTCGTCATTGCGCTCAGCTTGATCCTCGCTGCCCTATCGGTGCTGACAACTTCGAGGAGCACCGCGAAGAACACGGGCATCACGACCACCAGGTACGAATAACCGCCGCTAGCAACGCGAAGTCGCAGGCTGAACTTTGTTGCCTAAACAACCCCACTTGGACGACGGTGACCGGGGCAGCTTCGAATTACCGTCGTCTATTCGGTTCCCTGCGGTGCCGAGAGGGCGACCGTCCCGTATGCCCCGCCTGAGAAAATGCCCGGTGAAGGGAGGGTATACGGGGCACGTTCGGACGCCTCAAATTACTCGGCGGTGAGGTCCAGTGCCCGTGCTCGGCGATAGAACGTTGCTCGAGACATTCCGAGGTCGCGGGCAACCGTTGTCGCTGTCTCTCCGCCGTCGATGAGTCGGCGGGCGTTGCGGATTTGGCTGTCGGTGATGATCCGCGGGCGGCCGCCTAAGTCTTTGCCGGCTGCGCGGCGTTTGTTGATGGAGTCGACAACACGCTCTCGCTTGATGTCGTGTTCCATCTGCCCGAGCGCCGCCATGATCGTGAACAGCATGGACCCCATCGGTGTTGCTGTATCGACGTCGCCGCCGCCGAGGTTCAGCACACGGAGTGAACCGTCCCGGGTTTCATGCCGCCGTTTTGTTGGCGGCTTCGATATTTATCGGGCCGTTTGTTTCAGCGTAATAGTTGCGTTCATATTCTTCGGGCGGCATGTTCCCGAGTGCGCT
>NZ_SOHF01000029.1:0-1469 GCF_004404045.1 Cryobacterium sp. Hh11 | reverse complement strand
GAGGGTGTCAGATGGTCTGTGTAAGGGGTTGCGGATCTATTTGAAGGAGTGACACTAATGGTCATGACAGAACGAACTGAGAAGCTGAAAGCACCGAAGTCCCCGGCCCAGCGTGCGGCCGCCGATGCGATCAAGGAGTTGCGCGATAGCGGCGCTCTCGATGGTCTCTTCGCGAAGATCGATGCCGGCACGATGCAACTTACCGGCGAGGGCGGGTTAGTGCCCGGCCTGATTAAAGCAGCCCTCGAGCGCGGCTTGCAGGCCGAGCTGACCGAGCACCTCGGCTATGACAAGGGCGACCCCGAAGCTAGGTTCTATGCGAATTCGCGAAATGGAACGTCAGCGAAGACGGTCGCGGCCGAGGTCGGCGATCTGGAGTTGGACATCCCGCGGGACCGCGACGGGAGCTTTACTCCCCGTTTGGTGCCCAAGGGTGAGCGGCGCCTCGGCGGCCTGGACGACATGATCATCTCGCTTTATGCCGGCGGGATGACGGTGCGCGATATCCAGCACCACCTCGTCTCCACGATCGGCACCGAGCTGTCCCACGAGACGATCTCGAAGATCACCGACGCGGTCCTTGACGCGGTCCTGGAATGGCAGCGCCGCCCGCTGGAGGCGCTCTACCCGGTGATCTATCTGGACGCGCTGATCGTCAAAGTTCGGGACGGCGGGCACGTGCGCAACAAGGCCGCGCACATCGCTGTCGGCGTCGACATGGACGGCATCAAGCATGTGTTGGGCATCTGGGTGCAGGATACCGAGGGTGCCAAATTCTGGGCCAGTGTCTGCGCGCAGCTGGCCAACCGCGGCGTGAAGGACGTCCTCATCGTCTGCTGCGATGGCTTGACCGGGTTCCCCGAGGCGATCGAAACGACCTGGCCGCAAGCGACCGTTCAGACGTGTGTCGTGCACCTGCTGCGGGCGGCGTTACGGTTCGTCGGCTACAACGATCGCCGGGCCGTCGCGGCCGCGCTCAAGCCGATCTATACCGCCGCTGACGCCGAGACGGCTTGGGACGCCCTGACCGAGTTCGCGGCGTCGCCGCGGGGCGTGAAATACCCCACGGCCGTCAAAACGTTCGAAGATGCCTGGGAACGTTTCACCCCGTTCCTCGCGTTTCCGCCCGAGCTGAGGCGGGTGATTTACACGACGAACAGCATCGAATCATTGAATTTCCAACTGCGGAAAGTAACTAAGAATCGTGGCCACTTCCCCAACGACGACGCCGTCATCAAGATGCTCTGGCTGGCCATCTGCAACATCGAAGACAAACGAGCCCGCGACCGAGCCAAGGAACGAGGTCGAGCCGCAGGCGTCAAACGCAACGCCGAAGGCCGCCTCGTCGAAGGCCAAGTCACCACGAATTGGAAGCAAGCCCTCAGCCAGCTCGTGATGATTTACCCCGACCGAATCAACCCCCACCTCTAACCAATTCCCAACACTTACACAAAAGATTTGACAGGCTC
>NZ_SOHF01000014.1:0-1385 GCF_004404045.1 Cryobacterium sp. Hh11 | reverse complement strand
TCGAGCCTTGAGCCATCAACACCCAAAACCGCGCCTGCTTCTCAACCAGTTCAAACTTCGACCACACGTACAACACCTCACAAAAATAGAGTGTTGCGACGACCGGTTGAATTCGCCGACCCCCTACGGACACTCCCCCGCGACAGCTGGGCTCCGCATCGCGCTTGGGGGGGAGGTGCCCGTTTGACCTGCCCGTTGAGGTTTCGCGCTCAGGTGCCTCTAACGCGACAAGGTTTCGCCCGTTCAGGCTGTCTTGTAACCCTAGGGATACGAGACGTCTCACGCCCATGTCTTGGATCCCTCCGCGTTCGCCGGAATCTTGCGGCGCGCTGATTCTCATAACTATGTCGCATAACCTCCTGGTTGAATTGCGGTAGTCACCATTGGTTATGAGACGCCCCGGGAGCAGAATTGACGAAACTGATCGGCTACGCGCGCGTATCCACGCGACAGCAGTCCACCGACCGGCAACAGATCGACATCCTCGCCGCTGGCGTCCGGCGCAACGACCTTTACGTCGACCATGAGATCTCCGGCGCTCGAGCATCACGGCTTTACTTCGATCGCGCGCTCGACGCTCTCGAGGATGGCGACACTCTCGTCATCACGACCCTGGACCGGCTGGGCCGGTCAACGCAGAACATGCTCGCGTTCGCTGAAGAGCTTCGCGGCCGCGGTGCCGGCCTGCGCATACTGAACCGCGGCGGTGGCGACACCGATGGGGTCCATGCTGTTCACGATCATGGCAACGCTCGGGCACATGGAACACGAAATCAAGCGAAAGCGTGTCGTCGACTCCATCAACAAACGCCGCGAAGCCGGCAAGGATTTAGGCGGCCGCTCGCGGCTCATCACCGACAGCCAAATTCGCAACGCCCGTCGGCTCATCGACGGTGGATAGATCGCAACAACGGTTGCCCGCGATCTTGGAATGTCTCAAGCAGCGTTCTATCGCCGAACGTGGGCACTGGACCTCACCGCCGAGTCATCTGAGGCGTCCGAACGTCCCCGCATAGCCTTCGACAAAGGCAGCGTCTACGCAACCGCGCAACGCATGGCGTCAGCGTTGGCCGATGACGATCTGCCCGCCGCGGCCGATGCCAGCGTGCGGGCGGCGACGCCGGCACTGCGTCGTCGTGGTGGATCAACCATTGGCACCATCACGCTGCCGTGATCCTCTACATGAGCAACGGTCCCTTCCGCGACGGCGACCTCACCAGCAGGAACCTGTCGCGGCGGAGGGACAAAGCACGTCGCAGCCGCACCGCATTCCCGGCCACCGAACAACGCGGATTTGTGGCATTACGAAGAGGTGGCTTCGGGATCCGGGCGCCAACTTTTCGTCGCTTTCAGAAAATCTACTCCTCACGGCCGTCGTCGCGCGA
>NZ_SOHF01000036.1:0-1374 GCF_004404045.1 Cryobacterium sp. Hh11 | reverse complement strand
TCCTTCAAACGATCAAGCGTCATACGGACCGCTCGTTCGCGAACCTCTGTTGGGTGTTTCTTGGGCATAACCGAATCCTTTCACCAGAAAGAAAGCGGCAGGAAATCAGGGACGGTTCAGAGACCGGCACCGCGGCCGCGGAGCTCCTCGGCGAAAGCGAGCATGTTCTGCGTCGATCGGCCGAGCCGGTCCAGGGTCGTGATGACGAGGGTGTCGCCGTCTTCGAGGGCGTCGAGCGCGCGATCAAAGTACGGCCGTGATGCTCGAGCGCCTGAGATTCCATGGTCGACGTAAAGGTCGTCGCGCCGGACTCCGGCGGCCAGGATGTCGACTTGCTGCCGGTCGGTGGATTGTTGTCGCGTGGATACGCGCGCGTAGCCGATCAGTTTCGTCAATTCTGCTCCTGAGGTGTCTCATAACTAATGGTGTGTACCGTAATTACAGCAGGTGGTTATGCGACGTAGTTATAAGACTCGCCGTGCCTCCAGATTCCGACGATTTTGAGGACGCTCAGGTCATGACTGTGAGACGTCTTATATCCCTAGGGTTTCGAGACAGCCGTTTCGTGGAATGGCGGAGTTTTCCAGGGCAGGGCAGTTGTCGCGACCGCAGTTGATGCCACGGTCGCGTTTACGCCGGCACGACAGTGTGCTTATGGGCCGAGAAATATTTCCGTCGTGAGGGGGGTGTTCGATTAACTGGCTGCGGCCGGTGGCCACTATGCGATCGCGGACATCGCAGGATCGAATAGGCCGCTTTTTGGCCTCCGGGCGAGGCACATCAAGGGCGACTTCTTGGCAGGTTCCTCTGACGAGTCAGACTACGGTGCTGACCAACGGGTGATAGCGGCAGCTAGCATAATTCTGCCGCATCACCGTGGGTCAGCATCCGCAGCCTGACAGGTGTTGTTCGTATCGGGCTAGATGAAGCTGTGTCGCGCGAGGCAGTCGAGGTAGTAGACGAAGGCTTCGTCGTTTACGTCGCCAGTTTTCATCGAGTAGTAATTTTGGTCAGTTTCTGTTCCAGTCTCTCTGTATCCGGTCAGCGCGGTCATGTACGTCGTTAGGTGGTCAGACATCCCATAAACCTTGGCACCAGTGACGAGGCCGTCTTCTTGCTCGAGCACGATGGAGGTGCGTTGGCCCACCAAATGTTGAGTGTTTAGAAGGTTGTATGCCAGCCAAGACGCGTCTCCAAGAGGCGCCGTTCCAAGATCGTCAGTGTCACTGCCCGAAGTTTCTTGAAGGAAGAGTCCCCGCCAGCTTTCATCGTACGTATCAGGACCAACATCTTTCATTTCCTTCTCTTCTGCGCTGTACAGGCGGGATAGGACGTCCGGATGAGTGATCGTGTAGAGCGAGTAGATCAAGTCCT
>NZ_SOHF01000040.1:0-1192 GCF_004404045.1 Cryobacterium sp. Hh11 | reverse complement strand
TCGCTTGAGCGGGTGTGATGCCGCCGAGTGTTTTGCGGGGTCGATTGTTGAGTTCGGTAGCGACTTCGAGCAGCCGCTCGGGCGAATGAACGGATAAGTCGGTGCCTTTGGGGAAATATTGGCGCAGCAGCCCGTTGGTGTTCTCGTTGGTGCCCCGTTGCCACGGCGAATGCGGATCACAGAAGTAGATATCCATCTTTGTGGCCAACGTGATCTTCCGGTGCTGGGCCAACTCGGTGCCCTGATCCCAAGTCAAAGTCTTAGCCAAGTGTTTTGGCAGAGTCTTGATGGCGGCCAACAGGCAATCGCGAACCGTGATCGCGCTGTGGTCACCGGGGAGGTGGACCAGCATCGTGAACCGTGTCTGACGCTCCACCAACGTAGCGATCGCCGACCGGCAGTTTGACCCCAAGATCAGATCCCCTTCCCAATGCCCAGGCACGGCGCGGTCCTCAACCTCCGCGGGTCGCTCGCTGATCATGGTCATGTCCGGGATCTTGCCCGAGTTCTTCGCTGCAGGCCGTCTGGGACGCCTGATGGCGCGGCCGGTGCGCAAGTGCTGATGCAGATCACCGCGCAAGTCACCGCGGCCTCCCGCGTAGAGGGCCTGGTAAATCGCCTCCGGGCTGACCCGCATCTCCTGCCGATCGGGAAACTCCGCAGCCAAATGATCACTGATCTGTTCCGGGCTCCATTTCACGCACAACTTGGTCTGCACCAAGGAGGCCAGTTCGGGATGGTCGAATTTGCTGGCCTTGGGACGACGTCCGCGGAGCTCGGCCTGCTTCTGCGCCGCATACGGGGCATACCGCGTCCGTGCCCGTGGGCCGGACTTGAACCCGCCTCGAGCCAACTCTCGACTGATCGTGGCAGCA
This sequence comes from Cryobacterium sp. Hh11, assembly GCF_004404045.1. Classification (NCBI taxonomy): domain Bacteria; kingdom Bacillati; phylum Actinomycetota; class Actinomycetes; order Micrococcales; family Microbacteriaceae; genus Cryobacterium; species Cryobacterium sp. Hh11. Next base: position 317 of record NZ_SOHF01000040.1, on the reverse strand, counting down.
GACCGGCCCACCAGGGCAGCGATCCCCCGCACGCCGGTGCCGGCCACGTGCAAGTCCGCGATCCGCAGCCGCTCCTCCAAGGACAAGTACCGCCCCGACCGCTCTGCCTCAGGAAGAGGGATCCGCCCACCCGTTGCTTGACGCCAACGCCGTCCAGTTCGTCGATTCACGCCCACAGCATCGCACGCTGCAGTCAGCGTCGAGCCTTGAGCCATCAACACCCAAAACCGCGCCTGCTTCTCAACCAGTTCAAACTTCGACCACACGTACAACACCTCACAAAAATAGAGTGTTGCGACGACCGGTTGAATTCGCCG